>NZ_JH636435.1:2246657-2434377 GCF_000255655.1 Schlesneria paludicola DSM 18645 | reverse complement strand
CAGCCGGTACGTGCTGGCTTGGCAATTGTCCAACAGCATGGATGTGGAGTTCTGTATGGAAGCTCTCGACGAAGCGTTGAAGTATGGTCGTCCCGAGATCTTCAACACGGACCAAGGATCGCAATTTACGAGTCACGAATTTACCAAGCGACTCGAACAGGAGTCGATCGCCATCAGCATGGATGGGAAAGGGCGAGCGATTGACAACGTGATGATCGAACGACTTTGGCGAACCGTGAAATACGAGAACATCTACCTCAAGGAATACGTGACAGGAGCCGATTGTCATGAAGGATTGAAGGCGTACTTCCAGTACTATCGCCACGAGCGACCTCACCAGGGTTTGGCCAACCGCACTCCCTGGCAAGCCTATCAAATCCCTCGCTCCAGACCCCGGTGAAGACCATCTAAGAATTGGCTCCCGGTGGTCCGAAAAACGGGGTCCACTTCACAGGTCCGGATTCACGAGTTGCAATCGCGACTCAGTGCTCTTGAACAACAAATCGATCGGCGACAACTTCAGCGTCAGCCGATTATTGAACGCCGTATGGGGGTGTTGTTGGAAGACGATGGTACGGACTGGAATTTTGAAGTGTCGAAGGATTCAGGATTGGATCGCGGTCAGGCTCAACGAGGGGTGCAGTCCAGTGACGATGTTGTCATTGAAAAACGCGACAGTACGAACAGGGCAGCACTCGAATCCCTTGATCCTGATCAAGAATCTGAAGCACTCACACAGAGGAACTATCTCGGCAAAGGGTTACGCAAGAGCGATTTCAGCGAACCGACTCGCGAACTTGCTGAGGCGGCGACACCCGACGAGTTGGCGTCCAAGGTGTTACGTGCTCGAGAGGAGTTGATCGAGGCCGAATCCCAGGTCGCTCTCAGCGCCGCGGGGAAACTTCCAAATGCGACATTGGATGTCACCAGAGCCCGCAGGGATCATGCACGACGCCGAGTTGCCATCGTCGAAGGCGCCTTCAATTCACGGGTGCGAGAGTCCCTATTGCAGTTCGACAGTGCGACCGAAAATGTGAAGGGTACTGAGGACAGGGTTATCCTCAACAAACAAATGTTTAGTAACGCGCGCATTCCGTACAAAGATGTCCTGGATGCTGAGGCTCTAGTTCAATCGCAGAAGCTGAGTCTGCTAGGGGCGAAGACCCAGCGGGATCTGTATAAAGAAATCAGCGAGCAACTCTTCCCTCGTGACACACCATCGACGATGAATCGATTGCCGACATCTGACTCTCCGACATGGGGCATGACGTTAAAACCCATTTCGGCGACTCAGGATGAGATGAAAGCGATCGTCAAAAATTCCAAGTATCGGGGTGGCATGCTCATTGTGGATGTTCAGGAAAAGTCGCCTGCCGCGCAGAACGGGATCCGAGCCGGCGACATCCTGGTCGGTCTGGAGAAATGGGAAACGATAAGTGACGCGAGCGTTCAATGGATCGTTAGTAACCTCAAGAGGCAGACCATTTTGCCCGACGCCTCAACTGAGGTCAAAGTATTCTTAATTCGGGGGCATGAGACGGTCGTTACGAACCTTCCCATGTTACCACTCATTCGAGCGTCTCGATGACGAGTAACCTTGAATAGTGCGTTTCGTCGGCGAGTGTTCCGCGAATTGTCGTGGCGTTTCGATAAATGCCTGTTTGCTCGAATCCCAAATTGTGCAGCAAACGGATTGAACGATCGTTTCGTGGATCAACGGTCGCGATGCAGCGTGTGACGGCGTACTGCTCACGGAGCTCTCGAATCATCTCGGTCACGGCTTCTTGTGCATACCCGTGTCCCCAATAGTTGCTGAACAGGATGTAGGCGATCGCTGCTGAACGATCTTTGCGGACGGTCGCTTGTATCACACCGACATAATCGTCGGACTCTGATAATTTCAGCGCCCAGTTCAGCCAGATCTCTTGACCATCTGGCGACAGACGTTGCGCCCATCTCTCATAACGTTTCCGTAGCGATTCAACGGACTCGGGTGGCCCGTCGTCGATGAACTGATAGAGCGCGTGGTCGCGCAGTCCTTCAAATAGGACGGACGCATGGCCCGGTTCGATCGCTTCTAGGGTCAGCCGTGTCGTTCGCAACGAATGGTTTCCTCGTTTTGGGCGTTTCTCCACGTTCCCAACCTGCTCCTCGTGGCCAAGCCCCCCGCTTGGGCGATGCTTCCTACGCATTCGTAATGTGTTCGAGCGTCCCAGGCCACTTTCTTGTGCAACAGAAAACAACGCGAGAGACGTTCCCAAGCGGGAGCTTGGGAACGAGAAACGTAAATAGCGGAAGCTTGGGAACGAGAGGGAAAAACGGAAGGCCGCAGATGCAAGAAACCGCGATGATCACGAATGAACATCGCGGCTTCAAGGTGTTCGGCAAGACATCGGGATTGCGACGGTGGAGTCGCAGGCGAATAGGGCGGGATCCAGTAGTGTCTAGCACTCACTGTTGAATCGATCCGAGCCCTCGCAAAAGGTTTGGCACCTCCGACGGAATCGTATGACGTCCGCCGAACGAGAGGGGTTATAAGTTCGGTTCGAAATGTTCACAAGACCGGCATCACCACGAAATCTGCTGTCGACCGATTTCAGCAGAATGGCATACTATTCGCCCTTCTGCGGCTTCTCTGGAAGCATGGATGATTCCTCTAGTTCGACCGGAAGATCATGGCCGATCCCGTTACGACATCACACACGCAAGAATCGCAATCAAAGCTCGCAAAACCTGGGAAACGTAAAGGTGGTCGCTGGTTGCGGCGAGGGATGTTTCTTGGAGCGGTCCTGGGGGGCCTTGTCTGGTTTGCGCCGGTGATTGTCGCCAAGACTCAATTGCGGCATCAGTTGCCGAAACTCTTGTTCCCGGCCTACCCGGGCGAGATCGAGTTTGGCGAATTGTCACTGCTCTGGACGACGCCGGTTCTCATCAAAGATGTGAAGATCAATGATGACGAAGGCCACCCCCTGCTCTCTGCGGCACAATTCTCGACAAGTGATCCCTTGTGGAAAATCGTAACGCAGTCCGGAAACCTGGGGACGTTCAAGCTGCTCGATCCGGTCGTGTCTTTGGAGATTGGCGACCGTGACTCCAACTTGGAACGTGTCATACGAAAATATGCTGAGAACACGACGGCTGCATCACACTCCCCTGATTTCGCGATCGAAATTGAAAACGGGACGATTCAATTCGTCCACCAAGCCTCAAATCGACACTCAACAATCGAAAATATTTCACTGCAATTGGCGTTGAAACGCGGTGCAATCGAGGAATTGGATCTCGCCATCGGTCAGCCACCTGTCGCGGGCAGCGAAGACGCCGCGCGTGCGAACTGGCTGGCGGCACGATATGGACTTTCGTCGGCGGATGAGGAACCTGCCTCAGGAACTCGAAAGGCCAAGCGGGCCGAATTTCGCGCATCGCGCTGGAAATTGGATCAACTTGCGCTGTTGCTTGCGCGGATCGATCCCAACTCGGACTTGAATGGTGAATTGAACGCGGATGCTACGTTCGCGTTCACGATGACGGATCTGGGGCCCGAGTGGGACTGGAGCGGTACGACGGGTATTGATCGTCTTGTCGTGTCGAGCGAGCAAATGCTGCGACGTGACAAGCTCTCATTGGAGACGGTGCGGGTTGCTGGCCGTGCGGTGGCGACATCAGGGCGTCTGGCCATGCACGAACTGAAGTTGACCACGGATGTGGGAGAGCTCGCGGCAACAGGCGATGTGCCACTCGAAGTCCAATGGCAGAAGTCCCCTACAGAGATTCTGCAATCGCTTTTGAGTGATGAGGACTATCATCTCGACGGTCGCATTGATCTGAAAAAACTTTCCGCATTGTTGCCGCAAACACTGCGGATTCGCCACGATTCCGAGATCACCGCTGGTGAAGTCACGCTGCAACTGGTCGGTGTCAATGCCGAAGGTGTTCGGCGTTGGTCTGGTATTGCGGGGGTGACTGGACTTCGGGCGCTCAATCGCGGCCAGACGATTTCCTGGGACAAGCCACTTCAGGCGCGCGTCAATGCCCATCGCGACGGGAAAGCGATCATCGTCGATCTTGTCGACTGCAAGTCCGATTTCCTGCAGATTTCCGGTAAGGGGACGCTTGATGATGCGCGTTTCGCCGCGACAGGGGATCTCTCGAAACTACTTGAGAATCTGGAACGGTTCGTGGATCTCGGGCTCGAACAGCTCTCCGGTCAGATGCAGGCGAATGGTGAACTGCGGCGGCAATCGGACGATCAAGTCGTCCTGACTTCAAAAGTCGTGCTGAACAATTTTGCTTATGTTGTTTCACAAAATAATGTGTGGCGGGAACAACATTTGGAGCTGACCATTTCGGCAGTGGGGAAAACCGAGTCCGGACCCATGCTGGCGAAGATCGAATCAGGTGAAGTGCATCTTCAGAGTGCCGGGGACAACCTGGCGATTGTGTTGATGCAACCCGTCGATCTGAAGTCGGCAATGTCCACTTATGTGGTGAATGTCGCACTCAAGGGGAATCTGGCGTCCTGGCAAAGCCGATTGCGGCCGGTGTTGGCGAATGATCAGTGGAGACTCGCCGGTGGCGTTGATCTCGCAGCGGGGTTGGCGATCGGATCGGAGTCGGTCGATGTCGGCAATTTCACGCTGGGGCTTCAAAAACTGGAAGCAGCGGGGCCCGCCTGGCTGATCCAGGAACCTGATCTGAAGGTCCTTGCCACAGGCCGCTGGGATCGTCGTTCACAGACATGGACGTCACCCAAGCTGTCGGCTTCGGGAAATGTCCTGAACGTCGATCTGACGGATTTTGAATACGGGGTGGGGGCGAACGGTCCTTCCAGGCTGTCGGGGCAAGCCAAGTATCGAGCAGATCTTGCACAGATTTCCGCCTGGAAGAATCAGGCAATTCCCAATCCTACGACCTATCTGATTGGTTCGTTGAGCGGGACGGCTTCGCTGACACGACAAGACAAGGTGATGCGCGGCAACGTGGATGCTCAAGTTGAGAAATTTATCGTGGCAGGACCGGGAGTCGGCACGAATGGGCAGCCGCAATGGGTGGCGCTGTGGAAAGAACCGGTCGTCCAGTTCAGTGGTCAGGGTGTCTACGACGAGTCGCGGGATCAATTGAGTTTTGAAACCAGTCGTTGTGGTGTCGAAAGTCTTTCACTTTCTGCGAAAGGGAGTTTGGAAGGATGCGCGACGACCCAACGAATCGATCTGGCAGGTGAACTGTCCTACGACTGGGATCAATTGACCAAACGGTTCGGTCCGCAACTGTCGCAACAGGTTCAATTGACTGGAAAGGACCATCGTCCATTCACACTCAATGGTTCGCTGACGCAACTTTTCGCGCGACCTGTCGCGTCGACGTCGTCTGTTCCGGCAGCGACCGTTTCGTTTCAGCCTGGTTCACAATTGGCTGGAGTCACTGCGAATGGTGAGGGAAGTCTCAATGGTCAGTTCGGGTTTGGATGGGCGACGGCCAACGTTTATGGGTTTGCCATGGGGCCAGCCGACGTGTCGGCACAGTGTCAGAATGGTATCTGCCGTTTCTCGCCCCTGGATCTGGTGGTGAATGATGGTAAGTTGCACTTGGCTCCGGTGATCAGCATTGGTCAGGCTCCGATGTTGCTGACACTTCCTCCGGGAAAGATCATTGATCAGATCAATCTGACTCCCGAGTTGTGCCACAATGGATTGAAGTATGCCGCACCCATTTTGGCGGATGCGACTCAAGTGGATGGGAAGCTGTCACTCGATGCACAATCGGTGTCTTTGCCGCTTTCGAGCCCCGCCACCGGATCAGCGAGCGGGGTGTTGACGATCCATCGAGCTCAATCGCGGCCGGGACCTTTGGGATTACAGATCACATCGGGAATTGAACAACTGAAGTCGCTCATTTCGCGCAAAGCATCCGCTGATCCCAATCGCGAGCAGGTGTGGATTGAAATGTCGGAACAACAAATTCCGATCCGGCTTGAACAGGGGCGCGTCTACCACCAGGGAATGACGTTCATGATCAAAGATGTGATGATTCGGACGAGTGGTTCGGTGGGGATTGATAGTTCATTGAATCTTGTTGCCGAAGTTCCCGTTCGGGAAGAATGGCTGGGGAACAACAAGGTCTTGGCTGGGCTAAAAGGAAAGACGATTCAAATTCCCATCGCGGGAACGTCATCTCGACCACAGATCGATCCGGCTTTCTTCGCCAATTTCGCACAGCAAATTGGTGGATCGGCGCTCGAAGGGCTCTTGCAGGACAAAGTGGGCGGAGATCTCAACAATGTCATCAACAATGGACTCGACAAACTGTTGCGTGGCAAAAAATGAAATACAACATTCTTAAGAATGTATAATAGATGCATTTCATGCGGTTCGAGTTACGATTGTGGTAACCGTTCACAGCCCGAAGAGTGGGTCGCAGGCACATTCTTCCCGGTTCGATTGGAATCGATAGTGCTTCGACTCGAGTCATGCATCCCTTTACCGCAAGAAAATGAGCCGGTCCCCGGCCTGTGAACGGTGACACGATTGTGTCCCAGTATACGTTGCTTTGCGAGGACAAACTGGGCTCTCGGACATTGCGGTTGCGTCCTATTTTCTCAGTATTTCAGGGCTATTCAACCAGCTGCTGGTATTCAACTGTCTTCAGGTTCACTGGCCGTCTATCGGTCGAGAGAGTCATGATGTACTTTGCAGATTCCGAACTGATCAACTTGTTTCATCGAACCTGGCAGTCTGGCGAGTCGATGAATTGCTGCTTGTCGCAGTTCGTGGCCGCGTCACAATCACGCGCGGCAGGCTGCTGGCGGCTGAACGAGGGGTTTCTGAAGCTGGTGGGGTTCGGTTGGGCGGATGATATGCCACCTGAGGTGAGTGAGGGGTTTCAAAATGCAACACAGTATGTGTCGATTGCACAGTTGGGGCTAGGAATTGTGAAAGCTGCGGTTTCTCAAAGTCCAGCAATTGGTCGTCTGGATGCCAGCGCGACCGGATTGGCGAGCTCTGCAACGTGGATCGAACGGTTTGGAGCGAGAACTTCGTTGGCTGTTCCCATTTTGGCGTCTACCACACATGACGTTTTGGGTGTGCTTGCCGTTTCAACAGCGGTAGAGATCCAGAAAAATGATGGATATTGGAAGTCCTTGATTCTGCTCGCAAATGAGCTTGGGGCGATAACGGTTCATTGAATAGGCATATTGTATTGACGCAACGTGCGACTGCGCGATTGCGACATCATGCACTTCGCGGCCCCACGCACACGTCGACTTTCGGTGAAGCAACGCAATCTTAAAGCTCTATCAAAAGGCTTTTTTGTGTCGTGTCTCACATTCATCCCCATGACGAGTGGCACGGCGTATTCTGTACTGACCTTGCCGTTCGTACTGCCTGCGGGACTCTCTTGGGCCATTGATTCCTGAGGTGTGGTCATCACAGCAGGTTTTTCCGTGGTGCGGAAGCAGGTTGATCGATTCGAGAGTCTTGGCACAGACAATTGCTTGGTCTCTTCGAGGTAATCAATAGGGTTTTCGGGGCGACGCCGCTTGTTCGAAGTGCGTTGCAGGCCGCGATGGTGGGTGGATTGGCTGCATCAGCCACATTCGCTATTGCCAAATGAATCGGATCGTGACATTTTGCCTGATGTGTTGTGTTCTGCGCTAATTGGCCAGCGGGGATTGCAAGCGTGAATAGAGTGACAAGTCCTAGTATTTATTGTTTTTTTGAAGTTGAGTGTTTTGTCTTACGCTTTCCTTGTAGACGTATTGCTTTCAAGACCAGATACTAGTTCTGTGTCAATAGTCATTCTTGTCAGGTTTTTTTCGAGAGGTAATTGCATGGCCAAAAAGAAAGGTGCCCGAAGTTCAGATCGTACGGACCCGATGCACAACAAGAGTCTGGCGATTCGCACGGTGCTTGAGCAGCTTCCCAGCGGAAAGGCTTCTGACGTTGCCGATGCTGTTAAGACTCAGTTCGGGCACGATGTCAGCAAGAATATGATCTACATGATCAAGACCAAGCTGAACATGGCCGCCGATGGGCGCGTTAAGAAGCTGCCAAAGAAGTCTGGTGCTTCGGGGCTGACTTCAGCGGCATCTTGGGTCGATGCAATCAAGCTGGCTCGACAGTTGTTGAACGCTGCAGGCGATCTGCCAAACGCCACGGCTTTGTTGAAGGCACTTGCGGACAAGTAATTCTTGTTTGCAGTGTGTCGTCGACACAAGCAATTCCGATCGAAGCGTGAGTTCGCGTCACTTTTTCAGGGGCGCGAACTCGCTTCGTTTTGATCGCCGTTGACGGGGTATCGGTGGAATGTTTTTTTAACGCATTTGGCTCGCAATCGGGATTCTTGTTGATATTTCGCTGGGATTTGAGGGACACTTGATCGAGCTTGTGATGTGCACCGTGTGGTGGATGATCGATTTGGGAACTTGTCTGGAGGAATGACAAATGGCCAGCGAATCTATCGAGAATGCGGTGCGTGAGTTGGCTTACGCCAAATGGGAACAGGCTGGGCGACCGGCTGGGGACGGAGTCGACTATTGGCTTGAGGCCGAGTCCGAGATCTGTCAGGCCTCCGTTACTTCCCCGAAGATCTCTTCGACGCGAGGAAGTCGAAGCGAGGCCGCGGCCGCTTCACCGCCGCTGAAACTTGCGAAGCCTGCTGGTGGAGCTCGACGAGCGAGTTGAATCGCTTCCGTCCTGTGCCAAGTTGCGGATGCTGGCGTCAATTCACATGTGTCACGGTGAAGGTGCGCAAATCACGGACTTGGGGCAACTGAGCCTTGGCAGTCCCGGCTTCCATTACTTGCACAGGCCGCTGATTTGCCAATCAGCGGCAGCGTACGAGGTTCGTGTGGTGGTGATGGCTCGAAGTGCCGATTGGTAATTTGTCTGTTATTGACGAGTTTGGCTGTCAGTCCCACCAGCGATAAAGACCTCGTGATTGTGGTACTGACTGATTGTTTGTACCTGTGTTGATTGGATCGCATTGTGGGGAGTGCGGCGAAAGAAGTGTTTCATAGTGTCGCAGACAATATGACTTGATTTTGTGGTCGGGGTATTGAGTATCGTGAAATGCGAGGCGTGAGCGTGGTCATACACATCTTAATGTGCATCGTGATGTCGGTTTCTCGTTGAAACTGCATAGTTTCGTTTGAGGCAACGCGAAGTACGATACGTTGTGTTTCTTGTCGAAGAGCTCCAGGTTGCGAGCTCGGTTTGCTTCGATGTGAAGTGCGGGTTCTGTTTGAGGTTTTTGAGTTGCGTCGTGGTGATTCTGTGATATTCGCATGTGTCGCGGTCCAAAGCATGCTGCTCCACGGCGATTTCGTTTGATGAATCCGAAAGGTGAAGTGATTGGCCGTTCGGTGCTCTGCGGGATTAGTCAGCGTCACACTGTCTATCGCCAGAGATGGGCTTAGTCACATCTTGAAATAACAGGAGTCGGTGGTTCAGGACAGAATTGAAAACGCCGTAAACGGCGACCTGCCTGCCCTGCTTATTCCAGCAGACCGTTAGCAGTCGATTGAACTGATGGGGGCGGGCAGCTTGCCATTCACGATGCCACCGCGTTTCTTCGTCTGGGTGAAGCCAGTTCCCGTTACTTGAATGGGCGGCTGGGTGATTCGAAGCCGGCCTGGTCGGCGGATAATCGTCAAATTGATGAAAAGCAAAAATCCGCAACCAAGTTGTGACTCGGATGCGGACTTTTGAAAGCAAGCTGCGAATGTGAAGCGAGGTCGACG
The DNA here is from genome assembly GCF_000255655.1 of Schlesneria paludicola DSM 18645. Classification (NCBI taxonomy): domain Bacteria; kingdom Pseudomonadati; phylum Planctomycetota; class Planctomycetia; order Planctomycetales; family Planctomycetaceae; genus Schlesneria; species Schlesneria paludicola. The sequence continues at coordinate 2,424,638 of NZ_JH636435.1, read as the reverse complement.
GGGCTCGAACCCGCAACCACCGGATCGACAGTCCGGTGTATCGCCTTTATCTGCAATGAGTTACGGACATGTCAGATATGACGGCAGCAGCTGGCAATCGCGCAAGTCAGATTGTTCCAGATCCCATTGCCCTGGCCGTGGAATCTGGAACTTTGAACGCCAAACTGGCGGCCAGATCGACCGTGGAATCGGCGACCATGGCGCTGACGGTCGGTCGGAAGGTGCTACTCAAGATCCCATGCTTGCGAGGGGGAGCCCCTGAAGCGTCCACGCATTCAGGCCAGTGGGTCGACGTCTGGTCGCGGCCCGCTCGCGCTCGGTTTCGGCGGCTAGACTGCGTAACCCCTACAACCGCGAAAGTCGTGGCTGATCGCCTTTCGACGATGTTCTTGGAAGCGTACCTTCCACTGTTCGAAAACGAATCAGTTTTGTGGATACGTATCTGTCGAACGGTGTGTACAGGCAATCAGGTCGAAAGGTTCGACGGTCTGGTCTGGCGATCGTTGGCGCAACACCTGGGCAACCTCCATGCGGAACAAGTCATTCAGGAAATGATCGCGGAAAACCCGACCCTGATCAGAGTCGCGAACAACGACGTCGTGGCGGATGCGAACGAAATCCCGCCGCCCTTGTGAAGTCGCGAACGTCCGTTTAGCGTGCCCGCCGGCTGGCGAAAGAAAGAAAGGGAGTTGAACACTCTGTCCCCCCTGCATTGGGGCGCCGCAAGCACTTTCTGAAAAAGAACCTACCTACCCCCCGCTCCTCTGAGCATCGTCTTCAAAAGACCATTTCACTCCACTAGTTGACACACTTCGTATTATCTGGGTAATATGACGTTATCCAGGTAACGTCGTGTTGCCGCACAAGTGTTGAAGTGAAAGGTCTCCGAACGAGGTGTTGCATGAACATTCCATCCTTAACCCATCTGCAGTACGCGGTACTTTGTTCGCTGATGGAAGGGACTTGCAGTGGGAAAGAGCTCCGAGAATTACTGGCGAAAGGAGGGGCAAGTCAGTCACGACCCGCCTTCTATCAACTGATGGCCCGGTTGGAGGAAGCTGGATTCGTGGGCGGGAAGCCCGTTCAGAAAATCGTTGAAGGAATCACGGTTACTGAGCGTCAATACAAGATTACGGCGCCAGGAAAGCGGGCCGTGAGCGAGACCAAAGCGTTTTATGTTTCTGATCTAGGATTTAGAGCGGCGTTTGCGTGAGGGAGCCGACCATGAATGTCAATAAGTGTGACTCTGAAGATGTCGACGGAGAAGTGTTTACCGACTTAGGTTCCGAAGTGAAGCAGCAGTTGGAAGAGTTGAAGCGGTTGGAAACGTCGCCTCGAATGCGGACGCGAATCCTAGCAACAATTGCAAGAAAATATATTGGGATATTGGAAGCGATTGGGTACGGCGAAACTTGGACCTCCAAGGCCTACTTGGCATTGATCGTTACGATTTTCTTCGTATCAATGGCAGGTTTGATGTTTCGTATTTCAGTTCCCCACAGGCCGTGGTTTTCAGCCGGACAGATCGTGACGGGGACACTTCTGTTGTCGTGGGGGAGGTGGTGGCAAATACTTGCTAGACTTCGTCTTAGAGTGAAACCATCTGAATACCTCATCTGCGACGGCTTCGAAGAAGGAATGCGATTACTTGGCTACGTTCTCCCAAAGAAAACGAGAACAGAGTGCTTCACCCCGAGCATCGAAGAGATCGTCGAAGAGTGGGCGCATGCTCGCGTGCTGGTTAGAGGCCGGTGGACTTACGTGCTTTGCCATGCGACTTTCATCGCACGGTCAGTGTGGCTGATCCTAATCTGCTATTGCCTGCATTTCAAAAGCCTCCTTGGCCTGATCGTTGGTGCAAATGTCGTTTCCTACTTCTCGACTATCTGCAACTGGATGACGCGAAAATGAACTCTCGTTCTAAAACAGCAAAACGGCAGCACGAAAGTCGACTTCGCTGGCGCGGCCATCATGGATCAGCATCAGTCGATCGCCGATCTGATTCCGCAGCGACTCGAGCCAACCCGGTTCAGGCATGGAACGCCGCCCGGATGTAACAACGTTTTTTACGCTTTGCCCCCAGGCCCTGCCCCGCATCGCATCCAGTGCCGAAGCCGGGTTGATCTGCTGTAGATACGTGTTGGTTGTGGCAACGCTGCCGTGTCCGAGAATCGTCTTGATGTCCAGAACGTTGACGCCTTCAGCCATCAACTCGCTGGCCATTGTGTGCCGCATACCATGAGCGTGAACACGTTTTGCGATCCCGCCTTTCGCGCCACGGCGTGTGAACATCGCCCGTATTTGGCGAGAGTTGATCGGCCCGCCCTGCCTTGTGCAGAACAACGGCGACGCATCAGTGATTGGCCACGTCGATCGTAACGTCATCCATTCGACGACCTGCGCCCATGCGCCCGGATCCATCGCGACGACCCGAGATTTGTCCCCTTTGCCGTGGTGCACCCTGATCGAACCGCGTTCGACGTCAATATCCTTCGGCATCAATGCGAGCATCTCGGCACAACGCAGGCCCGATCGATAGGCCAGCACGATCAGAGCTCGATCGCGAATCGCCGTTTCTGACTTATTGCCAGCGTTCAAGAGTCGATCGACTTCATCACCGACCAAGACGTCGTGGTCGTGCGAGGCCCCCTTGTTCTGTCCACCTCGATTAGAAAGCGGTCGCGTGATCGCGTCCGCAATGTTGGCATCAGGCTTGATCCGTTTGAGCCGACCGAGAAGCGTTTGGACGGGCGTTCCGAGCTCCGCGGCCCACTCGTTTAGGCTTTGCGTTTTTCTGTTCGCGGATACAACGTCTGAAGGTTTGTAGGCCATCCTTGGCCCCTTTCGGAAAAAGCAAAATGGAATTTGTCGAATTTGTGAATCAGTTTTTCCCTGAAGCGGGTTTCAAAGGGATCAGCCCTTTCGATTTCACTTTGCCAGTGAAACCGCTCCAACGCATCCGTTACCCGCGAGGGCGCATCTACTTCGATGTCTGGCTTGCCGTCATCATTGAGGATGTGTGGATGCGGATCTTCCTGGATCTGAATCCGCGTCGCCTGACTCACGATCCTGCCATCGTGAATCGACCTGGCTGCCAAGAGGAATCCCAAGTTGATCGAACGTAGCGACGAGACGTCGCAACTTCTCGTCCGTCAACTTTGCTGGCGTGGTCGGGTTGGCTACGTTCGAAAGCGGGAATTGGCCTGTCAGCTGAGCAAGTCGAAAGAACTCACGTCTTGAGAGCATGTTTGAACCCTTCCTTGGGCTTCAGTACCGCTAATCGCTGTTAGCGGTACTGCTTTTCGCGTTCCGGTACTCGTTTTCTCATCGCGTCGTCGATCCAGCAATCCACAAATACCCGTCATCTGCGATCGCGATCCCATAGATACCCTGAGATCCCGCCGCCCCATAACGCTTTGCCCATATCACACTCCCAGATGGACCCGTCTTAAAGAACGTGACAAATGACGGTGATGACGTTGAGAACGTTGTGCAGCCGAAGTAGTAATTCGAGCTTGAGTCGCTACAGCAAGACAACGGGGTAAAAAACGTTGCTCCCAAGGGGGCTGTCAAGTTCCACGATTTTGTGAGCCCAGTGCCTCCAGTCGCCCACACTGCGGGGACAGGGCTAGCAGACCCGACACCGCAATATCCACCCGGACCGAAGTGCATTGTCAGCGCTGTATATGGTGCGGTTGAAATCGCTGCTCCGGTTGTTCCTGATCGCAACTGAACAGTACCGCCAGAGTTGTTAATCCAGTTGCCAGTCGAATCAATCGCCTCGACGCGAATAATTCCTGCGGCTGTGGTTGTCCAGATGTCTGCTCCCGTTGCCGTATCGATCGAGCGAATTTCGGTTATGGAACTCACTTGACTCATGCAAACAATGCACTGGGAGCCGTACACGCAAACGCTGTCGATTCCGTTTCCGGCGGGGTAAACGGGGAACGAACGGCTCCAAACAGTGCTCCCATCTGCGGGGTCGATACCCCTGAGTTCATAGGCCGGACTACTGACGACTTGCATTGCGGCAACGATGATATGACTGACGTTGTCATAGCCGAACGTGACTGTATCAACGCCTGCGGGCGTGATTACTTGATCGACGTACCACTTGGTGTACCCCGCAAATGGTTCGATCCTGCAAAGGCAGGTGCGCGGAGTGTCCTGGATCAGCGCGAGCATGTCTCCGCTGCCGTCTTCCACGGGAATCAACCTGTACACCGTCTGGTTACCAAGCGATTGGGGAAACGGGTAAAGATACTTGATCCAATCGTAATTGCCCGTCACGGGGTCAACACGAGCAATGTTGTACCAAAGCGCGGAATTCGCTGGCATCGTTATCGACTCACCCAGGTGATGCGGTACTCGGTGTTTCCCTGCGCCGTCACGATTTTGCGGAACTGGACGTAGGTTCCAATCACGACGGCAAGATTTGTGTCGCGATTGGTGATCGTGAAGACATTCCCAGTTGGGGCATAATTTCCGGACACGCCTTCGTCATACTCAGCCACAGTGCAAGTTGAATACGATGTCCATGGAGTACCTGAGCGAATCAGATTCGACGTCGTTTCCCCCTCGTAGATCTTCCCGCCGCCGCCGCCCCCACCGCCGCTTCCATAACCCGGGTAGCCAAGCAGCGGATTCGCAGGATCGTTGCCAAACGTTTCACCGACGGACTGTTGGCTCATCTGCCTCCAAAGTCGCTCAATGTCAGTGCGGCTGACTCGCGTTCGAGTGTCGAGTTCTTTCGCAAACCCGATCAGGCCCGTCGGGCGGAATGGAATCGCCATGGTTAGTGCCCTTCCGATCGTTGCGCGTTTCCGGCGTCGTCGACGTAGACGTACGGGTCGTAAGTAGTGACGGAATCCAATTCGCTGACCGTGTCGCCTTTGTACGTCTGGAACGTCCGGTATCCGTACGTCGTGATCGGTCGACCCGCAAATTGCGAGTACGTGTACTGAGTACACGATTTGATCCGCAGCCGTTCACGCAGTTGCGCGGGATCTTGTCCGTACAAATCGAGCCAGTTTCCATTGAACGTGATGGCCGTTGTCGGCTGATCGCCGAACGTGTATTCCACGTCGGTCACGACCGCAAACATTGCTTCCCAGCCTGTCGTCGAACCTTCCGCGTCGACGATGTTGACCTGTTTTCCGAGACGGCAAAACGAGTAATCGCATCCCGCCAGCACAACATTCCCGACGTACATCACATCCTTGCGCGTCTCAAGCAAGTACTCCGCAAGCTTCGTGAATGCCGCCCGCCGTGCAGTCGATGTCACGGGGACGCCGAGTTCGCGGCCGATCGCCAGCGACTCGTCATACAGTCGATACTCTTTCTCGATCCCCAATTCAGAATAGGCGGTACCGGAATAGCCGGTCGCGGGCGAACGCACTTCGAGTGGCGTGACGTAGGGGGCCCAAATCAGTTTGAACGCGTTCGGGGGAAATCGCGTTTGGGTCGAACCCGGGACGACCGATTGACCTCGCATGTCTGTCGCGGTGGTGAAAGGAACGACGCCCCCTTGGAACGCAACGATGCCATTTAAGTAATCGAACCAGACTCCGCCAGCGGCTTGCCACGTCGCGCCCATGTCCCACGACAGAAGGAACACGGGCACACGCGTCGCATTGCTGTAATCACCGACGGGCAATTGCACCCAATCGGCGAGCATCCTTGCCCCCGATCGATACTGAGGATCGTGGATCTGGAACGCGGTGTAACATTGGGCCGTGTGCATGCCTCCCGAATCTGAATAATTCTCGATGAAGACGGGCATACCGAGCGGCTGAAGATTCCCGGACCCGAGCGAACCAAGCGTCGCATCCCAATAGAAAAAGCCGGTCCCGAGACTTGGCGGCCCATAGATCTTGACGGCCGTGTAACAGTCTTCGTAACTCGGCGTGATTTCCAGTCCGATGACAGGATGTTCGTTCACAACACCGAGTCCGTCGGGCAAGCCAGAATCGTTCAGCTTCAAATTGACAAAAGGTGTCACGCCGGGATTGTTGAGGCGGTGAAATCGCAGCAACTTTTCCCCGGGGTGAAAAAACGCCCGAAATCGTGGTTCGTGCCGATAGACCTGTTCAATCGCCGCGCGAATCGTCACCGATTCCCACACCACTTTTTCTTGCGGGATGAAATCCATCGGGATTAGGTCTGCCGGGGCGTAACCGATCGAACCGTCGGTCGCATCAAGATAGGTGAGCGGTTCGAAACAATAGTCCAGCAAGCCGGCGAGCATTTCGCCGACGGTCGAATTCTGTGCGACCGAGTACGCGTAGTCCTCATCGCCAGAATTTTTGGCGTTGATGACCATGCGCGGCACGGACCCAATCGCGGGATTGTTTGCCCCCGCGTCGTACGGCAGGTTCATGACCGTGACGCTTTTCGCGGCCTCGTATGTGGGATCGAACGCCACATACTCGACTTCATTCGAGTGCGATCCCGGTCCAACCTGCATGACCAATCCAAAGAACAGCGGGTTCGTGTTGGTGAGGCCCGCGCCGGCGTCATCCCACAAACGCACCCACGCGTATTGCGGAATCGGCGCGGATTGCTCGGGAGCATCCATTGACCACGCGAATCGTGATGCGGACTGATACGACATCAGGACCGAATGCAGCTTGACCCCGTTCGTGTCCATGTCGACGTCGTTCCACACACCGAACCGACCGACGCGATACTGAAGAAACACGGTCATTTAGTTCAAACTCCCGACCTGGCTGGCGGTGGATTGGGTCGTTTTCGCGGACTGTGATTTGAGCCCCTTCGAAAACGAAATGATCTGCTGCATGGTCGCGTCGGCGTTGTCGATCGACTGTTGCTGATTGGCCAGCGTTTTCAGCATCTCGACCATCGCTTTCGTTTGGTCGTCAGACAACTTTCCTTGCTTCTGCAGGGTGATCAGGTTTTCCTGAGCCACCTTGTTTTGAGCCCCCGCGACTTCATTCTCTTTGAGATTTCCGGACTCGAAATCATTCATCGCGGATTTGCGAGCGATCTTCGCGGCTCGATCTTGATTGCGGTCGAACTGACGCATGGCGCCCTTGTCGCCCGCTTCGCCCTTCAGGAATAGTTGTTCGTCCTTGATCCCCTGTGCGTTCATGGCCGCTTCGGCCCGCTGGTCTTGGATCGCCTTCAAAACCTTTTTGGGATCGGCCGCTTGCATGACCTTCTGAGCGTCGAACGTCTTTTCGGTCAGCGCCTTGACCTTCGCGATCCGTTCCTCTTCCGCGCGGTACTTTGCGAGCTCGGCGTCCTTGAACTTGTTCGCATCCGCTTCAATCATTTCCCGCTGAAACTTGCCGGTTTCGTCGATACGTTGCTTACGTCGATCGAACAAGACTTTGTCACGATCTGCGAGCAGCTTCGATTCTGCCATCGCTCGTTCATGCGCCGTGCCGCCGGTCTTTTCGTTCTTCTCCCGTTCGCGGTCGATGGCATCGAGTTTGCGCTGAGCTTCGGTGTCGATCTGTTTCAGCTTATCGGTGTGCATCTCTTTGGCGAACGATTTGTCCATCGCCGCTTGCTGCGCTTTGATCTGCGATTCCTTGGAACCGCCCAGCTTCATCCGCGCCGCCACCAGTTCCTTTTCGATCTCGAGCTGTTCCTTTGCTCGGGCGATCTGGTTTTCGTGCTTCTGATCCTGTAGGGCGAATCCGATGGCGCGGCCCATCTCGTTAAAATTCGCGACGCGCTTGCGTTCAACTTCCAAGAGCTTTGTTGATGCGATCGACTGTTCGTCGCTCATCCGCATCTCTTCGGTATAGACCGACTTCTTTTGCTCGTGTGCCTTTCTGGCCGCGTCTGCCACCTGTTTTTCAACGGTGACGCGACGATCGGCCAACCAGTTCAATCGCTGAAGAAACGATTTGGACAACTCTTCGTCGAGCTTCCCGGCTTGAGCCGCGGCGACCATCTTGTCACGGGTCGCCTGAATTTCGTCGTCGATGCCTTTGACAGACTTAATTGAGTTCAGTCGTTCCGATTCAGCGCGGGACTCGGCTTTTTGTTGCAGTTCCTGATTGATCGATCGAATCGCGGCGAACCCGCTGGCCTCTTTCTTTCGTTGCTCCTCGAGCTTCGCATGCGTCTCTTTGAGTTCACGCACGACGGCGATTTCGTCCTTGTACCCCTGATAAGTCGATCCGGTCATCTGCGCGAAGTAGGCCCGCATTTCGATGACGCCATCGTTATAGGCTTGGTTCAGATGACCGATATTCTCGATCATGATGTCCGTGCGCATCGTGAAGTCTTTGTCGAAGGCCTCCTTTAGACCGAACGAGAAATCAAACCAGGGCCCTTCCATGAATGACCCGATTGCTTCTCCCGCTTCGCCGATGTCTCGGGACACCGATTTCGAGAAGTTGCCCATTGCGCCATTCACGCGATCGAGGTTTGTCTCAATCTTCGTCGTACCATCCGCGAGGGTGACCATTCTCGCGCCTGTCCGCGCGAGGATCATTTCATAGCCCTTCCACCCGATCGTCGCGCCAAGAATGAATGGGCCTGCGCCGGTCGCGGCATTGATGGCCGCTTTGCCAGCGATCTCGGCGGACTTGCCCAACAGACCGTAGCCGATTGTCTGGTCTGCGATCGCGGCCGATCCCGCAATCATTGCGGCCCGATTGCGATTCAGTGCGCCGCCAAGTTGCTCGTGACTCGTCGCGGCTTGGCCGACAGATACCGCATTTGCAGCGGCCGAACGCCCGGACGCAATCAGGTATGTCGCCATGCCACCGAGTGCGACCGTACCACCCACCGCCCACCGAATGAGCGACGCGCCTTCCTTCACCAACAACTGTTCCATGTAGGCTTGGGTGTTCACGACCGCCAACGTGATCGACTCGAACGCCTTCACGCCAGCCACCGAGATATCACCAAAGACGCGGACGGACGTTGCCGACAGTTCGGAATAGTCCCGCTTCTGCTGCTGCACGATGATCGTTTGCCGCTGCTGAATTTCGGCGAATCGCTCCGCGCTCTTCGCGGTGACGATGGTTGTTTCGCCGACTTTCTTTAAGGCGGTATCAATCGCGGTCAGGCCATCGGTGATCTGGTCATCGAGGGTCAATGTCAGCGCGGGCATTTTCCGACCTTCTCTTTCATCAGTTCATGCACGGCCAACAACTGATCAAGATGTTGACCGGGGAGCGCTAACAACTGGTCCACCGTGCCGCCGATCGTCTGGCTTAAGTCTGCGACGGTGGCTCGGTAGAGGTATTCGCGGACGACGGGGTGACTTGTGCCGCCGGCTGCGATGCGCCCCACGGCGCGGCGGGCTCCCCCAACGCGGCCTCATCGGTGAAGTAGAGCGGTGCCAGGATGTCCTTGAGTTGTTCCACCACAGACGGATGTTTCGACATCACGCGTTGAAGCATCTCGTGAGAGAACGGAATCGGCTTGCCGTCGGTACCGGTGATTCCAATCCAGTCCACGATACGTCGACAACGTCTCATGAATTGATCGCGGTATGCAGCTGCGTGACGCGCGCCGTTTGCTTTGACCATCTCGTACAGAATGCCTTCATCGGTCAATCGCTCGTCAGCCGAAGGCGGCTCAAGACACACATCAAATGACCCACCAGGCACATTGATCGTACGAATAACGTTTGGAACCACAGCGTCGGAGAATTGAAACATCAGTCTTTTCCATCCTTGATTTGTCGGTAAAAGTATTGAATCACCACGTAGTCCAACGCATTCCGCCAGACACGAGGAAGAACCGTTGGAATCAGTCGCCGCCGGATGTTGAACCAGTGTGCATGCGGAGCGTCGTAAGCGACGCGCACGCTGTCAGCCGCTGTGAAGTAAGTCAGGCTGGCTTGCATGCGGCCTGTCAGAACCCCCTGCACCGTCGGTGGGGCTCGCAGAAGTCCCCGTCGAGCAAGCGCCTCGCGCCGAGCGACGGTCGAGGCCTTCGGGGCTGGCCACTTTCGCCCGCTGAAACCCGTTCGCCCACGCGACAAATTGTCGAAGTAGATGCGGGCCAGTCCGACAAGCTTGCTTCCGCATTGATCGAGAATGACAGGCGTCGCGGCGGACAAATCCGAGCGAATCGAATTAATCCACGCGCGACCACCTGCGTTAGAAAAACGGACCGTAAGCACGGCAACCCCTTGCGATCACGCTTCCGTCCACGTCATCGTCGAACTCGGCGACGCCGTATCTGGTTTGAGCACGTTCCACGTGAGCGGATTCTCGATCACTCCGACGCCGCCGCTTTCATCCGAATCAACAAACGACAGCCGCGGGAACGCGACCGTACACACTGTAAAGTCGGTACCTGGGCCACCCGTGCCGTTGTGCAACCCCTTTAAGACGAGCTCTCCGGGGAGTTCTGTCATCTCCAAATCGTTTCGGAGCACGTCGAACGAATTGTCGCTTTTCAGAGGAGTGATCGAGAACGATTCGACCCAACCGGCTTTCGGACAAGACGTCGGCACTTTCGAGTTTTGATAGACCGGCGCAACACTGCGTTGCACCGACCACTGGAACGAACTGAACGGCATGACCGTGCCGTCGAGTTTGAATGAACAGTCTTCCCACAGGAAATCGACGAGTTGGTGTCGATCGTTCGGGGGAGTGCTGGTTTGACCGGACAGAATGGTTTCCGTCTTGCCGATCAGTTCTAGCGTCAACTTGATGCCGGCCTCAGAACCTGCGAGCGTCGCTTGGTTCACGCGAAGTCCCGCGTGCTGTTTGTCGTCGTCGTGAGACGTGTAGACCCACTGTGCGGACTTTGATCGCGGCGCCTTGCTCTCGTGATCGGTAAACCCCCATTCGAGCATTGCTTGTGCGAGCGAGGTCAACAGGCCCGTCGGCTTCCAGCCGTACAGCGATGTGACCAGATTGCCCGCCGGATGGCCGGACACATTCCGCGAGTACTTCCGCTGCATGAGACCGGCACGCGGTTGCCCCGCCAAGTTCTTCGGCTTGAAGCGGACCGTGTAGTCATCACACGGGGTATCGACCCAAACCGGCGAGCCCGGCAGTGTGGCCCACGATGATTCGACGGCGAGCCGTAAGAATCGTTGAGCGCCAATCAGGATGTTTGGTTCCGTCATTTGAATTGAATCCTTTCAAAATGCCGCTTCGCTCCGCGAAACGTTGTCGAACAACTAAGCGTTGTACGGGGTGGAAATGCCGGTAATGACAAAACCGCAAGTCAGCTTTAGTGCCTTCACTTGGCCGGAACGACCGAGCTCGATCGAGTCGAGATTGATCGGCGAATTTTTTTCGGGAAATCGCCCGCAAGCGCGTCGGACGTATTCGACGTTCTGTCCCTCGGGCTTGCATTGCCAGATCGCACGTACGATCTGAGACGCGCGGTATTCGGCCAAACTGGTCTGATGCGGCGGGAACCAGGCCGTAACGTTGATCATCGCCGGCCAGTCTTGAGCCAGGTTCGTCAAATGCCGCGGTGACGTCGGGCCCCATGTGACAGCGATTGCCGGAAACTCGAATTCAGCGGGATCATGCAACGCTAGTTCGTCGAGGTCCGCATCGTCACGAAATGCACGCGTCCATGTGGTTTCGTCCCACTCGGACCAGTTTTCGAGAGCGTCCCACACGGCGCGGCGAATCTTGGTCAGGATCGTTGTCGGCGTCGTGTCGTCCTGTACGATCGGCGACACACGACGCAGGACGTCGCAATCGAGCACGATCTTCGAAGTGTACAATCCAGGCGAAACGGCAGACGCGATGTCAAAGGGATGCAACGTCACGAGCTGATCGACACGGGCAGTTTCACTGTGATAGTTCGCCAGCGCGTCGAGAAGTACTTCTTCGAGCGCGTGGTTCTCATTGAGTTGCGTTTGGTCTTGTTTCGGCATCCGGCGACGGATCGTCACCGGGATTAGGTACTGATCGAGAATCGTCGCAGTCGTGCGGCCGAGTCGCTGCGAGGACTCAAAGCCAATCACAATTTCGGGGTCAACAGACTTCGCGGGCAAGTCCGACACGTCAACGTCCGCAATGCGCACCGTGTACTGCAACGGGCGATCGTTCGCGGGAATCGCCTCGAGCATCGCCTTCAGTCCGGTCTGCAACGTCGTTACGGCCGCTGTCATGTCATTCCTCGATTGTGTGGATCCGGTACGCGGTCGAGTCCTGCCCGTACCATCGCACGGGCGATTGCTTTGCGTCGGGATATCCGACAGTAAAGACGGATCCGTTTTGCAAAGTGATCACGTCGCCGGCTGCCGGCTTGCCGATGGCTCCCGTCTGTTCGACGGTCATCATGAAATCTGACACCGTGAACTTCGTCATCGTGCCATCTTGGCCGATCACTTGACCGCTGCTGATCCCGCGCAATGCGCGAGTCCGTACAACGGTTGATCCGCGAGTCAGCGTGACGTCAACGCCGCGCTGACCTTGGAGACACAACAAGTGATCGGCGGATGAAAACATAACTAAGCGGCCTTTTTGGGAGTCCACTTGCGAACGGGTTTCGGCTGTTCGGCAACCGGTTCGACGGAAGGTTCTTCCGTCACCAATTCGGCGGTTTCTTCGATCATCTGTTCGTCCGTGACGACATCGACGGACGATTCCGCTTGCTCAGACACAGCGCTGGTCACTTCGACGGTTTGTTCATCAGTCGTCGAAACCGATTTGGTATCGGTCATTTCCGGTACCGGCTCAGGCTCGATCGTCGGTGCGCTTTGTGATACCGACTCGACGTCGCTGGTTGCTTCTCCTGCAGGCTCGCCAGTCTGTTCGACGGCTTGGGTTGCTTCGCCCGGGGCGATCGTTTCCGACTTGTCGAGGCCCTGCTCTGCCCGCATCTGTAGCCAACGTTTGTGCAAGAAATCGCCAGCCTTCTCGATCGTTTCCAGATCGAAGAACGGGGCGAGATATTCAAGCACTTCGAGCGCATGCCCGGCATTCTTCACGGCCGCTGTGATCAGTCGGCAAATGTGCGGAATCATGGGGATCCTTCCACCATCAAAGAAAACACAAGTGCGACCGCGACGACCGCGACCGCCAAGAGAAATCCCGCTTCGGCCAGCGCGGCCAAGCGGTTCACGGTTTCGCCCTTTCCGTGTTGATTGCGGTTGCCAAAGCGTCGGGTGTGATCCGGCCTTGAATGCGTTTCACTTCCTTGCCGTTGCGGCGAATGATTGTGCAAGGGATCGAATGCACGCCCACGGCGGCGAACGTGGCATCATCCTTTTGGATCAGCACGTGAGCCGACTTCGCGTCCGTCGCGTTCGCTCTCTTTACGATCCACCCGTCGGGCGGTAGTTCGCGTTCGACATCGGCAACGTAACCACGACAAGGCCCACACCACTCGGCGCTGTAGATCGTGGCTTGCACCGTTTCGTTTCCGCCGGCACCGATCATGATGTTGACCGATCCGGATGAACTGTTCGAGCGGTTCAGTCCACACAAAGCGATCCCGAAGGCGACGGCGATCCCGATCAGGACTTGAGTACAGGCTTGGCGAACAGAATGCATCGAGTCACCTACGAAACACAAACTTGAAGAACTGCAAGCACAACCACGCGACGATCACGAAGACGAGCACCACGACGAGGCCGAATCCGAGATACACCAGATTCGGAATCATGCCGATGAATCCCCAGATCGAAACTACCGGGGTGAACACCCATCCGAGAAATGACGCGACCGGACGCGGTCGCGTTTCTCGCACTTTCAACCGTTCGGCGTGGGCGCGTTCCCGCTCGAGGCGGGCGCTCTCCAATCTCGCCCGCTGCTCTGCGGTGCGTAGTTCACGCTCTGCGGCGTGGTCATGACTTGGCCCTGCGTCGGGTGCAACAGTTGGGCGGTCATCATCTCGAGGCCTGCGCCGGTCGCGCCTGTGCGTCCGGCCAATAACCTTGGTATGAAGATCCCCGCCATGATCCCCATCAGGACCAGCGCTACCATCAACCCCAAGCGGTCCAGCGACACGGCCGATAGCATGCCGTTCGCTGGATTGGTGGGGTTTACTGGCACGACACATTCCGGGGGCGCACACACGCTCGGCGGGTCGATCGCGGCCGGCGGATGCTCTTTCTGATACATCAGCCACTTCATCCGGACGATATCCATACTCGTTTCGCCCGGTCCGGTGACGATCGGCAGAATGAATTCGGGCGTTGCACCCGGGCACGCCGCTTGAATCTGTTCGATCGTCAACGTCTTCGGTTTGGCGGGTGGCCACTCAAAAGGCAAGTTCGCTTCCGGTTGCACGTTGAATGGCTGTGCATTGAACGGCGGCGCCGGTGCGAACTGCGGTTGTGGTTGGACGGGTTGGACATTGAACGGCGGAGCAACGCCGACGGCATGTTTCACGCCGACCTGATTCACGCTTTCCAGTTTGTCGACATAGTTCAGCACCGCTTCGCGCAGCTTGTCGGCAAGGTCGCGGCCCGTCAGTTGCCCGTGGATGATTTTGACGATCGTCTTCGGCGGGCCAAATTGACCCGACAAAGGCGGCTGCAGCACGATCGCCGGTACGCCAGCTTTGTTTACCGCAGGAATGACTGACTCGAGCCAATCACGTTGAGTTTGATCGGCAATCGATCGGACGTGGTAATGAGTCGTCGACGTCGCCGGGTTTCCAGCGTTGACCCAATGCCGCATATCGGGATCGCGTTCGACCGTTTGTCGCATGATTTCCGACGATCGCTCGCCGGGACGCACGATTAACGTAATGAACCATTTACCAGAGTCGTCGGCGGGCGGAGCAAGAGCGGCGGCTCGCAATCCAGATCGGACGGTTCCTGTTTCTTCAACGTGATTGCCTCGTCGAGCGACTTCGTGCGTCGACACCTCGGGGACGTCTCGCGGTCCCTCTGCGTGGCCGCGAATGCTGACCAGGGCGAATGCCGCCACAAAAAAGAGAATCGTTTTCCACATACCATCATCCTTGAAAAAAGTGTCTTCATTGCCCGGCGGAAATCATTTCCACCAGGGGCGAAACTCCGGCGGGGGCGAACTCGGTTTTTGCAGGATCACGCACCATGGGCCGCTCTCGGCGTGCAACTGGCGAAACTGTCGATCCGGATATCGATCGACCTTGTGAGTCGAATTGTTGTTGCAGACGAACCACTCGCCCGTGTTCGGGTCGCGGCCGTACAACGTTTGAAAATGAGCAGTCCCCGCACCGATCGCGGCGAATCGTCCCGTTTTGGCCGCCCACACCATCCATGGAATTGTCTCGTCGATCGAGTTGCCCGTTACAGACCAGGCTTTGATTCCGCGTTGATCGCAATACTGCTCGACGCGGCTTGGCCACGATCCCCCCCGCACCGCTGGCCCGTAGGGCGAATCCCAAAGTAGAGATGCGGCGTTCGGATCATTGCAATGGATACCTGTCATACCGATGCTGCATTGAACGCAAGACCCGTCCGGGTTCTTGAACCACGCCCTCGTCTCGGGACTCAACTGCATCATCTGAATCGGCTCGGCGCCCCGAGCGTTTGCACACCAAGCCAGACCGATCATCAGGGCAAGCATCGCCGCAACCTGTCCAACGGGCGGACGCGTCGGGGGTGCAACCGACAACACGGCGTCGCCCGGACCTGCAGGACGATAGACGACAGTTAGTCGATCGAGCTTACGACCGAACCGCCACAACATGACCGCAACCAGACACAACATCAGAAAATCCACGGCGACTCCTTTCAACACTCACACAACTTGCTTGGAACAACAATCAGCGTTCCCCGCAGGCCTTCGGGCGTAATCCTTCGCCCGGCAGCCAGGTAGAACGCGATCCAGAATTCACCCTCGGCCGTCGTTTGCAGTCGTGACGTCTGTTCGGATGTCGGCGTGAATTGCACGGTCCGGGTATTGCCCGTCGGAACGGTGGCGGTACCGGTGAACACAACCGTTCGCCGCTTCGGCGCATTCATCACGCACACGAGCGAGGCGACCGCCCCCGTTAGGTCCGGCAAACCTGTGCCATCGAAATCGAATTCGATTGCCCGCCCATCGATCGCCGCATAGTCGTCGCCGACTGTAAGACAAACGTCGATCGAGCCATCGTCGCCGCCAAAGACCGGGCCACGAACGCGGATCACGACCGCCGACAACGTCGATTTCATCGCGGCCAAGGCACCGTCACTAAACCCGCTGACTGTCACTGCACCGGATTCATCGCCGCCGATCGCCGCAATGATTTCATTCTTTGCGTCGTCGATCTCGATCGGGATCGCATCGACGGATGTCTGCACGGTCTGCACTCCGCCCCAAACCTGAGTCAACTTGCTCTGAATCCATGCACCGATCGAACCGACGACGTTCGCCGCAGAGTCTGCAAGCGACCACACTGCATTCGCGTTGTCTACGGCACTCGGGATCGCTGCTACGATCGCCGTACGGTTGGCTGTTGCGTTCGCCTCAGATGCTGGGTCGGCGGGCAGATTGACGACTTTCGCGTAAATGTTGCTCAGGGTCGTGATCGCGTCGTAATCCACAACACTCAGCCCGAAATCAGTGCGACGTGACGAGCCTGCAGCGGTACCCACCGCCAACAAGCCAAGACCTTCCGACGGAGCATTCGAAGCAATTGCAATCGTGAACTTGTAGACCCCAAGACTGTCACGGACTGGAGACGACAGATACGACGATCGACTTGTTCCGGCCGCGTTGATCAGAGACAGCGTCGGCAGAGCATCCATATCGATCAGATGGCCTTCCGCGTCGCGGACCGTTAGCACGAACGGATATACGGCTGAGCCAGATGATGGAATTTCCAGCAGTGGGCTGCCCGACAGGTTCGCCAGGGCGGACAGATTGTTGAGGTTGTTAACCGCTGACAGAATCGACGCCAGCTTCGTCGAGTTCGCGTCGATCTCTGTGCGGATTGCACTCGCAGATGGCAGCGCTGAGACGGCAGTACTCGTCGCGAGTCCGGCCTGAATCTTCGTCACAGCATCCGCCTTCAGCGATGCAGCATTGATCGCATCGGTGGCGATGTCCCCGGCCGCAATCGACGCGGGGAACTTCAGGGCAGACAGTTTGGGCTGGTAATTCGAAAGTACAGTTGGCCCGTATCCGACAAGATCCGGCACGCCCGTCGCGGTTCCATTCGGGGTGTAAACGCTATCGGGACCGGCTCCGCTCGCTGTCGTCCAATATGCCGATCCAAGCGTTCCCGGAACTGCGGAAATCACCCATCGGTCATTCGGCAGGTCATACCAAAGTCGCTGTAGTCCGCTGGCGTTCAAGTAGGACGCGCGATTTAGGTAGGCGCTATAGATCGTCCACGCTCCATTAGTCGCTGGCACCGTCGTCGCCGTCGAGATGAAATTCGATGCTCCAAGCAGCAATCGACCCTCAACATTGAATTGCTGAGCAGACATGACGCCCGTCGCCATTGATGCGGTGTAGGTATCGAGGTAACCGGCATTCGTGGTTGTGACGTTGTTGCCGTTCGCTTGGCGAACGTCAGACCTGACGATGCCACCCGCAAAGTTGAGTTGCCCCGTACCTGTACCTGACGACAGCAGAACGCTGGTGCAAATGTCGCGACCAGACTGGTTCACGCCGCCGATCTGTGTGGCATTGGCAACGACCGGTCCCGTGTCGATCACAGGCGCGACGAGGTTCTTACCGGTCGCATATCCGAAGATCCGGACCCGTCGTCCGGCAACGCTAATCGCCGCCGTGGGAAGGTCGAGCCGGTACACGCCGTTGCCGCGTTCCTTCAGACCGCCCGCTGACCAGGCCGTTGTTTCTGCTGCAAGGTCAGACAGCGAGATGGACGTTTTCGCGTTCGCCCCACCTACCGAGTAATAGACGTTCGGCATCGTCGCCGCGACCAGGCCCGTCACGGGAATTCCGGCATCGTCGTAAATTTCGATGTCGATCGAGGGATTCGTATCGGTGGATTGAACAAGCATGAATCAGGCCTCCAACATCATACGACGACGACGCAGCAACTTTGCAGACGCGGACGCGGTCGAGTAGGTCACAGTCACTTGTGCCGCGTACAGATAGACCAGGCCACCCACCAGGCCGCCGTCTCGCATCGTGAGCATCAGCCGGGCGCCATCCCACGCAGATTTTCCTGTCGCGCCTGTCACATTCGGCGTGAAAGTGAATGTGGTTGTTGTCGTCGTGTCGGTAACCGTTGCGGATGCGGTCAACGCGGTCGCCTCATCCGCCTGAACGAGCTGGCACGCAATCCACGCGCACGAGTTGGATTTGCTGTTGTCGCGGCGAACACGAATCGAGATCGAAACGCTGGTAGCGGCGACGAAGTCCCCAGGCATGTCACCCAACAAAAAGAACAACGGTTTCCCGCCGGAATCAGTGTTCGTGATGTAGTTCGAATCGTTGGGACTGCCCGTACCTTCTGAAACTGTCGCGTAGAGATTGGTCGTGCCGCCCGCCTGATCGCTGAAGCCGGTCTTCGTTCCGTCCCCGTTCGGGTAAACAGTCGCCGCGCTCATGGCTTCACCTCCAAGCCCAGCCATTTGAGGACGACAGAGGTTTGACCGAGCACGACACAAAACAGCCGTTTCACCACTTCGGGATCGCTGTCAATCGAGAATGCTCGATCGCCACCCCAGGACAAATTCTCAAGACGAAAGGCCTCGGCAACCATTTCAACTTGATGTGTGTATGCGTCCCTCGAGCAGAAAATGTGAGTGACTTCGTCAGATCCGATCGGACCCAGGTTGATGTCGAGCATTCGGTTCAACGTGTCGCCGCTGGCCTGTTCGACTGTCGTCATGTGGCGCAATGCAAGCCGCCTTGCTGGCTCCGCATACGCGACTGGGCAAATCGTGTTGATCACGACCGGAAACACCTCGCGCCCCGACGCATCGAATGCACGCATCAATACTGGCCTTTCACGGACTTCTATTTCACCGAGACGTTGAGACCGTGCGACTGACCGAAAGCGATTACGTACTTCGCAGCAAGTTCTTGAACTTCGGCACTGGCCCGTTCGGCAGCCTCTTGAGCGGCGATTGCCCGGGCCTTTGCCGCGTCGAGTTCCTTCAACATTTCTTCCATCGTTCGAGCCTTCAAAATGAAGTGAAATAAACAGACCGGCCGAGCCCGCCGCCTTGTAGACTCGCGTGAATTCTCGGCCGGTCACTGGACCGCGTTGACAGTCCTTGTCAGCACCTGACCGACACGGTCAGAACAGCATTTTCAGAGTCGCATTAACCGATGACGCATCTCCAGCCGCACTCTTTGCACCACGCAAGCCGACGTACCTTTGCACGTCGGTCGGCAGTGCGAACCGCTTCGTCTGGCCCTGTGCACCGGCACCGCCGGCGCCGGTTTGGATCATGATGTTGTCATAAAGAACCGTCGCGCTCTGAATGACTCCGTTCACGTCCACGGTTGCACCGGTCACAACAGACCATTTGAGCGTCGCGGCATCTCCGAGCATGCCCGTCGTGACTGCCGGCGCGGTCGCTAGGAAATCCACCGGGGCAGCGAAATCGCCCGTCGTATTCTGTCCCAGATCAAGACCGGGGGTCGTGACCGTTGCCGCGCTGGCTGGCAACGGAGTCGACACGGAAAGTTGAGCATCTTCCAGCAAACGTCGCTGCATGATGTCGTTCCTTAAAAAATGTACTCACTCTTAAAACGTGCGGCCCACGCCACAGAGGCCGAACGGGTTTCAATCAAGCACGATCGACGAATGACGATCAGACAGCGGTTTCGGTGAAAGTCAGAGACTGGGTCGCGGCGATCGGAATCCCTTCGATATCAGTCGGTCGCGGCGCGGGTGAACCGGTCGCGTTAAACGTGGTTCGGCTGGCTCGGAGTTGGCCGAGCAGCTTCTTCGGCATGAACAAGACGTCCGGCTGAACGTCCATTGCTTCGATCAACGCGTACAGAAGCGCATCGGTGAGCGGCTTTGCGGCCGAGACGTTCTTGATTCGCCCGATCGACCGGACCGAACCGACTTGCACACCTGGGTAGGCGAGCATGTCTTGAACGTAGGCTTTCATTGGTTTTCCGTTTCGGTAGACCGTCTCTACGGTCTTGTCCGGAATGTCCAATGCACCATTCTGTCCCCAAATCCACTGAACATCGCCCGGTCCAAATTTGACCGCCCAAACCGAACCACAGGCGTTACCGGTTCCGGTCGCGTCGATGGTGTAGGTATCGCTCACAGAGTCGATCAGGCCGGGGTGACCCTTCTGATCGCCGCCACTGTTCCGACCATAATAGAACTGATATCCGAGTGTTTGATTGGTGGCTTCATAGATGGCAATCGCTTCATCGGCGATGAAAGCGTCTGGTCCATCTTCTGCACGATCAGCGACCGCTTTGTCGGCTTCCCACCGCGGATTCATAATGAACGTTTCGACGGTGCGGTTTTCATACTTACCGGCGTCAACGTTCGTACCTTCGTTCGCATTTCGGAACCCAACAGTCGGGTTCTTGATGCGGACGAGTGTCTCGTAAGAAATCCCCTTGATGGTGCGGACCTGACCGACTCCGGGGATCGTCGAACCGTCCATGTTCTTGCCCGAAATTTCGGGCATCAGCTTCGACGTTTCCTGAATCAGCGGAACGGCTCGATCGCGGCCGTTGCGCTTTGCCATGTCCAACAGGGTTGGGTAATTCGGCATCGTGAAGGCTCCTTTCAAGAGCCTCCGTCGCGGTTAAAACAACTCAGTGTTTACGATGATTCGCTCGCGGGGATGGCCGGGGGCGGCTTGCAATCCGCTGATCCCGGCTGACTCCCGCGACGGAGTGTCACACAACAAGCACTTACGCAGACTTTGAGGAATTCGCCTTCGCGAACGCCTCGCGGGGGTCGTAGATTTCCCCCTCCTGTTCGCTGCCGGAAGCCGCTCGGAATGGCTTGTCGCTCTTCTGATCGGCGACACGGCTGTTCAACGGCTCAATACCGCTGGCGGCGAATGCGTCGAGCTTTTGCTTCATCGCATCGCGTTCAGCGGTCAACGCCGTGATGTGCAGTCCTTGAGCAGCTTCGAAACTGACAGCGTCGAGGAAGTACTTCGAACCGGCCTCATGGCCGAATGCTTTGCAGAACTTGGCCAGTTCCTTTTTCGTCGGGTCAGACTGCTTGGTTTCTTTCGAGTCCTTGCCGTCCTCGTCGTCCGATTCTTCCATCGGTTCTTCGTCGTCGACGGGTTCGTCATCGGCCTTCGTTTCGTCATCGTCGTCGGGTTCGGCGTCCCCTTCTGGTGGCTTGCCTTCGGGCTTTGCGTCCCCGGGCTTGGATTCATCCGGTTTCTTTTCGTCCTTTGGATCTTCCACCGCCGACAGCTTCTTTCCCTTCCCCTTCACGGATGGCATCGTGCCTTCTCCTTCTGAGTCGGCTTCGCCGACGGTCAACCCGGCGCGTGCCAGGTACTTCGAAACGAAACTCTTGACGCGGTCCGGATGCACATCGGCACCCAGCGCCGAGAGCGCAGGCAACTCGGTCGATCGACCGAGCACGAAATCGAGCAATCGGACACCGTCCTGCAGGAACGCGTGTTCGCGATGGAACAAACCATTCGGATTCGCGGCGGGCTCGTCGACGACGTCCGCGGCGGACAATTGACTGATCCGGGCGTGACGATAGTTCTCAACGTTGAGCGGATCCGGCGACACAAACTGAGAACGAGTTTCGACGACGTTGCCGTCTTCGTCTGTGAGCTCGGTTTCCTGCATGTTCTCGGCGCGGAACAGTTCTTCCGCTTCCCAGTCATGCTGAAACACGATCGAGGTCCCGAAGTTCGCGGGGTCTTCTTCCGCGAGCGTCATCACATAATCGGCGAGGTTGCCATCGGGCGCGGCGTGTGCGGCGCCGTAGAAATGCAGGTCACCGTAGACCTGATCACCGAGCAGCTTCAGATTCTCAATCGTCCCGAGCGCTTTGCCCATTCCATCGTTGCACAAATCGGGATGCATGAAACGAGACTTCAGCAGCCGTGGACCGTCAGTCGGCGACAAATCAACGATTTGTTGCAACATGACGTTGTCGACCCACATGCAGTGCCCGAGCGCTTCCCCTCGCGAGCACAGCGACACGCCATAGATCACGCCGGCGGAATACCGACCGCCTTCACGGTCGATGCGCGACGACGCAGACTTGTCGGTCGACTTCTCGAATCGATCGACCTTCGGAGCGTTCTTGAGCGCGGCCTTTTTCATGCTGGCTGGCCTCCATTCTGCTGTGCGGACGACATATCGACCGGCATGAACTGCATCACTTTCGGATCCAACTGGATGCCGTTCTTCTTCAGGAAGTCTTGTTGTTCCTTCAGCCGCAACATGTCCCGGTACCAGTCGCCGCCCGTGCGCTCGAGGTACACGTCTTCCCACGTCTTCAGACCGGCCTGAATGGCCTGAATGTCCGCATTGATTTCCTGACTTGGATTCCAGTACGGCGTGCCCGCATGCGTCCACCGGAACGGGATCCGCTTGATGTCACCATTTGCTGGCAGCCGCAAACGGCCTTGTGCGATCCACTGCGTGATCTTCCACAAAGTGATCGGTCGTAACACGTTGTGCACGAGGTTTTGCCGCTTCGTCTTGCACGATTCCAAGTACATCGTGAGAGCGGCCTTCTGGCCAAAAAAGTTGGTCAGCGACTCGTCATAGAAGCAAAGCGGAATGTCCAACGCCTTCAATGCAAAACCGATTGCCGATTTGAAGAATTCGAAGGTCTGTGTCGAAGGCGAATCGTCTGTCAGGAATTTGGCGTCTTCCCCGGGCTCAAGTTCCAGCTTGAATGGCCCCTTTCCGAACTCCACGTCATACCGGGGTTCCGACTCACACGATTCACCGGTTTCATCATCGCTATCGTCGCCGAAATCGCTGGGCGCTCCGCGTTCGATCCCGTCGAGCGATTTACTCGAGATGATCATCGCGAACGCCGTACGGAGTTTGGCGGTTGCTTTGGTCAAACCAGCCCACTCGTAGGTATCAATGAAATCATTCATTCCGGCGGCCACCAGGCCGATACCACGGACCTGATCAGCGCGTTCGTTCGGAAAATAGTTGTGAAGGATGACGGACGCCGCGGGAATGATCTGCGGATTTGAATAGCCGCCCCAAGGGTTGCGGTCCCAAATCTTGTAACCCGTCGCCCGGCCATTCTTATTCATCACAACGCCGTGCACTTCGCGGCCGTCGGCGGAGACACCGAGTTCACTGGCCAGACGATCGGATTCAATCTGTTGAATCGTGCCATCTGCGATCGGGCACAAAAGATGATCACCGTCGAGAGCGGCGCGGGCTTCCGTCATTCGCACGATACGAGGAAACGTGTGACGTCCGGTGATGTCGCACAGGTTTTTGTCACACGACCACTCTTCCATCAAGTCTTGCAACTCGTAGTCGAAGGTCGTTTTCGTCTGACAACTGAACGTGTGACGCGCGACGAAGTCCAGATGTTTGCCAATCGCCCATCGAGCGATCGCAAAATTCCGCATCATGTCCCGCGCTTGTGAAACAAGCTGGCGTCGCTGAGACGTGAAGAGTTCGACGTCTTCTGAACGGGTCGTCGGGTTTGCCTGTCGCCGTCGCGTCGTGTCTTCAACGGCGTCATACCCGAATGACGATTGTTGACTGGATTGGTTCCAGCCCACGTTCAAAGATGTCCCCGCGAAATCCATCAAAACAACCTCGAAATGTTGATGGATGTGAGCCGCCGCTTTCGCAGCCGCTGGTTGTCGTCTTCGCGGATCAACTGATTGAGTTCGGAGCGCAACGCGTCGAGGTCATATGTGAACGTCGTGCCGTCAACGGTCGACGAAGTCAGACCAGACTGCAGGACTTTCCGAATCTCTTTGATCCGCTGAGAGTTGTCAGCCATTTACTGGAGACCTGGCAGTGAAGATCGGTCGCGTTCGCCGCAGGACGAATTTTCGATGCGGCGCAACGCGACCAGCGAGAGCGGATACTCGCGATGCCAGTTCAATCCGATCGTTCTCCGAAAATCATTCGGAACGATTCTCGAACGATCGATCGCGGCGCCATTGGTTGCACTTCAAACAACGACAGCCACGCCACACGACATGCGTGTACGGTTTCCCGTCGTGCTCGCCGACGATGGCTTGCTCGTTCTTGTCCACATAAGGCCCGCGTTCGGTCGATCCACAGGACGGGCACTTGCTCGGCGGTGCGTCCGCCTGCAGATACTCGCGATTCGGTGCGCCTTCAGGACGTCCGACTTTCTTCGTTTCGGATGTCGGCATGCTGGACGTGGCTTTCTTGGCCATGATGGAGAATCCCTTCACATACTGAGGTAAGTCGCCTTCTTCGTGCGACGTGGTTTTCGTTTCACAACCGTTTTCAGCCCGGCATCCCGTAGCGACACACCGCCAGCGACGTCGGCAAGCACGCAACACCCGACCGCGCCGTCAAACCATTCGTTATCCGGCCGATTCGGTTTCTCGTCCCAAAAGTCCATCGATCGACCACTCTTCTCATGCTTGAGCCGCGTGAACGATTCCGATGTCTGATGCACGCCGAACGTCGAATGCGTGTGGGCGTCCGTTCCCCACAGATAGAGAGCGCCCGGTTCGTCGGGTCGGTAGTCCTCTCCAAGTTTCGCGTTATAGGGCGATGCCGCCCGCCAGCGATTCATGAGGAACGTTTTCCAACTGTTCGTATCGATCCACGTAATGGATCCGCCCGGCGTCTTGCGGTCGCGCTTTTCGATCCAGTTGAGTCCGCGGCGAAGTTCGGTCTTTGGGTCGACCGGACGTTCGTTCAATGGCACGTCGGCGGGACGTAAGCCGATACCCATCGAACAACGCAAGATCGTCCGCCAGCGACGTGACGAAACGACCCAATTGCGGATTGGGCCAGATGAATCTCCGTCGGCCGCGTCCACAAATGCGTGTGTGATCTTGTAAACCCGCTTGTCAGAGTCCAGCCATTCGCGGCCGAGTACTTCATCACACAAATCCGACAGGCCTGCCCGCCATCGCGGTTCGCGATTGTTGTATTCGGCGTACTTGTCGGCCAGCTTGATTCGTAGGGACTTTTTGCTTGTGTCACGCGTGCCTTGGTCGGGCCATGCGCCGTAGTCGATCACGTATCCCGTGTAACTGGACGTCCATGCCGTGACGACGTACCAGAACGATTCGTCCTGAGTGTCGATGTACGCGGTCAGCGCGCGGACATTAGGCGGCACTTCGCGATGAGCCAGACCCGAGAGCTTGTGAATGACGTCGCCCGCTCTCAGTTGATCGGCCTCATTCCCTTCCGCCAGCGGTTCAGACTGGCATTCGCAGGCGAACACTTCCTGACCGTCGTCGATCAGATAGTTGTACGCATGTTGAATTGCGGAGTGTTCGTTTTCAGGGTCATAGCAACTGGCCCACGATACTTTGCAACCGGCATCCATCGCTTTCCGGTTCGCGAGATAGAACGCATTCGCCGCGGCGTGTGCTCGTTCTTGGTCATCAGGGTCAGACGGATCAAATGTGCGACGCAATCGGGCGTATTCCCCAAGCCACAGCGTTTCGTGAGCGGTTGCCCAATCTTTGACCATCTTGACCGTTTCACCCTGCCACCCGGGATACTGCAGCGGATCCCGTAAACGATCCATCAAGTCATTGCGCTCAATGATCGTGCCGTTGACCACGCAAGCGATGGTGGAAGAATGCCCGGCCAATTTCAAAATCGACTTGCTCAGGATCTTCAGTCGCTTTTTAACCTGATTCGGCGAAGCGGCTGAAGCGTCGGTCTGAAGATCGTCGCAAATCACCAAATCGGGACGCTGTTGTTTCTTTCCGCGTTTGCCGATGCCGCGAATCTGCGACGTGACCCCTCGCGTGACCACTGACGCACCGCTCGCAATGCTCCCCTCAATGGTGGGAAATACGATTCGATCTTTGGTCCAGCGAAGTCCGGTGAGTTTGCCTTGGTACGTCTGCGAAGCGCAACGCTGAACTTTTCCCTCGATCGCCTCAATCGCTTGGCAGACTTCAGGGAAGTCCTCGGCCAGCAATTCATTACCTTCAAGTTCGGCTTTGATCGCGTCCAAAAGTTCTTTACCGGCATCACGCGACGCACCGACGAGCACGATCAGGCGGCGGTACCCGTACAACATGGCCCAGAGACAGGAATTGACCGAAATCGTAGTCTTGGCAAAACCTCGATAGACCAAGTTGAATGACCGTCCACCGGTCCGGATGGCTCGTTCAAGTCGCCGGATGACGCGCTTATGGTCGTCTGAGAACGGTGATAGGCCAGTCGTTTCCGGAAAGTAGACTGCCAAAAACTTGGCCAGCGATTTCTTACAGGCTGCCTTCCGTTTTGGATCCGCGACCGGTTCCAGTTCGCCCAGTTCGGCCTTTTTCTTGAAGTTCTCACGTGAGCGGGCCGCACATTGGTCGCTGTGACGTTGGGCGGCATCACGATCATCGCCACCGGGGGCGGCGGCGGTCTTCTTTTTGGCCATCCGTGGCCCCTGAATTGGAGTTGAGCGGCGACTACTCTGCCGAAACGATCGTTTTCGCGGGCTTAATGACCGCGTCGTCGTACGCATCGCGAATGATCAGGCCGAGTTCTTCGACCGTCGCCCGTTCGATCCGCTTTTCCTCGATCGCCGCGTTGATCGCAGCCAGATCGAGTTTCACTTCGATCGAAATCCAGTCCTTGGCCTGACCACCGAGTTCGCTTTGCTTCCGAGTGAGCAATCCGTTCGCGGCCGTGACAATGCCGGTCTTCTCGTCGATCGCGTCTAAGACCTTGGCCGCACTCGTTTCCTTGCCGACCATGACGACGCGCGGTTGCTGACGTAGTCCGAGCGTGCCGTGCAGTCGATCGACCGACTTTTTCTTGCCCTTGAAGTGAGACGCGATGTGTTTCGTGACCCACTTCGTCAACGGGCCCGTCAGAGTGGCGACGCGGTCCGCAAACGAGACTGTGACCGTCTGTTCGGGATCATCGGCGTACAGCGTGACGACCTTTTTCGCGTCGTACTCGTCTTTCAGTGCGTCGATTTTCTGTTTGGTGATCGCGTCCAATCTGGCTTGCTCATTCTGAAGCCAGGACAGTTCCGCCAATGCCAGATCGGCGTCGTCGATCGATTTGACGGAAATTTCCGATCCAAGATCTGTCGGGCGCGGCATAGGATCAACCCTGAACGAGGTTACGCCGGCGAGCGATCAAACGTCGTTTCTTCTGGGATCGACCGCGAAGCAACTGCCGTTTCTTCCGGACAGATCGTGCGTTCAATTCAGCGAAAAGCGACGAGAGCCAATGCATATCGGGCTTCCATGCCGGACAAGGAAAAGACAGAATCACCGCGTTCCTTCCATGGCTCGCGGTGACTCTCGGGTGGCGTCGACGCGGCATCAGACGTGCCGCGCAAAAGATTTGTCAAGAGCCTACGAAGGGAATCGAGCATGAGCCATTACCGCAAGGCGAGCGGTTTCGTCCATCGTGTGACCGTCGAAATCCCCCTGAAGGAATTCAAGCGACTTGAGCAACGAGCACGCGCCGAAGGGAAATCGATCAGCCAGTGTGCCTACGAACAACTCGGCCCCTGGCTCAAGACTCTACCGACCCAACCGCCGGCGGAAGCCGCCTGACATTTTGCGACGCATCGAGAGCAAGTTGGGCCGACGCTACTTTGGCGGCCTCTGCTGCATGCTCGCCTCCCCCTTCATTCTCGGGGGGGGTGTGGATCGCCAACTACGCGATCGATTTGATCGAGAATCGATCGCGAGGATCGGACATTCGCGCTCGCAGTGATCATTCCCACGCTCGAAGATTGTCAGTTCCGACGTATTCAATGAGCGGTGTCTGAATCAATACAATGGCGTTTGAAAGCGGAGCGCGTTGGCAGATGTAACGCGTTCCGTCAGGGTGCCTTATAGAAGCAGACAAGCAGATAAAACGAAAAAGCGGGGGGGGTGGGAGTTGAACCCCTTCGGGGCAAGCCGCGTCCTCCGGCGATTTTTAAGGCCGCTGTGCCTGCGAAGCACGGAACCCCCCGTCGCCTAGAACTCAGGGTTTATGCCCGGCACCACACACGAAAGCGAAACGGAAGTCCGTCTCGTCGTTTGATCATCTTGCCACTACGCCAATGGCGCACCGTCTGACAACTGATCCATCGCCAGCAACGGTTGACTGGCTTCTTCACCTTGCTATCCATTGTCCGTTCTCCATAGGCCGTGAAAACACGGCATTGAAAGAGCGGAACCGAAGCGTTATCCTCGCCTTTGACAAGTTGAGGGACTTCGGTTCCATCCCGTGACGACTCCGGTCGTCACGGTTGACGGTTATCAGTACCACCTGATTCCCGTCGAATCTGCGATCGCAAATGGTCGCCTTGCCCTGCCGGGGCGTTTGGATGCTATGCCGCGTCCCCGGCAGGACTGCTCTCCTCGCCACCACGCTGACGACCAGTTTCGCAGTGGCTCTCTGCTCTTCTCATGTACCACCTCCAGCTTTCTGTCGCTCACGATAGCGTCGTCGCACACACCACTCAATATCGCAATGCATGTTTTTTGAAATAAACGATAAAATACATGCTTGCGTCCTGGCTGTTGCGTGATAGTATCAATGCGTCGTTGTGTGGCATGTAATACGAATAGGAGATGACCGTGGACAATTCGGGGTCTGCTGATGCAGGTGTAAAAAGCAAGGGTGGAGCGGAAAAGGGCCGTCAGAAGCATCGCAGCCCCAATTATCCGCTATTTGACTTGGGAAAAGCCGTCCAACTTACGAAGGTGCTCTACGATGCGGACAAGACGCACAAAGTGCCAATCTTGGTTGCACACGAACGGTGGGGGTACACACGCGGTGGAACCGCTGGTAATCAGGCCGTAGCGGCAGTGAAGTCGTATGGGCTAATCAGTGTTGAGGGAAACGGGGACAGCCGCCAAATTGCTGTCTCAGATTCTGGACGGCGTATTGTCCTGAACGCTGCCGATCGTCCTGAACTTCTGAAGATAGCGGCGACTTCGCCCCCACTATTTGCGAGCCTGTGGAGCCGATATCACGGTAATGGGCTTCCGAGCACTGATGTTCTTCGCCATCATTTGATATTCGATCGTAATTTCAATGAAGACTTTGTCGATAACGCTGTTGACCGATTCATCTCGACAGTGGCCTTTGCGCAGCTCGAAGCAGGGGATACTATTGAGGGTGGAAATTCCGGCGTTGAGCATGAAATCAAAGTCGGCGATGTCGTGCAGTGGACGTCCAATGGCACAGACCAATTTAATCCACCGAAGAAGGTTGTTGGGTTCGATGAAAGCGGCGAATGGGCTTTTTTCGAAGACGGCAAATCTGGTGTTCCTGTGAGTGAATTGACGCTTTCGAATCCTCCCCAGAGCGGTGAAATTCCGCCATTGTCTTCACCCGGAGGGCGTCCATCTCCCCCAAACAATCCATTTCTTAAGCCATCACTACCAGAAATCAGCGACAAACCAGGATTCGTGACTGCGAATTATCCTCTCGATGAAGGATCTGCCACGCTTCAGTTGCCTGAAACTCTCAGCAAAGACAGTTTTCGTGATCTTGAATATTGGATTACGGGCATTCTGAATCGAGCTAAGCGCAAAGCCGGGATTGACGATTAACTTCCCTGCCGAAGAACTGACACAGAGCAACCCCGGATTAATGTCGGGGTTTGTTCATTTAGTGCGAGTTCACCCCACGGGTACGCATCACGTAGCGTCCGACGGAAGGCCTTCATGTCGCTCAATCCGACGCGGGCAATCACTTCAGCGATGATCGGACTCGCTTCATCCCGCCAAGTGAATCGTTCTGACATAGTTACACCCCCGCAAATTCAAGTTGCCGTGTTTTCTTGACGGAAACACCGGTTTCCACAAGCCATGCACAATTCGCGCTCACCAAAGCGGCGGCAACTTGGGGGCAGACGCTGTTGCCGCACATGCGGACTTGAGCATCCTTCGGCAAAGGTCGCACAGTTCCGCGACGGTTCGCCGCCGGAACGTCGATCTTGTAGGAATCGGGAAACCCTTGAGCTCGAAACAACTCGCGGGCGGTTAGCATTCGCATCCCGATATCAACGATTTCGTACTCGACTTCGTCCACCTTCACCACGCCCAAACGGTCGACGGTCGGAATGGTATGCACTGGTTGGTGACAGGCCTGATGCTGCCCGCCTTCCGAGTAATACTTCAGCAAGAACGCTTTGACGCAAGCATGATGCTGCCCACCAGCGACAACCGTCTTGAGCGGTGTTTCCGGTCGCCCTTCTCCGCCGCGCGTGTTGCTCGTGTAGGAATGACTGAGGAACGCCGCTTCGACGATTTGTTGTTGCGTGCCCCGCCCCGTGATCGTCGACAATGGCGTGTCGGCTCGGTGACCGATGACGCCCGTATTGTGTTGGGCCAAAAACGCCTGAACGACTGAGGTTTTGCCCTGCCCGGCTGGCATGACCGTCGGAACGGGACTTGTCACCGAACAACCGACGGATTTACCGAATTCACGGGAGAGAACCGGGGCGATGACCGCGTTTTGATCTTTTCGGCTGGCCGTGAGCGTATGCAACGGCTCGGACGCGGAGCGGTTCAAGCCGCCTTGCTGCGCATAAGTCATGACGGGAGCGACGAACCCAAATCGGTTTTGCGTGTCGGGTGTTCTGAGCGGTTCGCTCATCTCGATCGAACGGGAAGTACTGCCGTCAACTTTCTGGCCGTGATACGCGGTCAAGTACGGCGCAACCACACATTTGTCGTTTGAACCGGTGACCGTCCTTAAAGGCGTGTCCGCGTTCCACACGTTTGGACCGCGACCGGTCGTCGTGCTGTGTGCTGGTGAAGCGACAAACGGGGCGACCAACGCATCGCCTTTGCTGCCGGTGACAGTCGACATGGGATGGTCGAGGCCACGGCCGCGAAACCAGTCACCGCCATGATTGCAACACACGATGAACGGTCGAGGGTTGTCGATCACATATCGCTTCAAGCCGGCCGCGATGCGTTTCAGCGTGTTTTCTGCAAGGGGGCGTTTCACTCCGATCGCTTTGCCAACCTCGGACGACATGAAAATCGACGGGCACGACAAATCCCAATCAATGATTTCCGCAGCGGTTCGCCACGGCAGCAGTTTTCCAGAGACGACATCGGGCGTGCCGGGTTTACCATGCGTCGGGTTTGGCCAAACGATCTGTTGACCATCACAACGGGCGACGACGAACAGTCGCTTTCGAATGGTTGGTGATCCGAAGTCACAAGCCCGCAGTTCACGCCATTCGACGCGGTATCCAAGCCGCTCGAGCGAACGCACCCATTTCTTAAACGTCTTGCCACGACGCGCCGGGCAAGGAACGTCACCCCGCGGCGTTTTCACCAGCGGGCCCCATTGAGCAAACTCTTCGACGTTTTCCAGCATGATCACGCGCGGTCTGGTGGCTTTTGCCCAGTTGACGACAACCCACGCGAGGCCGCGAGATTTCTTACCCGCTTCGCGGATCGGTTTGCCGCCACGCGCTTTCGAATGGTGTGTGCAATCAGGGGAAAACCAAGCTAATCCGACCGGCTTGCCGCGTACGACAACCTGCGGATCCACTTCGAACACGTCTGTCGCGTAGTGTCTCGTGAATGGATGATTTGCCGCGTGCATGGCCAATGCTTCGGGGTCGTGATTGATCGCGACGTCGGGGGATCGATTGACCGCCATTTCAATGCCGGTCGAGGCCCCGCCGCCCCCAGCAAAGTTGTCAACGATCATCCATCGTTTGGAATGTAGGTGATTGACATGTAGCTTTCGCATCGATGACCCTGTCGAGCTTTCACAAAGGCCAGGGCGTCGCATCCTGCGTTACCCTGGCTATCAAGAACGAGCGCACCCAATACGCTCGGGGATCTTTCTGTGGATTCCATTTGGGTCACACGACGGCGACCATGTCCCCGAATTTGCCGAGTTTCAATGTTGTGCAAGACTTCACGACAAGGTTCGACTCATCACGGAACTCCTCACCATCAAACCGAAGATTGACAGCCCGGTTTTCTGCGACCTCTTCAGGTTCGAACCCAATTGCCTTGTCAGCAAATGCCACAGTGCGACAACCGTAGCCTTCCTCGTTTTGATTTGATCGCTCGAACGTGACTTCTTCCAACTCCACGCGTTTGTATGCCTTCGCATTCTCGGCTGGCTCGTCGGATTTGCGGATCAACCAACGATAAGGACTCGATCGGTCACGGTAGTTCGCAGAAACAACAAACATGATTTCTCCAAATGAGCAGACAATGAACACGCCCGAAACGATTCCGAAGCGATTGATATGGGACGCCGTCACGGAGTTCCGTAGAACACTGGAACGACTTTCGGCAATTCGACAGGCGCAAGCCCTTCGCCGGTTGGATCCGGCAAAGCGATCGTGCGAGAGTTGAGCGACGTTCGCAGCAAATCACCGAGATTCGACATCTCGCGGTCCAGTGCGTCTTCGATCTGGTTCGCCATGGGCAACAGCGCGAGTCGTCCGTTCGTCGGGTCCGTTTCCAGCTTGCAAACGATGGCTTGTCGACCTTGCAAAGCGGGGTCGGTAAAGAGTCGCATTCGCAAGACGACTTCTTCGGGAATCTGGATGTCGTCTAACGACTTCACTTCGGCGATGACGTCGCGTCCCAGCGATTCACGGTTTCTGGCGACCTGCGAAGCGACGCGGGTACCGCTGTCGAACTGCAAGCGTGTCAGAGCTTTCACCAGCGAATCCAGTGTCTTGTCATCAATGCAATCGGAGAGATTGATACGCAGCAACGACACGAATGCTTTATGTGGCAACCACGCCGAATCAGGTGACTCCGCGTACTTTTTCACAATTTTCAACTGCGGCGACTCGGACAAATTCACGAGTGCAGTCCCGCCCAACGTGAATCGCAAATTGTCTTCAACCAATCGCACGATCACGTTTTTCGCGTTGTAGTACACAACCGGATCCGCCTCCCATTTTCCGATCGCATGCTGCACGAACACCGGAATTTGATCGACCGACAGCAACTGGGAACTCCGTGGTGTTCTCCCTGGCTCAA
The DNA here is from genome assembly GCF_000255655.1 of Schlesneria paludicola DSM 18645. NCBI lineage: Bacteria > Pseudomonadati > Planctomycetota > Planctomycetia > Planctomycetales > Planctomycetaceae > Schlesneria > Schlesneria paludicola. The sequence continues at coordinate 2,391,721 of NZ_JH636435.1, read as the reverse complement.
ATACTTCATACGTCGAATCCGGCTTCACGATGAACAACCGTTTGTCAGGATCGCCGGGGATATTGACAACATCGATCGAACCTTTTGCCTCTCGTGAGGACTCGACGAGGTCCTTGATTTGCTCGAATGTACGGGAGGGGATGTGTAATTCTGAAGTTTGCAATTCAAAAATCCTTTCGAAACCATTTGGACAATTGGAGGTGAAACAACGTCGTTTAACCTCAGCGACTATTCGTCGTGGTCATCAAGCAGCGATTGCTGGTCGATCGAGTCCGGAAAGTCCTGATTGAACTTGAAGCCGTTCATGTCGGCTTTCATTTGATAAGGCGTCGTCCGGAAAACGGGGATCTTCGCCTTGCACTCGACTTCGATGTTCGCGTGCGTGAATTCGCCGTGAGAATTCACGATGGGAGCCGCCGAGATTTCGAGAATGACTTTCCGCTTCGTCGTGTCATGCGGTCGATTCACGCAGTCCTGTGAGATGCGTTGCAACTGGTTTCGAATCAACACACCAAGTTCGCCATCGCCAAGGGCATGCAAACTTTCGAGATTCAAACCAATCAGTCGTACGGACATGAAAAACACTCCTTTCAACTTGTCGATTCATTGCTTCGAACCGTATGTAAAAACTCCAATACAATGCGGCGAACCTCTGGCGCTCGGTCCGTATGTTTCCATGTCGGATAAGCGCGTAGCCGATCGCGAACGTGGTCTGGAAAGCGATACCGATCGATCATCGCGGCAGTCGTCAACTCGTTGAGTTCTGGACCGAATTCGAGTTCGAGTTGACGTAACCGACGATCGCGCGTCCGCGAATCGTCGGAAGATTTCGACGTCGACGTCGCTGGATGAACCGGACCGTGATCGGGTTGCATCCAGAAACGTCGATCGTCGGGGGATTGCCCTGGCCGCAGATTGATCAGCCGTCGCCGAATCTTTCCAGCCTTCCAGAGCTTGGACTCGCTGGCGTACCGCAGTACGCCCAGCACGAGACCGGGGTCGACTTGGTTGTCCTTGAGACTCCGTAGAGGCTCAGAGGTTTCTCCAATGCCGATTTCCAACATCGCCTCCCCCACCGCCTGCCAGTCATCTTTGGGGGTGGGGGAGGGTTTTGATTTGGGTTCAGGAATGGGAACAGGGATAGGGATAGTAGAGAGCGGCTCTTGAGCGTCGACTGAACGGCTTTCGGGCGGTTCTTCAGCGGCCTTTGAGCGGGATTTGGACGGCTCTTGAGAGGTACTTGAGCGGCTCTTGAGCGGTTTTTCCGTCCAAGTTTGCTTGTGTTCGAACCATGAGGGATACGTTACCCACGCATAGATTGGCGAAAAGTTGTTCTTCTGTTCCCAGTGGAGCCACCCCTTCTCAACACACTTTCTTACGGTGTCTCTCAGGGCATCTTTCTGCAAACCAACACGCTCGATCAGAACCGATTGACGAAACCACGGGGCGCGTCGATATCTGGCCTTGTCTTCCGTCAACACAATGACGGTGAGCAGCCAACACGCGGCCGGTCCGAGTTCGACCGCCAGCGCTTCCCGTTCGATATCCCGCACAAAGTCATTCGCGAAAAACGGATCGCGAGTCGGATAAGACGCACCGAAGTCGAGACTTTGCGCGTGTTGGTCTTTTGATTGAGTCATGGAATCCGTTCCACTTGGAAGTATGTGTCAGAATGGAATCCAGCGGTCGGCGCAGTCTTTCGAACAGAAACTCAGACCGATTTCGATATCGTGCTCGTCGTTCCATTCGCGGTTGACGTTGTCCGTACGGAATCGCCGCAAAAACAAGAAAAGGCGTCCGCACTCAGTGCAGCGGTATCCAAACACCGAACAGATCAAAGTGTGAAGAAAGCCTCGGACCATGATCAAACCCCCGCCAGTGCCGAGAACGCGTCGGGGTCTGTACCGTCGAACGGGATTTCAATTTCCTTTTCCATCGCGGGTAATTCTTCGCGACGAATGTGCCAGTCGGCGGGGGCGGAAATTCCCAATCGCACCGAACCGGGGCCGATACGTACCACGCGAACGACAACGAGTTCGTTCACGATGATCGCTTCGCTAGTCTTCCGTGAGAGAACAAGCATGACATCCTTCCTTGAATGATCAGAGTGAAAACAAACGGATCGGACGCCTCTTCGGTTCGCTGGGAAACCACGTCCGATCCGCCCGGCGACAACAAGTCGTCGGAATGAGGGGAACGAGGCCCGGGTGTCTCACGCCCGAGCCTCGTCTGTCCAATCACGTGACTGGACAAGCTGCACGCTCACTGATCGATCGAATCGCCACGGTTTTCGGGGATCTCACGCAACGAACACGAATGCAAACCGGACATGACGATCACGCTAATAATTAGCATCGCCAAGCCAATCACGATTTCGTTCAGCACTTCGATCCGTACGAGCAACTGCTCCGTCATCCCGTGAAACATCGTGGCATCCTTTATTGCAGACGCGGCCGGGCCGTGCTTAAGAGCCCGGCCGCGTCCCAACGACAACAAGCCGTCGGGAAGTGATTCAAAAGTCCGGTCGGAAGTCCTATAAACCGACCGGACGTCCGCACGACAACGAGTCGAGCGGAAGGGATTCATTGATCACACCATGGCAGCGAGGTTCAACATGCCCTCGCGAAATGCTTGCGGTTGCGGCAGTCCGTAGACCGCTTCGAAAATTCTCTCTGACGGGTTGTCGTAATGGCCGAACACACCCGGTTCCAAATGCCCCGACAACCAATAGCCAGCCTGCCACACGACCGTGTTATGGCGCGTGACGGAGGTTTTTCTCATACTCTCGAACGTGCCGGACACGCCAGCCGCTGCAGTGATCCGCCGCCATGTTGAGTAGAACGCCGCTCCTTTGTTGAACCCGGGGAACAACAGTTCGGACGCGGACGTTCCCCGCACGGGACGTCGCAGGATGTCGTCAAGATGCCGAGCCGCGCATTCGTTGAGCGGGATCCGGTGAAGCTTTCCAGTTTTCTTGGCAACGAATACAAGCGAGCCGTATTGAAAGTTCTCGTCGTCTTCTTTCAGCCGCACGGCCGACTTCGGCAATGCAAACATGTCCCACGTTCGCGGCGCCGAGTTGAGCGCTAACGCGAGCGCCAGCCGCCACAGTCGGGGCTCATTCATGGGCGTGGTTCGAGCGAACTTTGAAGGCTGACGGCACGCGTCGACCTTCAGGTACAACTTACTCAGATCGTGCGGACTAAAAACGAATGGCAGTTTCTTCTGCACAGTCAGGGATTTCGGCCACTGGAAAAACGGCATCGCGCCGAGACCACCGAGATTCATTCGATCGGCGGGCCAGCACGGCGACATGATCACGTGCAAATCACGCATGATTCGATTGACGGTGGAATGTGAACGCTTTCCGGCCTTCTTTTTCTTCCCACGTCTAAACGGCGTGGACATCAACTTGTCGCGAAAATCACGAATCGTTTGCCGTCCAATCGTTCCGACGGGCGGGTTGTCAGTCAGATCGTTCCACAGATTGATCGTCGACCGGTATTCCAGCATCGTGTTTTCCGCTACCGGTTCCATGTCGGGAACGACCCGTGAATTCCAGATCTGTTCAAGAGTCAAATCGCTCAGCATTCTTGTATGCACTCCCGGTATCTGTTTTCCGCGCGAGGGGACTCGCATCGTGTTAGCCTCCGGGCTTTCATCCACTTCGACCACCCTCGGTGATCGCTCGTTCCTTCGTTACTGTTTCGTAATATTCAGTCGTCTCTCGCTCAGCATGAAAAGACGCGATGCCTAGACTTAAGGTCGATTGCGTGACAGACAAAGCGACTGTGTCGGACAAAACGGACATTACGATTCACTGCCGAAATGAGGCCGGGCGCTTTCGATCTAGCGGGCCTGCAGAAACGAAAAACGCCCGGCCTGTCTCACAGGTCGGGCGTCATGGAGCAACCGCCGTCAATGTGTGACGGCAGCAGTGTAAGGTCGACTTTACAGTTGTCAAGTCGACATGACAGCGATTTTTTCTAGTTCGGCTTCGAACTGCTCTTCGCTGAAGAAAATTGCCATTGGGTCTAGGCCCAACGAAACGGCGAGTCGCTCGCACGTTTGGATCTTCGGTTCAGCATCTTTGTTCATGATCGTGTTGATCGAAACACGGCTGATTCCCGCGAGGTTTGCGAGCTCATGCTGCTTGTATCCCATCGCTTCCAACCGCCGAAGATTCTTTCTGACGCGGTCTTCGATGATCATGTTATCCATTCCTTCAATATAGAACCTCGCGTCAATAACTCAACGCGAATCGCGTAGTCTTTTTCTGAGGCTCGAACCCAGCAGGCCAAGTTCGAAAGTTTTCGTCTACCTGCCGCGATGTTTGATGCGGTCTTGTTCTTGGTACCAATCACCACTAGGAGTCGGTCGCATGATCTTCGTCCCAAGCCACAAGAGCGCGAGCACGAACAGACCAGCGATCGTCCACTTGAGTCTGAACTCAATCACCTTCCACGTGAGCTTCGGAGCTTGTTTCGGAATGGGCGGCGGTGTCATGACTCGACGTCCAAAAGGGAAAGGTCCGCTACCGGATTGGGTATCCGGTAGCGGACCCAATAAAAGTCCCTAGGCATATGTGAAGCGAGGTCGACGGGGCTCGAACCCGCAACCACCGGATCGACAGTCCGGTACTCTAACCAATTGAGCTACGACCCCTCACTTATCATTTTCGACACCGGCACTGAGTGCGGCGGTGTGGACGGATTCTAACATGCGACTCCGTGTCGTCAAGTTTGTCGGGCCATGTTTCGTCGAACACTGACGCTGGGAATTTCATTACCGCTGGCAACTTCCAATTGTGCCATTTGTAGCGCAAAAATGGCCGAATTGACGTTTGAAATCATCCTGATGATCGCGCAATTGCGATCTTGGCGAAAGTGGAGCCCGGTCGTCGGGGCGACTTCTACTCTGAAAGAACCTCTGTAATGAAGAATCCCGGTGAGAAAATCGGTTCCATGACACGGAAACAGGTGCGTGCCGTTGATGAGCGCGCTATGAAAGAATTTGGCATGCTCGGGCTCGTCCTGATGGAAAATGCCGGTCGGAATTGTGCCGAACTTCTGATTTCGCTGGGAATTACAGGCCGCGTTGTTGTCTGCTGCGGGAAGGGAAACAACGGAGGTGATGGATTCGTAATTTCCCGGCATTTGGAGAATTCGGGGGTTGATGTGCGCGTACTGATGTGTGTGCCCCCGGAAACGCTCTCGGGCGACGCGGCTACGAATTTCCAGATCATTCAGCGTGCCGGGACACCCATCGTCGTTCCCCCCTTTGGCTGGCAGGCGGAATTAGCATCGGCAGAATGGATTGTCGACTCGTTGCTGGGAACAGGAACGCAAGGAGCCGTGCGCGAACCATTCGTTTCCGCGATCAACGCGATCAACGAAGCCCGTCGCAGGGTGCTGGCAGTCGACTTGCCGTCGGGACTCGACTGTGACACCGGACAGCCGCTCGGCTGTTGTGTTCGGGCGGAGCATACCGCGACATTTGTCGCGCGAAAGCGAGGATTTGATGCCGAACGGGCTTCGGATTGGACCGGATCCATCCACGTGCTCGATATCGGAGTGCCTCGCTTTTTGGTGGAACGAATCTCTTACGAGTGAATTTCTTCGCTGCCATTTGGCCGACGGAGATCGTCGTCAGGGGCAGTGCGAGAGTCTTGCCTCAGTCTTAACCTAAAGTGTCGCCAACTGACACTTTGCGGCCTCGCAGAAAATCTGCGGCCGGCATGGGACGTTTGCCGTCAGGTTGCAATGTCAGGAGTTGAACGGCGTTTTCACCGCAGCGAATAGTCAGTGTCTCTGGCGTGACGGCGATGACAGTTCCTGGTGGTGAATTTGTAGAATATGTCTCGGCGTCGCCTTGTGGGAGAACGGCCAGAATCTGCAGGCGCAGCGGAGGCTTTCCCGGCTGATGCAGGTGGCTGAACGGTCCGGGCCACGGTTGCATGCCGCGAACATGTCGCTCAACCTCGATCGCAGACTTTGTCCAGGGGATCAGTCCGTCTGATTTGGACAGTTTTCGGACATGTGTGGCCAGAGATTCGTCTTGGGAGACTCGTTCGACTGTCCCGGTCTCAATTTCATTGATCACACGTTGCGTCAATGGAATCGCCAGTTCCGCTAGACGTTGTTCAAGTTCGCCGGTTGTTTCATTGGATTTGACCGGGATGATGGCCTTGCCCAGCATGGGACCTGCATCCAGCTTTTGCACGATCTCGATGATCGTCACGCCCGCATCTTGGTCACCATTGAGCACCGCCGCGTGAATGGGTGTTGCCCCGCGATACTTTGGCAGCAACGAAGCATGAATGTTGATTGTGCCCAGGCGAGGAACGGCAAGAACCGCGTTTGAGAGGATTTGTCCGTAGGCCGCAACCACAAACAAGTCAGCCTGAGTTTGCTGAAGTGCTTGGACGCTTTCTGGAGTCTTAATGGAAACGGGCTGCAATACGCTTAATCCACGCGCGTTGGCAAGCTCCTTGAGTGGATTTAGATGTTGATGGTGGCCTCGGCCAGTGCGATCGGGTTGGGTGACCAGTCCCACGACTTCGTGTTCGTGCGAATCGCACAACGCTTGAAACGCAGGCAGCGCCAAGGGGCCCGTTCCCAGAAACAACAGACGCAGCGCCACGATGGACGTCCTTTGCTCATCGAGAGCGGTCAACGAGGGGATTCAATTGCGTGATGAAATCCTGCCTGGCGAAATCGCAATCTGCTTCAGGACTTTGAATTCTCGGAAGGCGGTTTGGGTTCGAGCTTCAGGAGTTCGCGTTTGATCAGTTCGTCGGAAGGGAATCGACCTTCTGACTGCCAGCGGCGAAACTGTGTTTCGAAATCACCGATGACCGGTTCCAGTTCCCGCCGCGCCGTCTCGGTCATCCGGTCAGTGAAGAGGATGCCATCCAGGTGATCGGTCTCATGTTGCACAGCCCGTGCGGCCAGATCATCGAGAGAGTATTCGATGCATTCGCCGTTCAAGTCAAACGCTTCGATGACGACTTTTGCGGCACGTTTTACGGGCCCATACATACCCGGGAAGCTCAGGCAGCCTTCTTCACCTTCCGTCGTTCCCTTGCGCTTCAGGATTTCCGGATTGATGAAGACAATTTCTTCGTCTTTTTCCTCGGGGTCGGCTGTTAGATTCAGGACGAACAGGCGATATGGCAATCCAACCTGGTTTGCGGCCAGTCCGATTCCTTTCGCCGTGTACATCAGACTGAACATTTCAGCCACGATGCGCCTCAAGTCATCGTTGATCTCGAGGATTGGCTTCGATTTCCAGCGCAAAGCCGGATGACAGTAGGGCAGGACTTCCATGGGGTTTCGGGCCAGATATTTCAAGAATAAAGAGTTTGTCGAATGATTATAGGGCGATGGCGAAGCATGGTCGAGCCACCTCGGAGGGTTGCGACGAACCTTGCTTGGGTCTATCGCGAATCCGGTTCGGTGATGCTGGCTAGCGAATCCCGATGTGAATGCCGTGCCGTGAAGCCACTTCTTGGCACGGATTTCGAGGTTCTCTCTTTTGTTTCGCAGGATTTCGCTAAGATTCGCCCTGATTGTGTTTTTCCGTTTCGTCGCCGCGAGGACCTGTTTCTGATGGCCGTGTTGTTGCAAATTAAGAATGCTACGAAAAGCTATGGCGATCAGGTGTTGCTCGACAACGCCGAAGCGACGCTCTCGGAAGATGTGAAAGTGGGATTTGTTGGTCGCAACGGAGCGGGAAAGAGTACCTTGCTTCGCATTTTGCTGGGCGAGGAAGAGCTCGACACGGGCGAAGTCTTCCGGCATCCCAAGTTGCGAATCGGCTATCTGCGACAGCATGACCCTTTCTTGCCGGGCGAAACGGCGCAAGAGTTTCTCATGCGCGACAGCGGGCAGCCCGATTGGAAGTGCGGGGAAGTTGCTGGTCAGTTTGAGCTGAAAGGCGATTACCTGGATGGTCCGATTGCCAAGCTTTCGGGGGGATGGCAGACACGCGTGAAGCTGGCCGCCCTGCTCTTGCACGAACCGAATCTGCTGTTGCTGGACGAACCAACAAACTTCCTCGACTTGCGAACCCAGATTCTGCTGGAGCACTTTCTGCGGAGCTATCGCGAAGGCTGCTTGATTGTGTCACACGATCGGGGCTTTCTGGGCGCAACGTGTACCCACACGTTGGATCTGTCGCGTGGCAAACTGACGATGTTTCCAGGAAAGATCGACGCATTCCTGGAGTATCAGCGTGAACAGCGCGAGATGACCGAACGCGCGAATTCGGCGGTTTTGGCCAAGCGAAAGCACCTGGAAACGTTTATCGCCAAGAACAAAGCCCGCGCCAGTACCGCCACACAAGCGCGTTCCAAGAGCAAGCAACTCGAACGGCTGGAAGTGGCAGAGATCGAGGTTGACGATCCGACGGCTCGTATTCGTGCTCCGCAGGTCGAACCCCGACAGGGGCCTGCTCTGCGAGCGATGAATCTGAGCATCGGGTATCCCGAACGGACCATTGCGAGTGGCATCGATCTCGAAATCGAACACGGTTCACGGGCCGCGATCGTGGGAGACAACGGCCAGGGGAAGACAACCTTCTTGCGGACGATCGTCGATTCATTGAAGCCCGTCACCGGCGAAGTGCGGTGGGGATATGGCTGCCAGTACGGTGTCTATGCCCAGCATGTTTACACCAGTTTGTCGGATAAGCAGACGGTGCTTGAGTATCTCGAGTCGAATGCGGCGAAGGGAACGAAAGCGCAGGAAATCTTGAGTGTCGCGGGGGCGCTATTGTTCCGGGACGACCATGTTCAAAAGAAGATCTCGGTCTTGTCTGGGGGTGAGAGAGCACGGTTGTGTATGGCCGGGTTGCTGCTGAGCCCATACAACATTTTGATCCTCGACGAACCCGGGAACCATCTGGATGTTGATACGGTTGAAGCGTTGGCCGAGTCGCTGGTGGCGTACAAAGGAACGGTGATTTTCACCAGCCACGATCGCCATTTCATGAAACGCGTGGCGACGAACATCATTGAAGTGCGCGACGGTCGTGTGAATAACTACGCCGGCAACTACGATGCGTACTTGTACTACGTCAACAAGGAAATTGATGACGGTGAGCGTGAAGAAGTGGCGCGCCGAGCGAAAGCGCCGCAGGCATCCAAGCCGACCGATACCGCAAAACCGGTGGCCGCAGTGAAGACGGCGCGACGGAATGAGCGGGAAATCCGCAAGGAGATTTCGACGATCGAAAAGACGATCGCTCGCCTGGACGATCAGAAGAAGCAATCGAATGCAAAATTGATGCAGTCGACTGATGCGAAGGAATCATTGCGGCTTCACAACGAAGTCGAATCGCTGGCGACGGAACTGGCCGCGGCCGAAGACCGCTGGTGTCAGTTGCAGGAGGAACTCGGCGAGGACCTGGTTTGACAGGGTTTTGCTGATGAGTTTTGCCACGATCTATGTTCCCACATGAGATCGTGGCAAAACATGAATCGAGACGTTGGCGATTCTCGCTCCGCGGATGCGACGTTCATGAGTACATCTGACCGAACCCGGTCGGTTCGAATGCATTCATGTAGTGTTGAATCTGAGGAGCATCGCCGTCTCTGGGCCAGATGACAGCGATCACATCGAACCGTGCGCGCCGATTCAGCCAGCGTTTTCGTTTTAGAAAGGCGAGCGCAGACCGCGTCATTCGGCCTTGCTTCGCGGTCGTGATGGCCTCGGTGGGATGCCCGAAGCCCGCTGAGGCGCGTGTTTTGACTTCCGCGAAGACGATTGTATCGCGGTCGATGGCGATCAGGTCAATCTCGCCATAACGCTCGCGCCATTGGCGATGCAGGATCTTGTAACCCAGATGCTCAAGAAATCTCGCGGCTTCGATTTCGCCGCGATTGCCCAATTCTTTTTTTGCACCGCGCGCGGCGCTCAGCAGCGTCGTAAACCAACCAAACATGGTGGCGGCGCCTTGGCGGGCTGATTCTTAGCAAACCTGTGGGGCAGTGGTTCGATCGGCAGGCATCAGAAGCTCAGAAAGGAACGGGCACGATGGCCCGTTCCTTGTGATCCACGAGTGCCAGCGAACTATTCTGCTGCGGCCGCACTGGCCTTCTTGGCCGACTTCGCGGCGCGAGCGGCTTCCTTTTCAGCGCGATCAACGCGTTCGACCAGCTTGGTAGCCTTACCGATACGGTCACGCAAGAAGAACAACTTCGCGCGTCGGACCTTACCGTGTCGTTTCACTTCGATCTTGGCGATCTTGGGTGAGTTGTATGGGAAGGTACGTTCTACACCTTCACCGGACACGATTCGGCGAACCGTGAATTTCTCACGTGTGCCACCACCGCGACGGGCAATCACGACACCGTTGAAAATCTGGATACGCTCTTTGTCGCCTTCCAGAATTCGCTGGTGCACTTCGACGGTGTCGCCGATTTCAAACGACAGCGGTTCTTTACGCAGATACTGGTCTTCAACCTGCTTAATTAATTGACGAATCATGATCTATCCCAATTCTTCGAAGCGAGTCGTCTCGCTATGTCAAATCTTGTTCGCCCGAAACAGGATCTCGGACGGGTGGGATTGGCCCCACACTGACTGATTTACTTCAGACTGTTTTATTGCATCAAGTCGCCGCGTTTCCGCTGAGTCCGTTCGAGACTTTGTTGATGCCGCCACTTGGCGATTTCGCCGTGATTGCCGCTCAGCAAAATCTCGGGAACTGACATTCCCCGAAACTCGCGTGGTCGCGTGTATTGTGGATATTCGAGCAGCCCGCTTTCACCGAACGAGTCGTACTTGCTGCTCGTCTCGTCTCCCAATACTCCAGGTACCAATCGAATGACTGTATCGATCACCATCATCGCAGGTACTTCACCACCGTTACAGATGAAATCACCTGCCGATACTTCCAGTGGTTTCAGCCCTAGATTGATCCGCTCATCAAATCCTTCGTAACGTCCGCACAGTAACAACAACCGAGGAAATGTTGCCAGTTCCTGTACCAGCGACTGGTCAAGCTTTCGTCCTTGCGGCGTCAGCATCACCAACTGGCCGGGTGTTTCAACCGCCGCTTGAACTGCTTCCACACAGTCGTAAACCGGGGGGCAGGCGATCAGCATGCCTGGTCCACCGCCATACGGTGTGTCGTCGACGGATTTGTGCTTGTCTGTGGCCCAATCCCGGATATTCCACAACTGCACGTCGACCCGCTGATTGTCGATTGCGAGCTTGAGCAGGCTTTGCTGCAGGTAGCTGTGAAACAGTTCTGGGAACAGGGTTAAGACATCGAAACGCATGATGACGCCAACGAAACCAACTCGCAGGGCGACAGCCTGACGATTTCGAACACGGAACGACTTACAACCGTCCGGCCTGACGAATCAGGACCGGCATCTCACTCCAACATTGCCGCTGGCAACCTTGGTTGAGGTCACCATTGGTCACTCGGCTGCTGCATCTTCAGCGGGGGCCGCTTCTCCGTCGGCAGCGGCTGGAGCCGGAGCTTCCTTGACCTTCGGAGCGAGCATTGGTGCAGGTGCGGCGGCCGTCGTGAAGCTGTTGGTCTTCACCTTCTTGACGAGCGTGGCAACGCGGTCCGACATGCTGGCGCCGACGGACACCCAGTACTCGACGCGTTCGAGGTTGACCTTCACGCGTTTCGACTTGTCTGCGACGGACGTGTCATACCAGCCAATCTCTTCGATGGCTTTACCTTCACGATGAACGCGCGAATCCATCACGCAAATTCGGTAGAACGGTCGATGCTTCCGTCCAATTTTCTTCATACGAATTCGAACTGCCACTCAATGCTCCTTTTTCGGATTAGAAGTCGTCGATTATCGGGATCGCTGACCTGGCCGATCGGATCGTTTCTCGCTGCATTTGCATGGATTGAGAAGCGATCGCGTCGAACAGGGTTAGCGGTTCTTTTTCTTCTGCTTCTTGGCGTCTTTGCGCGCCTTTTTTCGCTTTTCGTCCGCCAAATTCTGGTCCAATGGGCCGCGTTTCGAGCGTTCCTTGGCCATTTTGAATCCACCGGCCGGATTGCCCATTCCGCCCTGGGTGAGTTCGCGGACGGCTCGCATTTTGTCCATGACGCCCATGCCCGACATCTTCTGGGCCATGCCAGCCATGTTTTGAAAGTCTTTGAGAAGACGATTCACTTCAGAGGGCTCAGTGCCCGCTCCGCGTGCAATACGATGACGGCGGCTGCGGTCAATCTTATCGGGATGAGTTCGCTCATAGGGCGTCATCGAGCTGATCACCGCTTCGATCCGTCCCATGTCGGCATCGGCGTCGATGTCGGGGTTGGAAGCCAGAAGGCCGCCCAAGCCGGGGATCATCTTCATCAGATCCTTCAGCGATCCCATCTTGCGGATCATCTTCATCTGGTCGCGGAAATCTTCGAGCGTGAACTTTCCGGCCGCCATCTTCGCCTGTTGGCGAGCGACCTCGTCCTCGTCCATCTGCTCGGCGGCTTTCTCGAACAGGGTGACGATGTCTCCCATGCCGAGGATACGACCGGCCATCCGGTCCGGATGGAATGGTTCCAGCTTGTCGAGTTGTTCACCCATCCCGACAAACTTGATTGGAACTCCGGTGACTTCTTTGACGCTGATTGCCGCACCGCCGCGGGTGTCGCCGTCCAGCTTCGTCAGAATGACTCCGTCGAGTTCCAAAGCGTCATTGAAGGCTTTGGCGCTGTTGACGGCGTCCTGGCCAGTCATTGCGTCGCAAACGAGTAAGATCTGATCTGGTTGGACTTTGCGGTCGATCTGCTCCAGCTCGTTCATGAGCTGTGGATCAACGTGCAGACGTCCTGCCGTGTCGAAAATGATGACGTCGACGCCCGCTTGTTTGGCTGCGGCCAAGGCGTTTCCGCAAACTTTTAGCGGAGTTGTGCCAGCAGGAGGCTCACTGTAGACGGGAACGCCAAGCTGTTCACCGATCACTTTGAGTTGCTCGATCGCTGCGGGGCGCTGAAGGTCCGCTGCAACTAGCATTGGCTTCTTGTTTTGTTCCTTCAGCATCTTGGCAAGCTTGCCGCAGGTGGTGGTTTTACCACTTCCCTGCAGCCCGCACATCATGATCTTGCTGAGGCCATCTTTACGAAGATGAAGCGAATGATCCGTCGGCCCCATGAGGTCGACGAGCTGCTGATGAACGATCCCGACAATCTGCTGATCGGGCCGGAGCGACTTGAGAACCGCATCACCGATGGCCTGCTCTGTACATCGTTTGATGAACGTGGTGGCGACGTCGTAGTGGACATCGGCCTCGAGCAGTGCTTTACGGACCTGTGCCAACCCATCCCGAATATTGGCTTCGGTGAGTTTACCGCCGCGCCCCAATAGGGAAAGCGCAGACTTCAGGCCGCCAGTGATACCTTCAAACATTGTCGCAGTCTCGGGTTACGAAGATCCGGAGCGTGTGCAAGCACACGGCGTCGTGCAAACGACGATCCAGGCAATTCAGCCCAGGAGCCGGAACGGGCCCGGTATGATAATCGCAGTTATTGTTCTTCGCAACTTATGCGAGGAATTCACTTAAAAGTCTGATTGCGTGAGGCAAAAAATTGAATTCAATCCGCCGTAGCGGCCGGATCCGGTATTGATTTGTCGGCGTTTTTGGGGTGTCTTCCCGCGAGGATTTGCCAAGGTTCGTCGAGGCGAATCAGGCGTGCCATGATCAGAAAGCCGACCACACCCACCAGCAACGGAAGGCCAAGGCGAACGAACCGACCTGATCCAAAGTTGGTTCCATCGAGAACCGCAAACATCATCAGGCACAGAATGCTCATCACGCCCGTGGCAAATAGAGTTTTGACCCCAGTTCTGCCAATCTCTTGCCAATGCATTGGGCCGATTTTGAGCTGTAGGAGCCTGACGGTTGCCGCGCATTGCACGGCCGCGATAAGCGCCGTTGAAAATGCGAGCCCTTTGCCGCCGAAGGGCCAGATCAGCGTCAGGTCAAGAATCAAATTTCCCAGCATCGCGGCCATTCCGAGATACATCGGGGTCAATCGATCGCCGATGGCATAGAATCCGCGTTGTAGAATGAGTAGGCCACAATAGGCCCAGACGCCTGAACTGTAGGCGGCGATCATCGTTCCCGTTTGATGTGCCGCCTCGGCATCGAATCGGCCGTATTCAAAAAATGCCGTTGAGAGCGGATGAGCGATCAACATGAGTCCTGCACTTGCAGGCAGGCCGATTGCGAGCACCAGGCGAATTCCCAGCGAGAGGTCCGCGCGGAGCTTGTCGGTTTCACCGCGCTGGGCGTGGGAGGTCAAAAGCGGGAAAAGTACCGTCCCCAACGCCACGCCAAACACACCGAGCGGAAATTGATAGAGGCGTTGGCCGAGATATAAGGCGGTGGCGGTGCCTTCGGGTAAGGGGTAAGACGAGATATCGGAAAACCAGTTTGAGGCAGAGTGCGTTTCTGGGCGGGTGAACCCCCACGCGACAAAACTGTCGAGAACCGCGTTCAGTTGGGTGATCGAAAGTCCCAGGATGACTGGCAGCATCGTCATGGCAATTCTGCGAACGCTGCCCAAGGCCTCGCGCCAATCGCGACGATAGCCGAAACCGCTCGCAAATAGGATTGGGAGTGGAAAGAGAAGCTGCAGTCCTCCTCCGATGACGACGCAGGCCGCCGTCGCATAGATCCGACTGATTTCGTCGGACCACAAAGGCACGACTTTCCACATCGCGATCAACCAGACGAGGTTCAGGATGGAAGGAACGAGGGCGGGCCACAGAAAGCGGCCGAGTGCGTTCAGTACGGCTCCGACTTGCGCGGCGAGGCAAATCATCAGAACATATGGAAGCAGGTACGCCGTCAGGTTGCACAAAAGACGCGATTCAGGGCCTAGGTCGAAGCACTGGGTAATGGTCAGCAAGACTCCCTCTGCAACCAAGATCAAGGTGCAGAGGACCCCTGTCAGGCAGAAAAATACGGCCCAGGTGAGCCTTGCGGCCGAATCACGGCCGCGTTCGTGCAGTTCTTCCATAAACACGGGCAGAAATGCCGTTGTAAGAGCCCCTTCTCCGAGAAGCACGCGTGCGAGATTGGGCAGTCGAAAGGCGACCGTAAAGGCGTCCAGAAGGGGGCCAGCGCCAAAGATGGCACCCATCGCCTGGTCGCGAAGCAACCCAAGAATTCGGCTGACGATCGTGCACAGACTGACTAGTCGCACGTTCCGCGAAACATTCCGCAACGATTCGTTCAACGCGATTCCGTTCTGTTCGATTCCGTTCTGTTGATGTACAGCGATTTCCGATGGACGTCGAAACTTAGGCGAATCCACAAATCAATTCTACTGGAGCTTAAAGCCTGAAAAGTCACGATGATGAACTCGTCGCGAATAGGCCAACGAGACAGCGGACGATGCTCATAAATCTGTCGGAGCCGAATGGTTGTGCCACGATTTTGCATCCCAGTTTCCCTTGATCGCGGAATTGCGGACGGATGTCCAGACGCTTCAGTTCCTTCGTGCGGTGCGTCGGCAATCAGTTGCCTCTGCTGGAAACCGCTCCTCTCTTGTCTTACAGTCCTCCGTTCCGCTGTCCTGCTCGATCTGTGTCTGAGGGAATGCCGTGTCACGTAAGCCGCTGTTGATCATCTTTATCACTGTGTTCGTCGACCTGCTGGGGTTTGGGATTGTTCTACCCCTGTTGCCTCGATATGCCGAGCATTTTTTGCCTGCGGTCGAGCGCGTCCAGGACTCGACAGTGAGTGATGCGGGGGCGGCGACGGAGCCAGCCGCCACCGATACGGCCGTGGCGCATGGGGAATTCTCATTCACGGCGCATCGAAATCGACGTGCGGGGCTGATTCTCGGCTGTTTGATGGCATCGTTCTCGGCGATGCAGTTCTTGTTTGCGCCGCTGTGGGGAATGCTTTCCGATCGGATTGGGCGGCGGCCTGTGCTGCTCGTTGGTTTGGCGGGGTCGACGATCTTTTATGCTTTGTTTGCGCTGGTGACGCAGTGGGGGAATTCAGGGCCGATTCTGGGGCTGAGTCCACTCGTCTGGTTATTTGTGACGCGGATTGGTGCGGGGATCTCGGGGGCCACGATTCCGACGGCTCAAGCTTACATTGCCGATTGCACGGACGAATCGTCGCGTGGCAAGGGGATGGCGATTATCGGGGCGGCATTTGGGATTGGATTCACGTTTGGCCCCCTGCTCGGCTCGCTGTTTGTTCCTAATCAACTGAACGCCGCGCCAAGTCCCGCGCCGGGCTATGTTGCTGCGGTGCTATCTGGCCTCGCGTTCATTTTTGGTTTTACCTCGTTGCCCGAATCACGGAAGCTGGGTGTCACTGGCCATGCGTCGACGCATGGTTGGCTGAAAATTGGGGCGATGCCGCGTGTTCTTTCTCACCGTGTGCTCGGCCCCATTATTCTGGCGGTGTTCTTGACCACGTTCGCCTTCGCACAGTTCGAGACGACGCTGGCGATGCTGACCAAGCGATTAGGGGTCGACGATCGCGGCAATTTCTATGTATTCGCATACATCGGGCTGGTCCTAACGCTGGCGCAGGGGATTTTGGTGCGTCGCTTGATCCCACGATTGGGTGAGTACCGCATGGCGCTCGTTGGTGTTGTGTTGATGACCGTTGGGCTCTTGTTGATCAGTCAAACGGCCTATCGCGCACAGACACTTCGGCAGATTGGGGACCAGGTGGCGAGTTTCGATATCAAAGACGCAGTGGCGGTGTTTCGATCTGAACAGGCGAACTCGTCACGCACGGACCAGGAATTTCTAAGCGAGTTGGCTGCGTCCAAGGGCTGGACCTTGCCTACGTTGCCAGCCGGAACGGAATACAGAATCGATGCGAACAAACCTCAATTGATCGTTGCGGAACGTGGTTCGAACTCGTGGTCGCCGCTCTGGACACTGGTGTTTGTCCTGCCGGTGGTCGTAATTGGATTCTCGGCCACGACACCTGCGCTGCAGGCCATGCTTTCGCTGAGCAGCGGGAATGACGAACAGGGGGAGGTCTTAGGTGTGGGGCAAAGCATTTCGTCACTCGCGAGAATTGCGGGGCCCGTCGTCGGGATGACGTTGCAAGACCGCAATCTGGCGTTTCCCTATTGGGCTGCTGCGGGCCTGATGGCCATCGGGATTCTGATGGTGGCTCGTCTGAAGCAGGTCATACCCGCGCGAACGATACCCGCATCCCCTTCACAATCGACGCATTGATTGAAAGGGTGTGCCCAAGCGGGGCTGCATCAGGGGAACTTGAATGGAGGCCGACTGCGAATGCACATCTGACGCTCATTTGGGATTCAATTTTGTGTCCAGATCCGTCAAGGCATTCTTAATGTTCGTTTCAATGTCGCCCGGCTTGGCTTCGATCTTGTCTTTGGCCAGATCTTGCAGTTTCTTCGCGACGTAGTTGAGCTTTGCCTGATGCGGCTTCTTGTCTGTGATATCTTTCAATTCCGCGGCAACCGTCTTACCTGCTTTCTCAAGCACTTCTTTCACAGGAGCGAATTGATCTGGTTTACTGGCGCCGCTTCTTCGGACGTTGTTCAATTGATCGAACGCCCCTTGCAGGATTTTGAGCCGGTTCTGATCCGCGACGGTGCTTTCGGGAATCATCATCATTGCGAAGTAGATCAGCGCGACCACGCCTGCGATTCCACCAATTCCGATCCCGACTGGAATGAGCTTGGCGACCAGGTCATTGCCTCCTGAACTACCCTTCCCTTTCGCCATCGGTGGACGAAATGGAGTTGCCGGTCGTGCTGCGCTCGAACTGGGGGCGCTAAAACTTCCAGATGGCATTTGCGGCGCCGGGGCGGGCTTGGGCGACGAATCTGCCGGAGTTGGCTGGTCGGCAACTGCAGGTTTGGGAGGGGGCGTGACAGCTTTTGCTTCTGTCGATTTCGGTGTGGGATTTGTTGACTTTGATACAGACGGATCGTCCGCCGTTGGTTTTTGTTCTGCAGGGAAAAGGCCCGCGAGTTCACCGGCAGCCATATAGGGATCGCGACCGAAGCGAACTTCGTCGGTTTTTAGTAAGCGACCAGTTGCTGCCCATTCGACAACTTTCGCGAGTTCGATCGGACCATACTCGCGGTTTTCGATGCGACACCACCACCGATCTTCAATTTCTCGCGAACCTGAGTTAGCTGGGTTTTCTATTCCCCCGGCCGGGGCGACTTCGTTGTCGACGGTATTGATCTGTGCATCGCTGGGACCTGTCCTTAGGCCGCCAAGGACAACGTTTTCCCTGCTTTCAAACGGAAGGTGCGCCATTAGCGGGCCGATCGAACCGACGCGCCGCCAGATCCCCGCTTCCCCGAACCGCACTTCGTCATCGCGCGAGATGACCTGACTTTGGGCCATCTCAATAACTTTGGCCATATCAACGGGCCCGAAGACCTCGTTCTGAATCCGGCACCACCATTGATTGCCATCCGGTTTCGGGTTGACGACCGAGAAGCTTGCATCAGAACTTCGCGTCGGCTTTGAAGGTGTTTCCAGTACGGCGGTCGCGGCGGGGCTGCCTTCGAGACCCCCGCGGGCCTCGTGTTTCATTGTGGATGCGGCTCCAATTTCAAATGGCAGATGGGCCATGAGCGTGCCGATTGATCCGACGCGTCGCCATCCTCCCTTGATCCCAAATCGCACTTCGTCGTCGCGCGAAAGCGATTGTGCCTTGATCAGCTCGACAAGTTTCTCATGCGAAACGGGGCCGAAGTCGATGTCAAAGGTCCGGTAGTACCAGCCATCCATTTCAGCGAATCCCAAATCGACCTGATCAAATGAGGGGCGTCGCAGTCACCGAATGCCCCAGTGACCGCTTCCTCGAATGACAATGAACTCCAGTATCGCGTGACACAGCCCCCAATGAGACTAAATGTTGAGCGATGGGCTCCAGAATACGGGATTATTGGGGATTCGCAACGACATTTTGTACGGGATTCGTGTTGCACCGTGGTTGTGAATGTCGGTGCGATGGTCGCCAACCTGTCAGGACAGGTTGGCTTTACCCCGACCCGTGACGTCACCCCTTAGCCGCGACGCCACAGCGTCTGATCGGTACGGTCTTCAAGGGTAATCTTCAGCTCGTTCAGCTTGTTGCGGATCAGATCGGCAACAGGGAAATTCTTGTTCTTCCGGGCGTCAGCTCGGATTTGAATCACCAGTTGCATCAGGCCTTCGACCAGCCCATCGTCGGCCGAGGCCGCTTTCTGCTTCGGCGTGCGGAAGACACCAAGAATTGCTGCGAGCTCTTTCAGGATGGTGAGTCCATAGACGAGCGCCGAGATCTTTCCCTGATCATCCTTGTTGACGTCAAGCTTATTTTCACTAATGAACGAGTTCAGCGTTTTACGCAGTTCAAACAGGACGCCGACGGCGCCGCCTGTATTGAAGTCGTCGTCCATCGCCTCCAGATATCGCTCTCGGAGTTCACTGACTGCGTCACAGAAGTGCTTCGAGTCACCGCTGGGGGGAGCAACACTTTCGCTACGTCGAGTCGTCGTTTTCAGAGCGTAGAATGACTGACCCGTGATTCGTTCACAGGTTTCGAACAGGCGGTAGAAGCTATCCAGAGATTCACCTCTCTGGGCGATTTGCTCGTCGCTGAAATCGATTGGACTGCGATAGTGCGTCGCCAGCAGAAAGAATCGAATTGTTTCCGGGTCATGCTTGGCAAACAATTCTTTGACCGACGCCGCCCCCTTTGATCCCGCCAGTTTGTTGGCTTCCTGAGCTTCTTTCGCGGCGGTCAGATCGACGGATTTGTCTCCCTGCTTGTCGTGTCCGCCGCCGACCTTTCCTGCAGAGCCGCTGGATTGCATCAAACCGTTATGCATCCAGTAGCGGGCGAATGGCTTGCCCGTACAGCTTTCCGATTGGGCCAGTTCGTTCTCATGGTGTGGAAACATGAGATCCAGGCCGCCGCCATGGATATCAATGGAATCCCCCAGGATTTTCTTGGCCATTGCGGAACATTCGATGTGCCAGCCGGGGCGTCCGGGACCCCAGGGGCTGTCCCAGGCGGGTTCACCCGGTTTCGATCCCTTCCATAGTGCGAAATCGGCGGGATGACGTTTGCCAGAATGAGTCTCGGCGCGTGTTCCGGCGAGCAGTTGTTCCAGACTGCGGCCGCTGAGCTTGCCGTAGTCTTCGTCTTTCGTGCAGTTAAAGTAGACATCGCCTTCCAGGGGATATGCGTATCCCTTTTCGATCAGCGTGGCGATGATCTCTTGCATTTCCTTGATATGTTGTGTGGCGTAGGGAAAGTGGTCGATTCCGTCGACGCCCATCGTTGCAAGGTTGTCGAAGTAATCCTGTGTCATCTGCTTAGCGAGTGCTTCAACCGTGATTCCCTTTTCGTTGGCGCGGTTGATCAGCTTGTCGTCGACGTCGGTGATGTTGACCACCCAGGTCACTTTGTAGCCGCTATACGTCAAATAACGTTTGATGGTGTCGAAGATGACCGGGCCGACCATGTGGCCGATATGGGCGGGCTTGTAAACAGTCGGGCCGCACAGGTACATGCTGACTTTGCCGGGTTCGACCGTCTGGAAATCTTCTTTTTGGCGCGACAACGTGTTGTAGACGCGAAGTGGCATGACATGACATCCGTGTAGTGTGACAGTGATTTTGGGATGCTTCGGACGATTTCGCCTGGGCAAGTCGGGTGAAATCTAGGCTTTGTCGGGAATTGCGTAAAGGGGGCGATTGCCGATCCTGTCCCGGGTTGGTCAAACGCAAGCGATCGAGAACGCGTATAGACCTGTAATTGGCACGAAACTCGCCGTATTCGGCGATCAGACCAACCGACCGTTGGCGCAGGACGTTGCTGGATCGCGGCCTCGCCCGGGTGGCGTTATCATTTCTCGTACGTGACGTGTGCTCGCTTAATACGGACGCCCGATGATCATCGTTGACGAATTGACTCGCCATTTCAGCTCGGGCGGCAAGACTCTGGTGGCCGTGGACCGATTGTCGCTTTCGGTGAAATCGGGCGAGGTCTACGGATTGCTGGGACCGAACGGTGCCGGAAAAACGACGACGTTACGAATGATCTTGGGGTTACTTCAGCCAACCAGCGGCGATGCGGTGGTTGATGGATTTCGAGTCTCGCAGTTTCCCGATGAAGTGAAGCGGCGGATCGGGTTGGTGTCAGCGAGTGCCGGTTTGTATCAGTGGCTGACCCCCCGCGAGATGTTGCTGTTTTTCGCGGATCTGTACGGGATTGAACCGGCGGTCGCCCGAGAACGCCTGGCGTCGCTTGCCGAACTTCTCGATCTCAAGCGTTTCATCGATCAGCGCTGTGCGACGCTGAGCACTGGACAGAAGCAGCGGGTGACCCTGGCGCGAGCATTAATGCACGACCCACCGATCATGCTGTTGGATGAACCAACTCGGGGTCTGGATGTCGTGGGGACGCACGTGATCTTCCAATACATCAGTCATCTGCGATCGCAGGGCAAGTCTGTTGTGGTGTCGACACATCGTCTGGATGAGGCGTCGCAGATTTGTGATCGTATGGGGCTGCTCTATCGCGGTACGCTGCGACATGAAGGAACGTTTCCTGAATTGCAGCAGGAGACGGGATGCCAGACCTTGTTCGAGATGTTTCTGCAACTGATGAATCAACCAGCGACCGCGTCGCCAACCGTGACAAAGGGATAAGTGGATGAGCGGCGAGTCTGGTGTGACGCATCGCGTCGGTCCTTGGGCATCCCTGCGCTGGTGGCGGATGACGTTGAAGGAACTGCGTGAGATCCTGCGCGATCGGCGAACAATCTTGACGCTTGTCGGGATGCCGCTGCTGATCTATCCACTGCTGGGCGTCACCTTCCAAAAGCTGCTGGTGACGCAGGCGACCAGCAAGACCAAAACGGAATATCGAGTCGGCGTCGCGACGGTCCATGATGCAAGAATTCTGCGGCAGTTGTTCGAGCAGTCCAAGCCGCTAATCGCACGGCAAATGGGGTTCGAACACACCGAGGATTATGAGCCCAAGGGGACACCGGAAGACCCGATTTGGGAATTCATGGTGTCAGACAATCCCAATGCCGTTGTCGACGTCGATCAATTTGTGGCGGATCGTTCGAACGATCTGGGGGTTCGTCTCAAAGCGGGGCAAGATGATGGTCCTTATGAATTTGACCTCTCATACAGAGCCGGGTCTCCATTCAGTCTCGATGCACGCCGTGCATTTGAAGACCGACTGCGTTTACTGAGCGACAGGATTCTCTCGCGCAAACTGAGTTCGATTGACCCGTCCCTGGCGGTTCCGATTGCGTTTCAGTCTAAAACCGTGGCGTCGACTGATTCCGGTGTGCCGTTTTCGATGGCGACCTTGATCCCATTGATTCTGATCTTGATGACGGTCACAGGGGCCGTCTATCCAGCGATCGACCTGACGGCCGGTGAACGCGAACGAGGGACGCTTGAAGCGTTGATTTCGGCGCCCGTCCCCCGTCACGAACTTCTGTTTGCAAAGTATCTGGCCGTCTTGTCGGTGGCAATGCTGACCGCGATTGCGAATTTGACGTCAATGGTCGTCACCGCCTATGCCAACCGGATGGAAACACTGCTTTTCGGGCCTGGCGGTATCAACTTTCGGATGCTCGTGCTAATGCTGGGGCTGCTGGTGGTGTTTGCGGGTTTCTTTGCGGCAGTGATTTTGATCCTGACGAGTTTCGCACGCAGTTTCAAAGAAGCGCAGGCGTACCTGATTCCAGTCATGTTGGTTTCGCTGGCTCCCGGCGTGCTTTGCCTGCTACCTGGGATCGAGATGACCGGTTGGATGTCAGTCACTCCCTTGGTCAATATCGTGATCTTGGCTCGTGATATTGTTGACGGACGCGCTCAGGCCGTCTGGGTCGTGTCCGCTCTGCTGTCGACAGTCTTGTATTCGGCGGTGGCGCTCGCTATGGCCGCGAAAATCTTCGGCACCGATGCGGTCCTGTATGGCAGTGAGGGAAGCTGGTCGGATTTAGTGAGACGTCCGACGTCACGTCGATTCGCGGCAACGCTTTCTCAAGCGATGATTTGCCTGGCGGTCTTATTCCCCGCTTTCTTGATCTTGAGTGGGCTTCCAGGTCGATTGTCGGGAGATTCGGTAATTGGCCGGCTGGTTGGAAATGCGCTAATTACGATCGTGCTGTTTGCGTTCTTTCCAGTGGTGGTGTCGTACTGGAATTCTGTCGATCTGTTGAAAGGGTTCAACCTTCGCAAGGCAACTGTCGCGAGTTTTCTGGCGGCCTGCCTGTTCGGATTGTCGCTTTGGCCGTTCGCGATCGAATTGGCTCGCTTCCAGTCCACTTCGATTGAGCACAGCGAGGCCTTCAAAGAGCTGTTCGAGCGGGTGAGCGCGAGCTTGAACGCGGTCTCGTTGCCCATGAAATTGCTCGCACTCGCTTTGATTCCCGCGATCTGCGAAGAACTGTTCTTCCGAGGCTACCTGATGACGGCGCTCCGGACGGGGATGTCGACGGCGCTCGCCATCATTCTTTCGAGTTGTCTGTTTGGACTGTTTCACGTGATGGCAACGTTATCGTTCGAGCGGTTTGCGCCGACCTGTTTTCTGGGAATCGTTCTCGGTTGGGTCTGTTACCGGACCGGAAGTGTGATACCTGGCATGCTGTTGCACACGGTTCACAATTCCTTGATTCTGCTGATGCAGAACTATGTCAAAGAATTGTCCGCATGGGGAATTGGAACCGGAACAGAGCAGCATATTCCCGCGACATGGCTCGCGGGGGCCTCTGTCGCGGTGGGCATCGCGGTCACGATCCTGGTCCTTGGGACGCGAAAACCGGTTGCGATTCGCGTGTGAATTGCGGTAGGGAACCGACATCTCCGCCGCGTTGATAAGCATCGATTTTGATGCACTGAGACCGTTATTGTCGCGCGCTGTTTGCCCCTTTACCAGCTCTTCTGGTTCCGGTTTGGTTCTTCACAACCGTCGGAAAAACATGGACGGTGTTGACAGAGTGTCGGCCATGTCGGATCGATCATTTCGCGGTCAAGAACTTCAGTGAGAATGCGTCGTCCGCTTTCACACTATCGGGTTTGATCGAACCAATTTCGATCATCTGCGCGACCAGCGTCTGCCAGCGTTCGCCTGTCATTTCTCCAAGTCGATTTTCGTCGAAGCCATCGGGCAGGCAGACGGTTCGCAATGCCTGCACTCCGAAGGCGAGGATCTCAAGTCCCATGCCCTCATTTTGTTCGTGGATATACTTATTTGTTTCTTCAGGGGCAGACAGATATTTCTTCCAGCCTTTAATCGAGGCTCGCGTCATTTTGGCGACGAGATCGGGCTGTTGATCGATTAATTCACGCCGAGTCAGCAGGACGCTGGTGTAGGCATTGAATCCAAAATCCGACAGCATCAGGCAATGTGGATCACCCCCCTGCTTTTCCGCGAGGAATGGTTCGCTGAAGTTGTAGGCCTGCTGGCCGTAGTTCGGGTCATCCATGAATTGGGCAATTCCGCCTGGAAATGGCACGACTTGAATGTTGTCGAGATTCAATTTCTTCATCAAATACTGAGCGAACGGCTGGCCCTGATTCATCGCTAACGTGAACGGTTTGGCACTGGCCAATTCTTCGATTTTCGTGAGGCCGCTCTTCTTATGGACCATGATGCAGCGAGGGCTGTTCTGAAGGGGGCTCATCACACTGACGACGTCGGCTTGTTGAGCCCGGACCAGTAACAACTTGTCGGCATTGTCGACGCCGAATTCAATCTTGCCGGATGCGACGTCTGGGATCACGGGAACATTCGGTCCACCGGGGCGGATCGTGACCATCAACCCCTCTTCCGCGAAGTCGCCGTGCACCAGAGCGGCGTAGAAGCCACCATGTTCCGCTTCGGGGTACCAGTTCAGGGCCAGCGTCACAGGAACAAGTGCTTTATCTTTCGTCATGGGAGTTTTAGGCGAGTCACTCTCCGGCTGACATCCGATCGCAATCAGAAGCAACAGGCCCAACCAGTGACGGCAGCAGGTCATCGTGAATCCTTCGTCGGAAACGGGATGTAGGGTTCTCATGGTCGTCGAGCGCCCGACTTGTTGTCTTCCCACTGATCATAGCGGGCGTGGCCATCAAAACGAGAGACTACCGTGAAGTTGTTCGATCTCGATTTTGCGATTTTGACAATCAGATTTGCTTACGTGTCGATTCAGGGGCAGTGTGCCAGAAGCCTGTCGAAATCCGGGACGCATACTCATTGGCATGAGTTGCGACATGGAGACTCAGGAGTTGTGCAGAGCAATTTCCCGTTGATCGAACGGGATACTCTTCCAACTAACACTGGAAGAGTGGAATGGTTTCGCACGGAAATTGAAGGATATTGAGAGCCATCGCAGTCGCGTATTCGTCTCCGATGTTCGTATCGCGCCAACGTCCGTCATTAGACTGCCGTTCGAGCAGTTCTACGCGGGTTGCGGGAAACCAGCGGTTCCATGCTGCCGCCCCTTCCTGCCAAGCCGCATGAACTGCATAGAAGCGGCCATAGTAGTAATATTCGGCCTTGTCAGGCGGAGGCGTTGAAGTCGGGGATGCCAGGTAGGCACGTCCGTTTGCAAGGGCGGGATGATTGTGCAAGCCTGCAGCGCACAAGGCGACGACGGCGGCCGCGGAGCGAGGAAACAGTGACTCTGGTGGATCAATCAATCGATATCGAAACCCTCCATCCGCATTTTGACAGCGAAGCAGGAAATCCACACTTCGTTGGATCACATGACGTGGTACGAAGATTCCGGCCTGTCTTGCCGAAATCAGGGCCATCATCTGGCAGGTTGTAATGGAAACATCCGCATCGTCGGGAGAATCCGTATAGCACCAGGCGCCCTTGTCCGTCTGAACCGAGAGGATGAAGGAAGTGGCTCGTTTCAGTGCGTCGCGGACTTCGCGCCGACGGTCCATCCCGCATACCTGTCCCAAGTACATCGTGGCGAAACCATGGCCGTAAAGGGGGGCATGGGTTTTGATCTCTGCTTCGACGATGAACCCACTGGAATGTGCCATAGCGAGCAGATAGTCCGTACATTGCTTGACGTTGGAGCCGAATTTCCCACGTGTTCCGCCGTGAGCAAGAAACGCCATTCCGCTCAGGGCACAGACTCCGACATTACGTGCATAGGAATGGGGGCCACCGAAGCCGCCGTCTTGCATTTGATTCGCAGCCAGCCACTCGAGGCCGCGAATGATGGCCGACGTTGCGTCGGAGGGAACTTCACTGGCAGAAGCGTACGCGGTTGATTTTCCTTCGGCGAATGGTTTTTGCAGCCACGATTTCAGAAACCAGATCACGCTTGGCAATGTGGTCCGGCACATCAGGCGTCGGGTGAACTTCATCGTCTCGCTTTCGGAAACGGCGAACTCTGAGAGATGGTCGGAATGTGGGGCGACGAGTCCGCTACCGGCTCCATCGCCGACGGTCAAACGGTGCCAAACGGGCGACATTAGTTGTGCTGAACTACGTTTTGTGCCGCGTCAAGGAGATGGCGCAATGTATTCAACTGGTCTCGGTTGAGGTTTGCTTTGACAAGAGGTGACAAAAGGGGGGCGAGTGAACCTTTGCAGAATTTGTCTGCGGTGGCCTGTAGTCGGTGGCCGATCCATTCTTCTCGAGTCAGTTTTGGTTCAAATTCGAAGGGCCACGGTTTTCGATCTCGTTTGACATACTTTTTCATTTGAAGCCGCTCCAGCAGCTTTTGGACTGTGCCATAGTGGGCCACCTTGCCCGCGGGGTAAAGGGTGTCCGTGAGACCTCGAACAGTCATCCGGCCGTGTTGCCACAGTAATTTCATGACGGCGAGTTCGGCGTCAGTGATCTCGGGACGCTTGCGTGCCATTCAAGTCTTCCGCTGAAAATGAGTAAGAAGAAGCGGGGCGTCGTTCGGGGACTCGGCCGGCGCCAGGTCCATCGTCTTGGGGTTCCTGATATAGCGAATGCCGGACCGCCATCCATCATTCTCGCGCGTCATTGCATTCAAATGTTCATCGATCACGAATTGCCGGGATCGAAGTGAAATGCGTGACATTTGACCACACAGTCAGCCCAACCGAGTCGGTGAGATCTTCACCTTGTCTGGAGAAAAGTTAGCCACGGACGCTTGGCCAATGACGCGAGCGGTCCATGTCGCTCGGAGTGGCGGAACAATCTGTGCGTTTGAGCACTGAAGTCTGGTTCTAAGAAATCAGCCGCAGTGCCGGAGGGATTCCGATTGGGGCGGGATGAATATCGGGGTGCAGCGCATGTGCCAGCAGTTCGAGCGATTCAATCAATCGCGGCCCCGGTCTGCTGAAATAGGCATTTCCATCGATCACGTAGACCTGATTTGCTTTGACGGCGGGAATGTCATTCCAACCGGAAAATGTCCGGAGAATGTCGACATCAACCAGCGTTCTCGCGACGTTAAAGCCGCAACAGGCAATGACGATGACGTCTGGATTGGCCTGGATCACTTGGAGCCAATCGAGTGTCTGCGACGGGATCCCGGGCCGCCCCAGCTGCTCGTCGCCGCCTGCCAGACGCACGATTTCCGGCGACCAATGGCCACACGAGAAGGGAGGATCGATCCACTCGAGAATAACAACTTTCGGTCGGTGGGAAACGGTTTGGGATCGTGCTGCGACAGCGTCGATTCGAGACCGAAGTTGATCGACAATTTCGGTGGCTCGTTCGGGAATTCCAGCAACCGTGCCGACTTGAATCAGTGTCGAAAGGACCTCGTGGACGCTCATCGGCTCCAGATTCAACACGCGCGGATGCCCCGGAAGATTGCAGGCGGCGGCAGTCACTTCAGCTTCGGCGACAGCACAGACGTCGCACAGGGCCTGCGTGATGATCAGGTCGGGACGAAGTTGCTCGAGTACCGGGAGATTCAATGAGTAGAGCGCCCGATTGTTCTTTAAACGTTCACGGACGAGTTGATCGATCTCAAGGCTGGATGCGTCAGTTGGAATGAGTGTTTGAGTGACCTTCGGCAGGTCTCGTACATGTGGCGGATAGTCGCATTCGTGCGTGACTCCGACCAGGGATTTTTCGAGGCCGAGCTGGCAGATGATTTCGGTTGCGCTGGGGAGGAGTGAAACAATTCGCACGGATCACCTCGATCAGTTTTCGTTTCACGCCTGGCCTGCAAGAGCATTGCCTTCGGTGATATTCAGAGCAGGCATGTTGCAGGTGACCCGTGAATGCGGGCTTCGATTGCGCTGTTGTCGGCACTCTCGCGGGCGGCGTCCAGGAATTCTCGATCGGTTCGTGTGCCGCGCGCCCAGCAGATTGTACCAATGTCGGCGGCTGAGCCAGGCAATTCAACAGGGATATAGCGGCGATCTGTTCCACAGACCATGCCAGGTCGAGTCGACAAACTTTCGACCATGACTTCCAATCGCTGGCCCACAAACTTCCGGTAGTATTGTTCCGCCAATTCCCGTTCCAGCTGCTCTAGCCGCGTGATGCGTTCCTGACGGACTGTTCCGTGGACTTGGTCGGGGTATGTCGCGGCGGGAGTTCCCGTACGGGGGCTGAACGGGAAGATGTGCATCTTCATGAATTCGGCACGTCGACAGGTTTCAAGAGTTTCTTCAAACTCGGCCTCGGTCTCGCCCGGAAATCCGACAATGACATCGGTGGCAAAAGCGGGGATTTCAAGAAGCTCGCGCATGCGCGCCAGCTTGTCGAGAAAACTCTCGACCGAATAGCGGCGCCGCATCCGCTGTAAAACCGAATTCGAGCCGCTTTGCAACGCCGGATGAAACTGAGGGCATAAATGCTGGCAGTCTGCCGCGGCGGCAATAAAGGCGTCATCGACCTCTGCGGCTTCAATACTGGACAGCCGCATTCGCCAGTCGCCGGGAATTCGATCGAGTTGACGTAAGAGGTCCGGAAGTCGAAAGCGTGCTTGTCCCGAGCGGCCTCGGGATGTATCGACGCCGTAATGGCCGACATGGACACCCGTGATAATGATTTCTTTGTATCCATTGTGGATCAGCCGCCGGACTTCGGCTTCGATATCCTCAGCGGATCTGCTGCGCAGGCCGGGGCGAACTTGAGGGATGATGCAATACGTGCAGCGCAGGATGCAGCCGTCCTGCACTTTGACGTAAGCCCGCCGCCGACCCTCAAATCGACTGATGCCTGTGGGCATGTCGACGATGCCTTGGCGAGCCAGAATATCGGGAAGTTCGCGTTTGTCGGTCACGACTTCGAAGACGGACGGCAATCGCTGAATTGCCGCGGGATCGCGCGTTGCATAACAACCCATGACGAGGGTTCGCGTTCCAGGGTTGTGCTTCGCCAGTTGGCGTATGACTTGCCTTGAGCGCGAATCCGCGTTTGAGGTCACTGTGCAGGTGTTAACCACGCACAGATCGGCCGTTTCATCATCCTGGGCTTCACGAAAGCCATTTCGCTCGAGTGCCTCCAGAACGAGTTGTGTCTCATACTGGTTGACTTTGCAGCCGAGCGTCACGAGCCGGCACAGCTTTTCCCGGGCCATCGATTGATCGTGATCTTCCATCTGGCTTTTACCGCCGTCGTGAATCATCACGGCGATGTCCGTCACCGCGGCCGCGATGGTGGCCACGCGATTCGGTTGGCGGTGTGATGACCAGGTAGGAAATGGCCTCTTCCCAAGTGGGGATGCCTTCGTAGCTCACGGGCACGACCGCTTCTTCGGCTTCGTCCTCGACGTATTCCGATTCGTCGTCGTGGTGAAGTTCGACTTCGTCGTCTTCGTCATCATCGCTTGCATGTTCGTCGATCACCTCGGCGTCGTTGTCGGTGACTGCGGCTGATGCTGGCTCCGGACGGCGGCCGCGACGACGGCGACGACGGCGCGGACGTCGTGGTTCGCGTTCTTCTTCCTGGTCGTCATCCGAATTTTCGACTTCGACGGGCTCATCGTCCGAGTCAAAGGCGGCTTCTTCGTCATCCGATTCGGCGGTTTCTTCAAACTCTGCATCTCGTGCTGAGGTCGGTTCGGATGCGGCACGGCCGCGGCCACGGCGTCGACGACGACGACGGCGACGGGGGCGACCCCCTTCCCCATCGTCGGAACCTTCGCTCGTCGATTCTTCGGCTCCAAACGAGCCCTCTTCATTGGTTTCGTCTTCTCCGTCCTCGCCGAACAAGTCTCCTTCAAAATCGTCTTCGTCGTCGGAGAACTTTGCGGGAGCGGGTTTGCGGGCAGGAGCAGGACGCTCTTCACGCTTGCGCGGGGGTGGAGCTTGCTTGGAACGTGGTGTTTCTGCGAATTCTTCCACGCCTGTTCCGAACTCGTCGTCAAGACTTGCCGACGACTCACGTGTTCTGGGGCGTTCTGGCGACCGTTCTGGCCGTCGTTCCTCGTGCTTACGTTCAGCAGCGGGGCGCTCGACGACTGGAGGGCGATCCTGTTCCTGGCGGCGTGGGCGCGGAGGTTGTTCTGCTCGTGCCGGGCGTTCACGACGCGGTTCGTCCTGTGCAGGACGGGCCGGTCGAACTTCTTCGCTCGCGGCGCTTACTTCACGAGATGGCTCGGCATCTCGACGGCGTGGGCGCTCGGTGCGTTCAGGACGTTTTTCTTCCCGTCGGGGTGTTTCTTCTCGGCGTGCGGTCTCTTCTCGTCGAACGGGTTCTTCCCGTCGCGGTGGCTCGCTACGACGGGGAGGTTCTTCACGTCGGCTTCGTTCACCCGAGGACGATTCGCGACGCGACCGACCGCCGCGTGGTTCTTCTGCTCGTTGCGAAGCGGCGGGTTGCTTCGGGGTTTCGTCCCAGTTCCATGATTCCAGGATATCCCAGAATTCGTCGTGGTCTTCGTTTCCTGGAACCGACGTCTTCGACGGTTCGGCTTCTACTGCGACTTCGTCAGTCACAGAGTCCTGTGAGTCGTCATCGTCCTCTTCGAAACCGGCAGCCAATTCGCTTGGGTGCGATTTGGGTTCCGTCGGGGGGACGGATGATTTGACCGGGGCATCATCATCGGGCAGTTCGAAGTCATCGCCGTCATTGAACTGGATGCCGAACAAATCCGAGGCAATTTTGCCCCAAGAATCGTCGTCTGAACTGGAGCCGCGTTGAGATGGATTCGCCATAAGTACTTACTGACCGAACGAGTATTGAATTTCGGGTCACGTCTACCGACGCTCCGACATGAGTTTCTGACAGAACTATGGCGATTCATGATGTCTTCTGCAACAGTCATCCGCGACGGAATTTATGAGGCGTCATCGGTATCGCAGGTGTTTATCGGCGGGGCGTCATCGAATCGTGGGAAATCGACGGGGCCCTGGACGAAGAAAGGCATTCGCCGGAGTTGCCGCCGCCCGGTTCGCAGCGACGGCAGTGTGATCCGGCTGAACGCCTTTTGCTAAGAAACGCAGCAAAAAATCAGTTGGCGTTGATGGTTGCGCCCGGACGGCTGTCCGTTCGGAACGGGGTCAACGGCAAACCATTGGCTCCAAACATGTTGACGATGGGGTTGTCGGCCCAGCCGTAGCGGACTGCTGCCGGGCTGGTGACTTCGTCGCTCCAGACTTCGATCGTGTTGTCTTTTTGGATTGCAGCCTTGGCCCAGACGAACTTCCCATCTTCCGTGGCGATGGAGAATCCTCGCGGCTCTAGAACGTCAAACGGTCGCCAGCCACCTTCAATATGGTCAAAGGTCAGGACGATTTTGTTGTCTTTCTTTGCCATCGATTTGTACTGCGGGCTGTGGTAAGCGATTTTGACTCCGTAGTCTTTGGCGAGCGCCCAGCGAGCCAGGCGTCGTCCCACGTCGACCTTATTTTTGGGATGGATGTCTCGTCCTTCACCAATGTCGATGATGACCGCTTCACCAGTGTTGGGGAGTCGTGTCATGGTCATTGTCTGAGCTTCGCGCAATTCAGCCCATGAACTTTCGTCTGGCTGTGGTTTTTCAGGATAGAAATCGGCGAGTTGAACCCAATAGAACGGGAAGTCGCCCTGTTTCCATTCGTCACGCCAGCTCTTGATCATCAATGGGAACAAATCGCGGTACTGATAAGCACGCCCGGCATTTGATTCACCTTGGTACCAGATGGCTCCTTTAATTCCATAGCCGAGATGGGACTTGAGCACCCCATTGTAGATGTTTGCAGGACGATGGTTGCCACCCATCTGATTCGTCAAGCCTGTCAAGGCTTTCTTTTCTTCGTCAGTCAGCTGGTCGCCCTTCGCTGTCAGCTCTGCGAATTTCGTTTCCATCTGAACCCAGCGATCCATCATCGGTTTGAATTTGGGATCGGCATTCAGCGTGTCGCGGTTGATCCAAGCTTCGCACGCGGAACCACCCCAAGCGTTATTAATCATGCCAATCGGCACACCCAGGGTTTCGTAGAGCTGTCGCGCGAAGAAGTATCCCACAGCCGAGAAATCATCGACGGTTTCAGGGGTACAGACTTTCCAGCGGCGATCGTCGTGACTCCAGATCGGTGATTGAGTTCCAACCTGCGGGAAGTTAATCATGCGAATCTTGGGATACTTCGCTGCCAACTTTTCCAGATCGGGATCATTCGATTGTTTGACCGACCACTGCATATTCGACTGGCCGGAACAGACCCAGACTTCACCGACCAGGATGTCGGTGAATTTCACTTCGTTCTTGCCCTTTACGGTCAGTTCGTACGGACCCCCGACGGCCAGCGGTTCCAACATGACGTTCCAAGTGCCGTCGGCTGCCGCGGTGGCGCTGTGCGTTTGCTTGTCGACCGAGACGGTTACCGCCTCTCCCGCATCCGCCGTGCCCCAGACTTTGTTTTTCTGGCCCTGTTGCAGAACCATGTGGTCGCCGAAAACATTCGGCAGCTTCACATTCGCATAAACTGACTGACTCGCGAACAGCGTCACGAGTACGGCACCCAGCCACGCTCGCACCGACGTTAATGAACTCGTTGCAAATCCAGCATTCATTCTCTTCGTGCCTCCTTCACTGCATGATCAAAGCTGTTCTTTGCCCGTGATCAAAGCCGTTCTTCGATCCGAGTGACCAAACACGTAACACGCCGTTGATATGAAAACAACCGTGCTGTGAAAATCAGGCTGAATGAGTCGTAAGGAGTTGCCGCGACGGATCAATTGCCGACGAGGGGGCGACCGCTCCGCCGTCAAAATGGGCCGACTTGCAAGTATTGGCTAGAACAGCTTCCCTCGGCCGTACAAATCAGAGGAGTGAAAACGAAAAACCCCGGAGCCGAGTGACGCGGGTTCCGGGGATCGTGTTCACGAACCGCGCAGACAAGTGCCGCACGGGTGACCAGAGTCTTCGCGCTGGAGAGGGCGCTTGCGACTTCGCGACTGATATACCACCAACTAGATCGGTGATTTAATTTCGAGCCGTGAGGAAATTGGGGTGAGATTTCAGATTTCTCGCTCCAGCCATGGCTGGCAGAACGATCGCTCACGTTCGTGGTTCGTGAGGATTGCAATGCCGTAATGTCTTTTCATGAAGAAGAATACGTCAATGTTGTTCCACAGGTTGCCATGCGCCTACTGATCCGCGGCCGGTGCATAGGGGGCCGGATCCGTCAAGCCTGCGTCGGCAAAACCCTTTAGGCGGAGCTGGCAGGAATCGCAGTGTCCGCATCCCCTTCCTTGCCGATCCGGGTCGTAGCAACTATGAGTGAGTCCATAGTCGACACCCAGTTCGGTTCCATAACGCACGATATCCGCCTTGGAAAGGTCCATTAAGGGCGCATGAACTTTCCAATCTGCGGTTTTCTCGACACCTGATTTTGTTGCGAGATTCGCAAGCGATTCGAATGCCGCAATGAATTCGGGGCGACAATCAGGGTATCCACTGTAGTCGACAGCGTTTACGCCAATAAACAGGTCGGTTGCACTAAGGACTTCTGCCCACCCCAGTGCGATTGATAAGAAGATCGTGTTTCGAGCCGGGACATACGTGATTGGGATGCCATCGGTCATTTCGGTTTCGCTGCGATCCTTGGGAACGGCGATGTCGTCAGTCAGTGCAGAACCACCAAACGGGCGCATATCGATTGGAATGGTCACGTGGCGTTCGACCTCCGCGGCGGCACAGACGCGGCGGGCAGCCTCGAGTTCGAAGCGATGGCGCTGCCCGTAATCGAAGCTCAAGGCGAACAGGCGAAAACCTTCCTTTTTTGCGATTGCCAGGATTGTTGCCGAATCCAAGCCGCCACTGACGAGGACCACGGCCTTTTTCGCTTCTGCATTCATTGTCTTTTGCCTAAATTATCAAACGGGAATGACGTGCGGGTTCGTCGGGCAAGATCGGCTGCGGCGGACCTTTCCCCGCACAGGGAATCGTAATCCACCTTGACCCAATTCAGCGAGTTCACGTATACGACCGGGGCTTTTTACGATATTTCCGCGCGGATTGAATCTTACGATATGCGGCAACTCGAACGCTATGTGATGATGGAAGTGCTCCGCGTGTTCGGGGCCATGATTACCATTTCCACATTGTTGTTCGTGTTTGTGGGGGCGTTCAGCGAAGCGCAGAAGCTGGACTTGGGAATCTGGCAGGTTCTGCAGATCATTCCCTATGCCATCCCGAACCTGATGCCATACACGATCCCCGCCACGTTGTTGCTGACGGTCTGCGTGGTTTACGGGCGCATGGCGGGTGACAGCGAAATCATTGCCGCACGCGCGGCGGGGGTGCATATCTTCCACCTGATTTGGCCGTCACTCTTCGTTGCTGCGACGCTCAGCATTGGAACGCTAGTTCTGACGGACCAGGTCATACCATGGGCGTTCAGCAACATCGAGCGCGTGGTAGCCCTAGCGATGGAAGACATCTTCCTCGATAAGCTCCGAGCTCAGAATCACATCAGTGCGAAGGGCTTTGGCGTTACGATCAACGTGACAGGGGTTCGCGGGCGGAATCTGATCAATCCCACAATCCGTGTGGTACGCGGAGGAAAGGCAAGCACGGTTCAGGCGGACGAGGCCCACATTGAGTTTGATCTCAGGAATCAGTTGATTTGGCTGTCACTCCGCAAAATTCGAGGCAAGTTCGCGAAGAATATTCAGCTTAAATCGGAGTATGAACGCATTTCGTACGCATTGCCAAAACACGGAGGCAATTCGGGAAGTCGCGTCAAACGCACACGAGAACTGCTCGTCGCACTCGACGGCCAACACGAACGGCAGCGAATTGCCAAGCAGAAGCAAGCTGTCGAATCAGCCTTTGCACTGGCAAGAGGTGACTTTGAGGCCTTTAGCAGCACGAGCTTCAATGCCCATGAGCAGACCGCCAAATCCGCCGTGCATGAAATTCGAGGCTTGCGAACGGAGTACTACAATCGGTTCGCCATGTCTGTGAACTGTTTTTTCGTCGTATTATTGGGGACGCCATTCTCGATCTTGATGGCGAAGAAGCAGTTTCTGACGACATTTCTCTTTTGCTTCTTACCAATCCTGACGGTCTATTACCCGATTGCGATGATGACGCAGAATCTCTCAAAATCGGGCCAGCTTGATCCCAGTTGGTCGGCCTGGATGGCGAACGGCGCGTTGTTGGTCGCGGCGATCTATTACATGCATCGCGTCGTCAAAAACTAGCGACGCAATTCCTCTCTCCTGACAGGTTGATGCGTTCCCGTGCGAGCTCGTTGACCTGCCGAGAGTGCGTTTATCGACGCGCAAGATACGGGCGAAATTCTACTCGACATTCACTCTGGTGAACTCGAACCATCGCTTGGGATTGGGATTCGGGACGAGTTAAGAAAGAACAGTGCGCGTCCCTGCGCTCTGTTACATACGGTGAGAAGTTTTACCGGAGTCAAACCGCCGCGGCGTTGATGGACGATTCGGCGAGTTCTGTTAATTGACCGTCAGTTTCCTTCTCTTCAGCCAACGTCTGGGATAAGAGAGATGCTGCTTCGGTGTTGTGCATCAGTTGCGCCCAGGTGATGAGTGTTCCATAGGTCGCGATCTCGTAGTGCTCGACTTTCTGCGCCGCGGCGATCAGTGCCGCGTCTTTCACGTCGCACTCGCAGTCCATTTCGAGAATTTCCGAACCTTCTTTCACGAGTCCTTTCATGGCCTCACAGGTCTTGGCTCGGGCCGTTAGCCCAAGAGCTTCGAAGATCTGATGCAGGCGCAGGACGTGCGTCTTTGTTTGTTCGAGGTGGTTTTCAAAGCCCGTTCTGAGTTCTTCTGATGTCGCTCCTTTGGCCATTTTCGGAAGGGCTTTCACCAGTTGGTTTTCGGCACTAAGAATGTCACGCAGTTCATTCACGAACAGTTCATTGAGATTCGAAATGTGCATTGATCAGGTCCTTTAGTCGTGAGGGGATGTGGGATGAATTCACCGAGGGAGGACGCGAACACACTTCGGTGCCAGCAAGTCCTCGCGATGGCCGATTCCACAAGTCTGTACAGAGGGCTTGTTGATTCGAGCGTCTTTATCCGGCGTAACAGGCTGCATATCTTGAGCCAACCGCTCCGTCTCTGAGGCGGACGTTTCGCAAATCGTGATCGAATTCGATCAACGTTGGATTCGCGGAATTGGTCGCCGCAGTAATGTCGGTAGCCATACGCGAGTCCCCATGGTGCGAATCATCGAATACTGTCGCATGCGATCTTGAGCTTTGGCCAGCATGCGCCCTTATCAGCGATTCAAAACCGGGACGAAAAGAGAGCAGGCTGGATTTCGAGCCGCCATCCCAGGTCGGATGCTGATTGCTGACCAAGCATCCTTCAGCACCTTGGTACGAAACGGCGAGTCGTGCGTGAGACATGACGGTCTGTCGCGCATTCGCACCCGTCAGCAACGACCGCTCGCCTTCTCGATCCAAGTGGGTTTTCGTGACGAGCTTGGACGGCTCCAGCGATCATTCCGGTCTCGCACATGCTTTCGATGTGTCTCCAAATAGACGCTTGATCGAATTCAATTGGTCGTCGACCGAATTGCGAGCTCTCGCATCACGCAAATGATCGACTTGGCGAGCGGTGATTGGAATGGGTGTACCGCACGGGGGAGTGTTGGGAACGAGTCGCTGGACGAGTTCGTGCTGGAACTCTGCCAGCCCCTGCCCCGTGACGGAGGAAACTGGAAGGGAGTTCTTTGGCAGTTGATCGCCCCAGCGACTGGGCAAGTCTGCCTTATGGGCGACGATCAACGCAGTGGGCCATGTCGTCAGGATTCGAATATCGTCTGATGTGGGCTTTTGACTGAGATCGATCAGGACGATTTGGAGGTCGGCCTGGGCCAGATGCTGTCTCGCCATTTCGATTCCCGCCGCTTCAATTTCTCCAATCGCGTTCCGCATCCCGGCGGTATCCGCCAGCGTGACGGGCCAACCATCGAAAGCAGTCTCACCAGTCACAATGTCTCGCGTCGTACCTGGTTCGTCATAGACGATGGCGCGCTGGTAGCCCAGTAGGGCGTTGATCAGGCTCGATTTTCCCACATTGGGACGTCCTGTCAGGACCACGTTCCACGGGGTGGTGAGGTGCAATCCCAATGAAGACCAGTCAAGCAGAGCATCCAAATGACGATTCCGTCCTTCACGATCGCTGGCCTCCAGCTGCAATAATTTCGTGTAGGCGTTTCGTAACAGGCCGTTCGTTTGTTCAAGGACGATTTGGGTTGTGCGCCAGGTAGAAGTTCGACTGAGCGCCTCAAGCCCCTCGGCTTCCAGTAAATCCGTATGTTCGGCGAGTTGGTCGCGCCAGTCGACGATGGCGCATCCGACCGTCTTCAAGTCCTGAAGGATTCGTTCGACAGCGGCATCGCCACCGTGGCAGTGAATTTCGGTAATTTCCGTCGCAACACGGCAGACGACAAGCTCTTCGGTATCGCTCAGGCCCCATTGGCCGAACGCAATCTTACCAATCGGCTGGTTCTGCAGGGGCATCCCATTCGCCGCTTGAAAGAAGCGATCAATTGGCGAACAGCTCGTCGCATTCCACCGTGAGTTGTCTTGAAAGCGAATTGTCGCGACGGCACCGCGGCCGGCAGGTGTCAGGCGAGCTGCCGTCGGTTGTGAGGACATGTCTGGCATTCGATCAACCGCCCTTTTTCCACGCGGTAATCACCAACCCGTGCATACCCAGTGAAGGGACAAAGAGCAGACCTGGGAACTGAGGCGACAGAACGGGACCGCCACCGCCCGTGAGAATCATCCACGGAGCGTCGGCACGATCGATGGGTGTCTCGAAGTCTGGTCTCGAAAGGTGTTCATGCCGGCACGTTTGATAGACCAGTTCTCGAATCGCACCGACTTGTCCCCAGAAAAGCCCGTTTCGAATGGCTTCGCGGGTATTGCGTCCCGGGGTCACAGGCGGTTCGCCGCCGAGATCTTGGACCGGCAACTGGGGCAGAACTGCCGTATAATGATGTAAGGCTTTCGCCGACATTTCCAACCCCGGCAGAATCGCGCCACCGCGAAACACGCCATCGCGGCTGATGAAATTCAGCGTCGTCGCCGTGCCTGAATCGATCACAATCGTCGCCCGTGAGGCGGGACGAAGAACGTTCGCGGCGACCGCATTCAGCAGACGATCGATACCGACTTTCTCAGGAAAATCAACATCGACCTCGACGGGGATGGCCGCGCGATCTCGGACAATCAGCGGTGTTGGCAACGCGGATTGTGGCCATTCGCTCAGGACGCGTTCGATGGCTTGCGGATTTGAGCCAGCGATAACGGTTCCTTCTGGCTGCCAACTCGCGAGTGTCTTCCAAGGAATTTCATCACCAGCGGGAATGGCCAGAAAACGCTGACAATTCGGCCAGTCGCGTTTGGTGTCGACAATCCGGACGATGTCTTCGCCGATGCGGCGAAAGAACGAACAGCGCGCCGGCAAGAAGAAGCCAAACTTCAGGCGGCTGTTTCCGGCGTCAATGGCCAGCAGGGGACGGAGCATCAAGCGATTCCAACCGGGAATGAACGAAGGCAATGAGCGCGTGAGATCGTCGCCAGGTGAGCGAGATTTCCAGGGCACGAAACTCAGATTTTCACACGAAGTGGCCGAATGATAGCTTTCCAGCAAGGGACCTCAAAGACACTTTCCCGCGGGATCACATTCCCGGGAACGTTCCGGTCAGCGCGATTCGAAGATTCGAAGGGGAAATTTCCGCGTCCACTGTGGCCGAAAGTGAATGGGCCTTCAACAATGTGCACGCATCAGCGATGATTTTCTCTCCGCGGGGGGATGATTCCGTCGTTGGCTCATGCGGATTGCCATGTTCAGTTCCCGTTTTCGAATCGGGACTACTCTGCAGGAAGAGACTCGAAGTGCCTGACGAACCACCGATGTTCATCGAAGCTCGAGAGACATCGATGGCATTCGGTGCATTACGGCAGGCGCTCGCGGAGATCACCTGCGAAATCCGGCAGGGCGAGTTTGTCTCGCTGCTGGGCCCCTCTGGCTGTGGAAAGTCGACATTCCTGCGCCTCGTTGCGGGATTGATGCCTGCGACATCGGGGAAATTGACTGTCGGCGGCGAGGCACCCGAAGTGGCGCGGCGTAGTGCGTGTCGCGTGTCGTTCGTGTTCCAAGAGCCGAATTTGTTGCCTTGGCGAACCGTCGCGGACAATATTCGGTTGCCCCTCGAACTTCAGGGGCTGTCGCGACAATCGTACGCAGGGCGGATCGAGGAATCGCTACGTTTGATCGGACTGACAGCCGATGATGCGCGGAAACGACCTCGAAACCTGTCGGGCGGGATGCGGATGCGTGTCTCGCTGGCGCGAGCGCTCGTCATTCAGCCCGACCTGTTGTTGCTCGATGAACCGTTTGCCGCGCTGGATGACGTTTTGCGACAGCAATTGAATGAAGAGTTAGTTCGAATCTGGACGCAGCATCGTTGGACCGGGATGTTTGTGACGCACAACGTCACCGAGGCGGTGTTTCTTTCACAACGCGTGCTCGTCATGAGCAAGCGTCCGGGGACAATTGTCGCTGAAGTCCCCGTGCCGTTTGCGTATCCCCGGGAACCAGCGCTGCGGGCCGAACCAGGGTTCGCCCGGCTGTGTGGTGAGCTGAGTCAACGACTTCGTGAGGCTGCGGAATGACGACGTGCTCGAGATGGATGCGGCAACTGGCTCAGGCGGTTGTGCCGCCGCTAGTGGTCTTCGGAGTCGTCATCGCAATCTGGCAGGCCTGCATGGTCGGCTTTGCGATCAAGCCCTATTTGTTGCCGGCTCCATTGTCGGTAGCAAAGGCATTTCTCAATGACGCGCCACTGTTGGCGCGGGCCGTCATGTACACAGGCTCGGCCGCGGCGATCGGTTTCGCGGGGAGTCTGATCGTCGGAACGTTGATTGCGTTCGCCTTTTCGCAGTCGCCGACGCTGCGGGCCTGCGGCTATCCATACTTCATCTTCTTGCAGACCGTTCCGATTGTTGCCATTGCTCCCTTGATTGTTCGGTGGTGCGGCTATGGTTTTCAGAGCGTCGTGTTTGTGTCGTTTATTCTGGGCTTGTTTCCCATTCTGTCGAATGGCACCCAGGGTTTGTTGGATATCGATCCGGACCTGCTCGATCTGTTCCGATTGAACAACGCCTCACGCTGGCAGGTCTTAATGAAGTTGCGATTCCCGAGTGCCGTGCCGGGGATCCTTGCGGGAGCTCGCACCGCCAGCGGTCTGTCAGTCGTTGGATCGATCGTGGGCGAGTTCTTCGTGGGCTATGGATCAAAACAGTTTGGTCTCGGCTATTTGATCTATTCCACGAACGGGCAGTCGCAGCTCGATCGGCTGTTTGCCGCCGTGTTGACATCGACCTTGTTTGGGATTGCGATCTTTGGTTTCGTCAATCTGGTGAGTGTGACCATTCTTCGCGGCTGGTACGACGGCCCGGTCGAACACCGAAGTTAGTGGAGGGTGTGAGGACCGGGGCCGATTGTACGAGTCATTGACGGCGTCGAAGCATCGTGCTGCGACGCCTTATTTGGCTTCCTCGGTCGATGTGGCCGTTTCTTTTTCTGAGCGACCTGATTCACCTGAGAGCGAAGTGTTCAGCAGTGGCAGCTCAAGGCCCGCAATCTCTTCTGCGTTTCGAACAAACAACTTTCCGTGGGCCACTACGGGATGGTTCCACGTTTTTCCCTCGATCGCCTTGATCCGCACGAGTTCCTTGTGTTCTTCGGGGCGCGCTTCGACGAGGGCCACTTCACCCTGCTCGGTGAGAATCAGCAGCAACGCGTCGTCGGCCAACAGCAAGACTTGCCCATTTCCGTAACCGCGAGTTCGCCATTTCATCTTGCCGTCGGCCAGTCCAACGCACATGAAGATATTGTTGTCAAATCCATACAGGTAGTCGTTTCGGACCACAAAGTCGTTGTAGTAGGGCTTGATGACTTTGGATGTCCATTGCTCTTCCAACTTCCATTCCTCACCCTCGCGGTGCACCGACAAACGCCGCGTTCCGCCAGTCATTCCGGTCCCTAAGAGTACATCGGTGTCGTTCAAGATCGCAGGTTGAACGACACGCGCTTGCTCGACAGGCCAACGATGCTCCCACAGCACTTTGCCGCTTTCGGGTTCGTATGAGGCCAGGCCGACATCCGACGTGACCAACACCTGCTCCACCCCGCCCATCGTTGCGGGATGTGTTGAGCAATAGCTGTGGGAGCCATCTCCAGAAGTCCACGCCAATTCTCCAGAATCAAATTTGTAGGCCGCAACGCCTTTCCCTTCAGGACCGCCGGCGAAGACCGTGACCAGACCGTGAGAGACGAGCGGCGAGCCAGAGAATCCCCATTGCGGGGTTTTGGCCTTGGTGTCGGCGACAATATCTGCGGACCACAGTTTTTCGCCTGTCGCCGCATTCAGACAGTTGAGCCGCCCGGTTGCACCGAGCGCGAGGATACGACCTTCATGAAACGTTGGCGTGCCACGTGGACCCGCACCCGCCACAACTTCTTCGAATCGAGCCTTGTCACGATGAGCCCAGATCTCGTTGCCAGACTCGGTGTCGTAACACACGACGAATTCGTCATCACCTCGCTGTTCCTGCGTGAACAGGTGGTGCCCGATGACTGAGAATGAGGACCAGCCGGGGCCAATTCGATGACGCCAGAGCTCTTTCGGTGGCGTCTTGTCCCAGTCTGTGCGGATTCGGACACCCGTCAAACTTCCATCGCGACGGGGGCCGCGAAAACTCGGCCAATCCCCTTCTTTCAAAACAAGGTCAACGACGGCTGATGTCGTGCTTGATCCGGCGGGCTTGCTGGTCGACTTCAATTCCGACAGCAGTTTCGATTCTGGGGTTGGTGTCCAGCGCCAGTTGAATGCTGCGGCAAAACTGCCGTCCATCCCATCGACGCGAAGCATCGAGTAAACCGCTCCGCAACCGAGAAAGACGAGTAGCATCCCTGCGCGGCGCACCGGCCATGAAAGCTTCCACGAGACCAATAACCAAGTGACCCACAACGTTGCGACGACGGGGATGGCATAAAGGATCAATCCCATCACAGGGAAGTTCTTGCCAGCGATCAGGGACGTCCCGACACCTGTCAGAGCGAGGACCGCAATTCCGACAAGTCGGTCCGACCAACGCAATCGGCTGGCCAGTAACCACCAGAGCGCGAGCAAGAGCATTGCGGCGGCGGGGGCAACAATCAGACCAAAAAAGAATTTCGACGGGGCCGGTTCACCAACAGAGGCCCAGATACGGAGCGACCAAAGAGCGACAATTACCAAAACGCCGGGCCAAAGTCGCAATCGTCGGGTGGGAGAATCTCCGCTCGTTTTCGAATCGACTTGAATTGTCGTGTCGCTCATGGAACACTCCGTTAAATAGCTTTTGGAAATCCCCGCCACATACAGTACCGGTACAATATGTTCTGGTACTGTATGTGTCAAGATCGTTGGATTGTGTCGTCGACATGGTGACCCCGCAGGAACTTGCACCGCTGATGGCCGAATTCGGCAAAGCCTTTACCCGAAAAATCTTTTCGGAAATGGGCCGCGCCGGAACGACGCCTGCGCGCGCCAAGCTGTTGATGACGCTGCAATGCCATGGCGGATGCAAGATGACGGATATCAGTTCTCATCTTGAGGTGACGCCGCGCAGTGTGACGAAACTGGTCGATGGATTGGAAAACGAAGGTCTGGTCATACGCGAGCCGCATCCGCACGATCGACGGGCGACCATTATTCGACTCACGCCGGAAGGGGTATTGGTCAGCAAGGAAAGTATGCTGGCGAATAACGCGACTGTGACCGAACTCTTCGAGCAGCTTCCTCCTGTTGATCGTCAGCATATGGCACGGATTCTGCGCAAACTGATCGAGAAATTGGCCGGACCTGCCCAGGATGCGGACTCTGAAACGTGTCGCAAATGACGGCATGATTCCTGGCAATGTCATCGCAGTCACAGCAGGGCAGTGGGAAAACCATGAACCTCATTCCCGAGAGAGCTCTCACCTAAGTACTGGGCACCAGAGGGCCCATTTACGATGAAGACACCGTGGGAGCATGATTGATGCAATCGTATGTCTTCGGATCGGGAAACATCAGGCACAGGTAGTAGGAGTGAATCGTGAAATCTTCGGTCGATGAAATCCGGCAGCGATTCGATGCCGATGTCGAACGGTTTTCCAATTTAGAAACAGGCCAATCGGCCACGGTCGATGCGCCGCTGGCGATGCTGCTGGTCGCGCAGGTGGCGGCGGCGGTGTCACCAGAGGCGCGGCATGTCTTCGACGTGGGGTGCGGTGCTGGAAACTACACATTGCGATTGCTCGAACTGCTGCCGGGGTTGGACTGCACCTTGATCGACTTGAGTCGACCGATGCTGGATCGCGCGGCAGAACGTGTTGGGCAAAAGACTGCTGGTCGGGTGACGACACTTCAGAGTGACATTCGCACACTGGAGTTGGGTGATTCCAGTTGCGATCTGATTCTAGCCTCGGCCGTTCTGCACCACTTGCGAACGGATGAAGAATGGCAATCGGTCTTCGCGAAGTTTTATCGTGCCCTTCGGCCAGGCGGATCGATCTGGATTTTCGATCTGATCGAAAGTTCGATCGCTCCCGTGCAAACGCTGATGTGGAAACGCTATGGCGAATACTTGTCAAACTTCAAGGACGAGGCATATCGAGATCACGTCTTTAACTACATTGAACAAGAAGACACTCCACGGCCATTGATGTATCAACTGGATTTGCTGCGGGAGGTCGGGTTTGAGCACGTCGAGATTCTGCATAAAAACAGTTGCTTTGCGGCTTTTGGTGCGGCAAAGCGTGGTTAAAGCCAGGCGTGCGATGGCCCTGCTGCATCGGGCCATCACGGAACGCGTTTCGATGATGTCCGGAGACCCTGCGGGTCCCAAGTCATACGAGAATTCCGCATGGTTGCGTGAATCAGTAGGACGGTCGACGAGCTTCGCTGCACCCTTTTGGGTTGAAGCGAAGCGGCGTATTGGCC
Source organism: Schlesneria paludicola DSM 18645 (assembly GCF_000255655.1). Classification (NCBI taxonomy): domain Bacteria; kingdom Pseudomonadati; phylum Planctomycetota; class Planctomycetia; order Planctomycetales; family Planctomycetaceae; genus Schlesneria; species Schlesneria paludicola. The sequence goes on along the minus strand of NZ_JH636435.1, from coordinate 2,347,357 downwards.
TGCGCTTTCACTTGCGACGAGCACTACTGTCCGGCGCTGGTTCGCTGTCCAGAACCGGGGTTTTGGCCTCGATTCCGTGTCGCGTTCATCCGCTGAACGACTTGCGATCCAGAATTCAGCGAATCCAGGCCGCCGCCATAGAAGAATCGCTGCAGTTCGTTGATCGCAGGGCCAAGAAGGAAGAGGTACACCGCGGGCATGAGGCACAGGACGGTAGGAAACAGCAGGCGGAAGGTTGCCCGATTGCCTTTTTCGTCCGCCTGTTGTCGCTGACTTTCGCGCATCGTGTCGCTGTAGGTTGTCAACGCTTGCGAAATGCTCGTTCCCATGCGTTCGGTCTGAATCAGCAGCGACGTGAGCGAGTGCACTTCGGGTAGATCGATCCGTCGGCTGAAGTTTTCCAAGGCGGTTTGCAGCGTGCTGATTTTCGCCTGGGCGTTGACGATTCCCAATTCCTGCGACAAAGCCGGGTAGACTGCGCGGAAATCGCGGCCGATGCGCTGTAATGAATCGGGCACGGTCAGCCCCTGTCCAACACACATGTTCAGCATGTCGAGCAGATCGGGCATTGCTCGTTCGATTTCGTGTTTTCGTTCTTTCGCCTTGGTGCGAACGTAGAGCGCCGGCAAGGCCCATGCCAGTGCGGGTGCCAGGACAAGGCAAGCCATCAGCCATGGTTCCAGTTGGGGCGGAGCAACCAGGAGCATCGCGAGGATCACGATGACACTCACGACCATTCCGACATATCGTGTTGCCGCCAGATTCTCGATGGCATGTGGATTGTAGAAGCCCGCAGATTGCAGATCTCTCCGCGCTTCTTCTTTTCGTTCAGGAGATTCGGGCAAGAGCGACGCGAAGGCCGGGTTCAGCCAGGTTCCAAAGGCGCGGTCGCTATCGTCCACGCCGGGAACCTCTTCAGGCAGCACGCGCGGCATCGGATTCTCATTACGGGCCAGCATGCCACGCGTTTCGAGCAATCGTCGATCGTTTCCGTAGCTTGATTCTCCGTTTCGTACGGGCGTGCTGACCTTTGATGCTGCAATCGATGCTGTGGACGCGGCATACGTGATTGGAGGAGGCGCGATTGCCGCCGCCATGGGAACGGTCACTGGAACTGCTTTCAGTTCCGCCACGTTCGTTCGCTGCAAGCCGTTTGCCTGGTTCTCGACCGAACTGCCACGTCGGTTTTTTCGCCACATGCGAAACAACATCCACACGACGATCACACCGCAGATCGCGTAAAACACAGCCAACGATTGAGAGGAAAACATAAGAAACTCCTGCCGTGATCCGGCGAGGTGGTTTTGCGAGTCAAAGGCGATACGCTTCGATCGAGATTCAGCGGCGCGCTGGCGTTCGGAAAATCAGGTTTGCTGGCTCGTTTTCAAAATTCTCATTACCCAAAGTGCGCCAATCAGTTCCAGAGTTACGGCGAGAATGGTGGCATTGCGGCCCCATGGCGATGACAAGAGTTCGTGCAAGTATGTTGGTTTGCGTGCAATGAAGAACGCCAGTACCGCGGGCGGAAGGACAATCATCAGGATTGCAGTGGCCCGGCTTGCCGCGGTGGCGGCTCGCAATCGTCCCAAGAATGACATGCGGTCGCGAACGGTTCGTGACAGGCGTTCCAGAACGGTCACCAGGTCGCCCCCTGTCTGCTGTTGGACCGTGAGCGTTGTGCACAACAGGCTGAGCGTCATCAGTCCCGTTCGATGCGGCAAATCGCGCAGGGCCTCTTTGAGTTGAACGCCCATCTTTAAACGACCAGCAGCCAACTTTAATTCATCGCCCAGTGGGGATGGAGTATCTGCTGACACTACTTCCAGGCTTTGTTCAACGCTACGACCCGTTTTGGCCGCTCGGGCGAGTTCTTCCAGCATGCTGGGGATTTGGCGCATCATCGTATCTTGGCGTCGCGTACGGACGATCATGGCCACGATGACCGGTAGGATGAACCCAACAATAGTTCCCAAGGCTGTCGTTAGCAGATTCTCATGGGCAACGAGGACGATTCCGCCCAAGGCGACGCCCGAGCAGAGGCACAGGGCCAGAAGGGCGGACGGGGCAATCGGCATGCCCGATTGCAGCATCAAATCGTCAAACCAACTGTTAATCTGATCGGCGGCGTCGTCGCCTCGTCCTGTGCCGTAGATCTCTTCATCTTTCAGAATGCCGGCGAACGGAAGCGGAGTCTTCAAGGTGTTGGTGTCTCGAGCCATGACGGCCATCCTCGTCAGCAGAAAGAATCGTTCAAATGTGTGACCGGTGACCGCATTGCGGCCTGGGTTTGAACCTAACGGGAGATTGGGCGATAGTCACGAGTCGAATTCAGTTCGCGAGCCGAGAACATCATTGATGGAACATCCTGTCCGCGAGTGGCCAGACGTTTCATCGCTTGTGGTTCGTATCCCGTTGCGTAGAACGCCCCGCGGGCGCGTCCGTTTGCGTCGATGCCCGCCATGCGGTAAACGAAGATATCTTCGATCTGATACGCACCTTCCTGGCATCCGCACAGTTCCGAGATACGCATCACTTTTCGCTCGCCGGTGCTCAGGCGCATGATGTGAATCAGGATCTGCACGGCAGAGGCAATATACTGACGCGCGACAAGTGTGGGCAATTCGACACCTGACAACGCGATCATCAACTCCATTCGATCGAGCGCATCGCGAGTGTCGTTGGCATGCACAGTGCTCATCGAGCCGTCATGGCCGGTGTTCATCGCCTGCAACATGTCGAGAACTTCGCCGCCACGTGCCTCGCCGACCAGGATGCGATCTGGCCGCATTCGCAGGCTATTTTTCAGCAAATCGCGTTGCGAAATTTCGCCCCGTCCTTCGACGTTGGGTGGACGTGTTTCCAAGGCGACGACGTCACGTTGCTGAAGCTGCAGTTCTGCCGTTTGTTCGATCGTCACGACGCGTTCGGTTTCGGGAATGAAACGACTCATGTTGTTCAGCATGGTCGTCTTACCGGCACCTGTACCACCGCTCACGACGATGTTCATTCGTCCGCGCACACAGGCCACCACAAAGTCGGCCATTTCCGGGGTCAATGTCCCCAGGCGGACCATATCTTCGAGTGCAATTCCCTTTTCTTTGAAGCGGCGAATTGAAACCGTGGGGCCCCGTAATGCGAGCGGCGGGATCACGGCGTTCAACCGTGAACCGTCGGGCAGTTTGGCATCAACCATCGGCGAGACTTCGTCGATGCGGCGACCGGCCCGACCCACCAGCCGTTGAATGAAGTGCAGCAAGTGCTCGTCATTCGCGAATCGCACGTCGGTTCGTTCGAGCAAACCGTTGCGTTCGATGAACACACTGTCAGGCCCGTTGATCAGGACGTCGCTGACGTCGGTGTCCTGCATCAATGATTCGATCGGACCGAAACCGTAGATTTCGTCCATGATCTCGCGAACCATGCCTTCGCGATCATCGGCTGTCAGATTGGCCGTTTCTTGCGCGCAAAGATGGCTGGCCAGGGCGCGCAGTTGTGCCCGCAACTCGCGCTCGGGCAACTGACCTGCTTTGGACAGATCGATCGCGTCAACCATCTGCCGATGCAGACGGGTTTTAAGTTGCTGAAAGGCCTGTCTCGGATCGACATCGGCGACTGCGGTCTGTTCGGTGAGCATGGGGCGTTCCGATAAAAAATGTCCGAGAGTCTCTGTCGCATGTGCTGCGAATTTCGAGGCGATGCGCTGGTGGTCAGTGTGTCAGACGAAGCTTGTAAATGTAGGGATTGGGGATCGCTCCCGAGGCCGACGTCGAACAATGATTCGTCAGGGCGTTTGCCGCACTATTGTTCAAGGCATTGGTGATACCCGCTGTCAAATCGTCGGAGGAACTATTGGACGAAGGATCATTGTTCTCGCTGGCAAGTATGGCGTTCCGCGACGTCATGACGGTTGGCTGGACGGTGACGTCGCATGAACCGTCATTGTGTTCCCGAACGGCCATCACACGAATGGCGACCAGTTCGGTACAGGTGGCAGTGACCATCGGCTGCTGACGCAGAGGAGTCGTGACCGTATACAAGAAGCAGATGCGGCATTTTCCGACCAGACTCTCAAAGCAACTGGTATGCGTGCCGTCGAGTTGGGGTGATGCCGTCAAGTCCAGAGTGGCCCCCTGCCCCAGCAGAATCTCACCATTGATCGAATCCAGATCATCTGCCATCAGTCCTTTTTTGAACTGCCGGGCAACATCGACATCATTCAATCCTGTACCCAGATCGACCATCAGGACATTCGCGTCAGTCGGATCGCCACCGAGGTACAATCCTCGTAGTGTGATTTCCTTGATTCCGTCGCCGAACTCCGAAATGGTGTGGGATTCGGAATCGAAGCTGTACTCGTCAACCCCTCGTTGCAAGTCGATCTGATCTTTCCAGGTGTCCGAGCGTTCGCCCGTGGGATCCAATTGCAAAATTGCGATGGGGAGCGCGGGAACGGGCGAACCCTTCAGCGGACGCAGTCCAATGACGTCGTTATTGACGGTCGCCTCGACACGGGCCGCGACGTCGCCGAAGGGAAGCCCCGAGGCACCCGAAACGAACAACGCGACCGGATTGTTGTTGGAACGGGTTCGCAGTGCTGTGACGACAACTGTATTCGGGTTGGCGGTCGACTCTTCAAAGCGAATTCCCGTGGCTTCGGCGACAAGATTGCCAAAGCGAATGTCGCCTTCGGGATCGGTATTCAGTGTCACCGGGGTGCCGCAGACGTAGTTCTGAGACGCGATCCATTCTGCCGACTGTCGCGCATTGTTCAGCCGCAGATCAACAGCGGTATTCGCCAGAAGCGAATCGTCGCTCGCCAGATCGCCCGCGGCGGCCAGTGCGGCAGCTTCCGCGGCAGACGTCAATTCCAGCTTGGCTGTTTCGAGCCAGATGCGATCCAGAATCAGGGCCAGACCCATCATGATCACGAGCAATGCGACTGCAACGGCGGGGGTGGTAAAACCGGCCCGCCGGTGTGATGAATGCATCATGTGATCGGGATGTCGCGTTCGGCGCATGTTTCGATTCATCGGACGTAGTACAAGTTGGAAACTTGCAGCAAGTTCATCGGACTGTCAGCCCGCAAGCATTCGCCGCGGGCTGACGGAAAAAAAAGGTCGGTACCATGCAGATTTCAATTTCGCGGCTGTAGCAATTGAGCTGTCGGTGCCGGGCGACCACTTGGTTGCACACTTGGCGGAGCAAACGTCTGGTGAACGGGTCGGTTTGGGACATCGTTCAAGGCGGGAGCGGGATTGGACGGAGCGGCGTTGTCTTGGGGGACTGCAGTCTGACTCCGAACCGGTGTGGTATTGTTGGGCAACTGATATTGCGGATTCTGGTTGGTGCTGGTTGGTGTTCGTGCCGCGCTGTCGACGTATCGGCCTCGGTCGTCGAAGCGGTTGGAAACCCGTCCACTGCCACGATAGATTTCGGTCGTGAACGGCTCGCGAAGCGGATCTGACTTTTCCAGACCCAGCAATTCAAACAAGGTGACTCGTTCCGAATTGGACAGGGCGAGACCACCGTTGCCTTTGCCGTTGGGATTGTAGGTCAATGTGATTTTGCCACGATCCTTAGCAAGGACGATGATGTTGGTTTGTGCGACGGTTAGCTCAAGCGTCACGTGATTGTTGCCACGATCAACTCGACCCTGGGCAAAGTTGCGATTGATGGCCAGCACCTTGACACCTTCGAACAACCGTAACGTCAGGCCACCTTGGTAGGTATTGTCGTTTCCAACTCCGGTCCCTTGGGCTGTATAGAGCACGTCGACGGTGTCGCCGGGCTTGATGATTCCATCGACAACGGCGACTCCATCACCCACTTCAACCGAGACGGCACGCATGCCAGGGCCGATGTCCAGCGGGGGCAGCTCACCAGGCTGATAAAGTTGTCCGGCCTTGATGGGGCTTGCGGCACGAATCGCTTCTTTCGCCACGCGACCGACGATGACTCGGTTGGCCAGCAGGACATCGGGTGTCAACTTGGTGCGGTCATAGCGGCCCATTCCCAGGTGATCTGTCGTGATGACCGTGCCCGGACTGATGTCGGTTACCGCCATCGGCACCTCGCGCAGGTTATTCACTGCGGGCTTCTCTTTCTGGGCAAACAGGGTTTTGACAAAGTATGTCGCCACCAGCAGCCCAATGATTCCGAACATGACAAATGTCACTAGCGTGGGGGTGATACTACGTTTCACAGGGCAATCTCCTGGCGCTGGTTGATGACGCGACATGGAAGCCGCGGTCGTTTCTTCAGCCGCCTGTTTTCAATCTTCGAATGGACTTCGGGTCAGCGACCTTTGTGGATTTGTTATTCCCGCACCATCCGTGTTTCTGAAAACAGATTCTGTCCGTTGAGGCCGAGTCCAATCGGCCACAAGAGGTCTGGCGAAGCGGCAGCCATGGGGACGGCGACAGAGACAGTGACGACATCACCGCTCCATTCACCGAAGTCCACCTGAACTTGCATTCCTTGCTGCAAGCGAGGAACCAGGACTCGGCGGACTTCCGCTTCGACGTCGGATTCTGTCGTTCCCGGCAGCGTGGCCTTGCGGGCCGCGGCCCGCGACGCTTCGACGATCAGGCTGCGCGAGTAAAACAGCATCATGAACTGAAACAACGCCAGCAGCAGCATGAACAGAATCGGCAACGTCAGCACCAGTTCCATGCTGAGCACGCCGCGTCGTCCACGCTGTCGTGAAGTCTGTCGTTGATATGCAGTTCGGATCATGGATCGTTAGCGCTCCGCCGCAGCATGTTGATTCTGATGTGCGGATTGTTGCGGTTGTCGTTCAGGCCCCAGTTGCCCACCTTTGATGATGCCGGCGGCATTAGTCAGCATGACCAGCCAGACCGCCATCGCGACCGGGATGGCAAACGGCAGCATGCGGCGTTTGCGTTTTTCCGTGATCGATTCTTTGGTGAAGACGGGTTTCCCCTTGGCATCGGTCTTTCCTGTTGCCAAGTGCTGCTTCTTAAAATTTTTCATTCCCATCGTTAGGGATTTGTACAGGGTGACAATGATGCCATCGATGACGACCATCACTAGGCTGGCGATGATCAGCCAGAAGGTCAGTTTGAACCCCAGCCAAGCGCCGAGCGCGCCCATCAACTTGACGTCGCCGCCCCCTCCACCGGCCACAATCCACAGCACAAAGTACAGGCCGAATCCCAGTCCAAACCCGAGCAACCCGTCGAGCAGGCCATGTGTGTCCATCAATCCGTTCCATGAGCCGAAGCCCCAGAACACCGTCTGATACACCAAGCCCATGACGAAGAATGGCAGCGTCAACTTGTTGGGAATCTTCCAGCGAAATGTGTCGGTGTATGCTGTGGCCAGGGTAAAACCCACCAGAGCGACGATGAAGACGATGTGTTGAACTGTCCAGAACATTGGAATCCTCGGCCGGATCGTAAGCGGCTAAGCCCTTTCGGATTTCGAAACATGGTGTATCGAAAACATAGCACGCATTTTCCGGTATTGCGGACGATGCCGTTTTGTTGCTTCTGGGTCAGTTTGCAGGCACTTTGCCAGATTTCTCGTGATCTGATCGCCATTCCGGATTGTGACGATCAGGCGAATCATGTGGGCTCAGGACGGACGTCTGACTCGGAGATCCAGTGGTCGGTTTGGCGTGGACTTGAGCAGTTTCGACGCCGATCCCATTCCCAATCTGGGACTCCGCAATTACAAATCGGATATCGGCAGATTTGACCGGGTAGTTTTTTGGAGGATTAATGCGCGATTACGTTCAAACTGCGGAAGAGGCCGCACGCCGGGCAGGACACGTACTTCGTGCGTGGTCGTCAAAATTCACCGTTCGAGAGAAAAGCCGATCGAATCTGGTCACCGAAGCAGACGAAGCGGCTCAAGCAGCCATTCACGACTTCATTCATGGGCGGTACCCCCACCATGGCTTTTGTGGGGAAGAAGGGTTGTCGGTGGCGGGCAACGACTCGACGTATCGCTGGGTCATTGATCCATTGGACGGAACCACGAATTACGTCCACGGCTTTCCGTATTACTCGGTGTCCATCGGGCTGGAATGTCGCGGAGAAATGATTGTCGGGGCCATCTTTGACCCGATCCACGACGAAATGTTTCTGGCGGTTCGCGGTGAGGGTGCGACGCTGAATCGTCGTCCGCTGAGGTGTTCGGCCATCAATCAGCTCGACCAGGCGTTGGTGATCGCCAGTCTGCCGGTAAACACCGATCGTCACGATGAAGCGGTTCGGCGTTTTTTGTCTGTTCTACCAGTTGCGCAGGCGGTACAACGCACTGGCTCAGCTGCATTGAATTTGGCGAATATTGCCGCGGGCCGTGTTGATGGATTCTGGTCGACAAGTCTGAAGCCCTGGGATATGGCGGCAGGAATTCTGCTTGTCGAAGAAGCTGGTGGTCGAATTTCGAAGATCGACGGATCTGCGTTTCAGCTCGAAGTTCCGAACCTGCTTGCTTCCAATGGTTTGGCGCTGCATGAGCAGCTTGTTGCCGCTCTCGTATGATTTGCCGCGGGCACCGTCGTGCCAGGAGTGTGATCAACCAGGTTCCCTGAGAGGTTCGTTGCCGACCTGCGCCCGATGACACGGACCACGCTGTTCAGATGTGTGCTGCAAAAACGGCGCATTTGCGACTGTGTGCAAAGATTCTGGTCAGCGAAGATTGGCGGGTTTTTGGGAAAAGAGGATGCGAAATCGCCTCATTTGAAGTAGAATTTGGGAGTGCACCTTTCCTCTCGGTCTAGCGTTCATATTCGGAACTTCGCCGAACCGTCGCGTGTCATCTACCGCACGCGCCAGCCGCTTCTTGCCCGGCGTTTTTCGTTTTCGGCAACGATTTCCCGGACAGGTTTTGAACAGATGCGGACACGCTCGACATTATCGTGGAAACAGCTCATCAGCTTGCAGTCAAGTCTGCTGCTCTTCGTTTGCGCAGGAACGGCCGTCTGGTCGCAAGAGAAGTTGGACAAGCCGACTGCGGTTGATTTAAAGTTGCATGAGGGGTCAAGTCCCAAACGTGAGGCCGCGTCGAGTTCTGATGGGGATCTTGAAGAGAGTTCGTTTCCCGCCGCAGTTCGCCACTATCTCCTTCGCAATAAGTTGAATGAACTGCTTGAGGTCAAACCGCAGCTTTACGAAGAGTTCCAGAAGTTCCAAAAAGAGATTCAAAATCGTTTTCAGGGGCCACAGGCGCCGACGATTTCGGAAGTCCAGATTGACGGAGTTGCCGACGAAGACCATGCCACGTTGAATGTCGCATTTACCGTTCGTCTGCATCAGGCGGAGCATTTCGAAAAAGTGCCCCTGTACTTCAATGAAGCGAGCCTGTTGAACTTCAATTATCGCGGTGATGGAGACGACGTTTCCGGTGGCAAGGACCCAAAGCTTGGTTACATGTGGTACTTCCGCGGTCGTGGCCCACATCGATTGGAACTGACGCTCAAGGTTCCTTTACAAAAGCCGCTACCAACGCGCCGGTTGCTTGTTTCGCTTCCCGCCAGTCCAATCTGCCGAATGCAGTTGCGACTCCCTTATTCCGATGTGACTGCGAGGGTTCATTCCGATCAGGCGGTCATGGAGATCAAACACCCCGAGAAGGCGAAGACGCTCATCGAAGCGTTCGGTCTGGGGACGGCACTGGACCTTACATGGCAGCCTGTTGTCGAAGTTCGGCCGACCGATGTGGTGCTTGAATCACAATCGACGATCCGCGCGCATATTGAGGCGGAGCAGGCTCAATTGCGTGTCGAGCAAAAGGTCACGTCACAGCAAGGAACGTTCGATCATGTCTCGATTCGGCTGCCAGCCGGTGCTGACGTCATTAAACTCGACGATTCGGAACGGCAGTCATATAAGGTTGATCCCGACAATCGCCAGCGGGTGACTGTCACGTTCAAAGAGAAAACCAGTTCGGCCACACTGGGATGGACCTTGCAACTGCCCGTTCGTCTGGGACGGGCATTGCCACTGGACGGTTTTTTTGTCGAAGGCGCCAGGAAGCAGGTCGGCAAGATCGGATTGTCGTTCGCCGATGGCATTCGTCCATCGGAAACACGCGATCCCTCTGTGACCAGTTTCAACGCCGGAGAATTCCCGACATCCATGGGGCCGGTATCCCGTGCCTATCAATTTCTCAGTCAGCCATTCAAGCTGTCTCCGACGATTGACGAAGTCAAAGCCTATTTCGAAGTTCGGCCGCAACTGGTGCTGACGGCCGCGGCGCAACACTTGACGCTCGATGCCCATTTTCGATTCCAGGTTGATCGCGACAGTATGAATGAAGCGGTCTTCAGTTGGCCCAACTATCGGTCGGAAGGATGGACCATCGAGGGCGTCGACGAACCGGGGGTTGTTGAAAATCATTCGATTGACGACAAGGGTGAAGACAAAGGCTTGATTACGGTGCGATTGGCCAAGTACCTGCGCGGGCGATTCTCGGTCCATCTTCGAGCGCGGCGTCAGTTCAAGGCGGGAGAAGACCTTGCATTTTCCTTGCCACGCCCCAAATTGGCATCGCATTTCTCGCCAACGACTTTAATTGTCTTAAACGCCGAGAACGTCGAGACGAACCTTAGTCCTCGCGGTGAAACAATCTATCATCCCTTGCCATCGTCCTTTTTTGATTCGCTTCCTGAGTCAGATCGTTTGCCCGAGTTGTATCGCGGAAGCAAACCCATGGCGTACCGAATCGATACCGACGATCAGCAGTTCGGCCTGCAGGTGATTCCTCAAAAGCAACGCATTCGGACCGAATCGTCGACGGAAGCGCGATGGCAAGACAACGAGTTCCGCATTGTTCAGGATATCAAGTACAACGTGTCGTACGAGCGGTTGTCTCAAGCGCGTCTGCTGGTCCCCTCCTCACTGGCCGTTGATCGGATCCATTTTTTCATTGAGGGTACCAAGGACGCGAAAGATGCCGAGGATGTCGGTGAAGATGTCGAATTGATCACGGAAGTGTTGCCCAAGGCGGATGGAACGCGGCAAGCGATTCAATTGAAACTTGGCGAAGCCCGGATTGGGCATTTCACGATCAAAGCACGGTTTGCGATTCCGTTTGTGAAGGATTCGGCAACCGATACGGATGCCATTGTTCGATTGCCGATTTTGGCAAGTGCTGATGCGCCATTCTTGCAGACGCGCGTTTCAATGACGCAATCAGATTGGTTCGATGCCGAGGCCACCAATCATGAAACCTGGCCGCAACAACATAAATATCAGGATGCCTGGCAGTGGATGGCCTACGGGGAACAGGGCGAGTTCGTTACAAAATTAAAACGTTCGACTCACGGCGACAATGAGGCGGGAAGCGTTTCGAAAGCCTTTATTCGTGTCATGCTTGGTGGAACTGGTAGCGCGGCCGTTCGGGCTCAGTACCATCTCACGACCCGTGCATCGTCGCTGACAATCCAATTGCCCGAATCGTCTGAACCCGCGACGTTCTACTGGGATCAGCGCAGACTGTCGGATTCTGCTGTGTCGCCATCAGGATCGGGGCTGTATCATGTGCAAATTCCCGAAGCAACGATGGGATCGACGTCTGGTGCACACCTGCTGGCGATTGAATATCAAGATCTAATTGGCGACAGGATGGGCTGGTCAGAACGGGTGGAAGTCCCTTCCCCGCAACTGCTGAATTGTTCCTGGTATCAAGTGATGTGGCAGGTCATCTTACCGGCCGGTCAGCATCTGTTGACGTATCCCTCTTCGGCGTCGCCCCTGTTTCGCTGGCAGCGAACCGGAATCGTCTGGAGTCGCGTGTCGGACTACGATTCCGAGTGGTTGCAACAATGGGTCGTGGCTGGTACGGGGGGGGCACCTCCTGAAAACGCTTTGATGACCGAAAATGTCGGTAATGCGTATGCCTTCAGTCAATTTGATGCCCCGCGAGCACTTGTCTTTCAGACACTCAGCAGTTCGATGGTGTTTTTCTTCGGAGCGGGGATTTCGCTGGCGGTCGGCTTTATCATGATCAAGCTGGTTGTGCTGCGACATGTTCTGAGTTTGTTGCTTTTAGGGTTAGTCGTCGCTTTGGTGGGATTGTGGTTTGCGGCCCCACTAGAATTGCTGCTTCAACCGATGATTGCGGGGCTGATTTTTCCCGCTGCCGCAATCTTTCTGGATGGTTGGACGCGTCGTCGGTTTGACAACGGTCTGGGGGCATTCGATGGCCAGGCGGATTTCCCACCGCTGCAGGCATTCGGAAGTCAAATCCTTGGTCGCCAATCTGATCCCAATGAATCGACGATGCATCGTCCCCTACCGCGCGACGGCGAATCGGGCGTGGTAGTGGAGTCGAGGAGTGGCATGTCATGAAGGGCCGTGACTGGATGAAGTCGACGGCCGTGATCTGTTGCATTGCCGTGCTCGGAGCTCTATCCGACTGGACTTGGGCGAAGCGCGCAACAGCCGCGGAGGGAGCCGTGCAGGCGGTCGAATTCGATCGCGTCGATTTCCCCGAAGATCACCCACCGCGTGAGATTGATCGGCTTGAGCAGATTCCTCGTCAGGAATTCGTCTCGTTGATTGATCGAATCAATGCGCGTGATCGCGGCCCGCGCCTGGCCTCTTTGAAATCCGCGTACTACGAAGCCACGCTCGTTAATGACACCTTGCGTGGCGGTGTGATGACCGCCTCGGTCCAGCGGTTGGGGGACAAGCCGACGTTACTCGAGTTGGGAATGTTCTCGTTTGCGCTGGCGGATCTGAAATGGCAGGATCGGGCGGCGATCTGGGGTTCATCCGAAGACGGGCGGACATGGGTGTTAACCGATGGGCGCCAGGATGAATTGCTCGGCGAATGGTCGGCGCGAGGACGAGTGATCCCCGGCGGACTCGACTTTGACCTGCAGCTTCCCGAGGCCACAATTTCGTTTCTCGATTTGCGTGTTCCTCGCGGTTACTCGGTCCATGCGCCGAAAGCCGACGTCATGCTGCTGTCGGATGCCGTCGGTGAAGAAACGCGCCTGTGGCGGATTCACTGCGGCAGTGATAGTCGTTGTCGGGTGACGTTCGTGGCGCAAGACGGAATTGAACCGGCGCGACGGGCCGTTATGGTCGAACATGACATGCAGGTCGTGGTTCGGGAAGAAGACTTACAGTTTAAACTCAAACTGCAGCTCGAAGCACTTGACGCACCGATTCAAGAGATCACGTTGCGCGTTCCAGCGGGCGTCGTGATTTACTCTGCGGTCTATGGCGTGGACACGCCCGTTCCATTGCAGCGATCCCCTGAGGCTGAGGACGACGGAAGGCTGAAAATTCGGCTGCCAGGGCCGCTCACCGACTTGAGGCGGACATTGCGAATCGATGGAATCGCGGCGCAAAAGGTGGGGCAGCCGACGACCTTCATGCCGCAGATCGTCGTCGAAGAAAGTACCTTCGACGGAGGGCAATTGCTGGTCAGTGTTCAGTCTCCGCTCCACGTTCGTTCGATTCGCGCACATGGGTACCGACAACGTACGAGTGATGCCGACAATTTGAAGTTTCAGCAACTGACACCGGATGCGCAGTTGATCCTCGAAGTTCACCGCACACCCGTTTCATTGACGGGGCAACTGCAAAGCATCTTAACCGCCGAGGATGATGCTTGGAGTTTGACGACGGACCTAATCTGGAATTCGCTGAATGGCGGCGGCTATCAAACGAGTTGTCTATTCCCCCCCGACTGGGAAGTGACCGATGTCACGTTGAATCGTTCGACATTGACCCCGCGGACGGCGGAGTCGGTTGACGAATCGGATCGGATCAGGACGGTGGCGCCGCTGAACTGGGAAGTGCAACCACACGAGGGCGGTGGTTCGGTTCTGGCGATCGAGTTCCTCGAAGTCATTCAGCCCGGTACGCCGCGATCGGTTCGAGTGGTGGCACGTCGACGGGCACCTGCTCAGGGCGACCGGGTCGCAATCCCCCTGCCCCGAATGCTGAACTGTGATGTTTCAGAAATGACCTTGGCGGTGGAGTATCCCAGTTCCATTACCGCCGATGTTTCGCCAGACAGTCGCTTGGAACGCATCGCGCAGCCGACCTCACTGTTGTTCACAATCCCTGCAGAAAAGCCGAACTACGAACGGCGTTGGTATCGCGGTGATTCGTTGGACGGTGTCGGGACGTTGCGTCTGGTTCCCCGGCTTCAGCCTATTCAGGTTCGCGCCGAGACGCTGATCGAAGCACTTCCGGCCGAATATCGTTTGAAATACTCGATCGCTTCCGAGCATGCCGAGACCCAGGCAGACAGGTTGTTGGTTTATCTGACAGAATCCGGCCCGGATATTCGCTGGATCTGGAAAGGTACGTCACCCGTTGAGTTGTCCGCGGTGCGTCACGCGAAATCGCAGCACGTCGATTGGAATTTGCCGTCGAATGGAGAACTGTGGGAAATCTATCTTCCCCGCGTCATCGGAAAAGGTGTCGCAATCGAAGGTACCGCGACCAGTCGCTGGCTCGAAAACAGTCATCCCGCTCTGCTCTTCATTCCTCAGTCACCCGAAAAGCAGACCGAGCTGAAGTTGACGCATCCCGATGGGTTTGAGCTGGCCTACGAGACCGATGGGTTGAAGCCGACAGGAGAACCTTTGACCTGGTCGTATACGACCCCGTATGTGGAATTTGAATTATCGCCGCGCAATCCCGAGCCATCGCGCGAATTTCCCCTGATGGTTTCGATGCAGCTCAGAACATTGATGTCCGCGGACGCCCATGGTTCAGATCTTTATCGAGCAAAGCTGCAGCTTGAGAACGGATCGGCTCGTGAATCATTAAAAATCAAGCTCGAAGCCGGTGCCGTTCTTCAAGATGTCATTGTCGGTGGCGTTCCGATGGCAACCACATTGCAAGGCGGCGAACTACTGATTCCAGGCTTGAACGCGGCGCGGCGTGAACTTGTGGAAGTGCATTATCGCGTTCCCGCCCGCGCGAACATGTTTCGCGAGCAGCGTCGGATCGTCGTTCCGCAGGTGTCAGCCCAGGTCCTGGGATTCTTCTGGGAGTTTGGGATCCCCCCGTCGACACGCCTGTTTACGGAGCCGACTGGCGTCAGGCTGTCGCGTAGCTTGCCACTTCCAACATGGAACGAACGCCTGTTCGGCCCATTGGGACGTTCCGGTTCCGAATCGATCTTTCAGCCATTTCAAGCGGATGCATGGTTGCAGCTTTGGCAACCCCGTCAGTTGCCTCATCCATTGGTGGGCGATGCGGAAGGAGGAATGACCATCCTGCATCAGGCCACGTCACCAGATGTTCCGACGGATTTGATCATTGAGCTCTGGCATGCCGAGCGAATTCAGCTTTTGGCTTGGATTTCTTTGGGCTTTTTCCTGCTGTTTGGAATCATCATCCGGATTCTCGGCTGGACCTATCGTGATCGCGTGGCGGCGTATGCGCTGGCGTTGTCTTTGGCCGCCGCATTTTCGGTCTCATCTCCGTTCGTCGGCTTCTTCGGTGGTGCGAACGCCGGGCTGTTGATTGCATTGTTAATTCCGTCTCAGATTCTTCGAAGAACTCCTGAAATCGACGACGTCACCGTCGAGTATCGCCACATCGCGGGTGATCCGTTGATTGCAATGATGTTTGGTGCCGTGACACTTTTGAGTATCGCGTCGCTTATCGCACAGCGTGTCGATGCTCAGGAGTTGACGATGGAAGATGAAATTGCGTCCCGGCGGCCTCGTGTTTACGTGCCACTCGATAGCATCGGACAGCCGTCAGAAGTGTCACGTGTTGTCTATGTTCCGCGCGATGCACTCGAGCGGTGGAAGGCTTTGGCTCGTACGAATCTCATTGAACCTCACTATCTGATTTCGTCGGCGCGCTATCAGATTTCTGGAACTTCGGAATCGAATCTCAGCGTGGTGGCCACGTTCCGGGTGCACTTACTCGAATCCAAGGACGAGACGGTGTCCGTCCTTTTGCCATTATCGGATGTGAGTCTTCCCGATGCCGAGTCGTGTCGCGTGAACGGGGTTCCTCATCCGCGAATCGGAATCGCACCAAATGGAAAAGGATATCTTGTCGAACTGACGCGTGAGCCCAAATCGGATTCAACGACGAAGGCGGGCGATCGTCTGGGGAATGATCCTGGGGTATCGACGTTCGAAATTCAGCTGCGCGCACGTAAGCCAAGGCCGTCACTGGATGCCATCGATTTGCGAATTCCTCCCGTGGCAAACAGCCAGCTTTCAATTCAATTTGCGGAAGCCAAAAATTACGTCGACGCAATTGGTGCGCGAGGCGTGCTGGAACGCGAATCCATGAATCGATCATTCGTGTTCGACCTGGGGGCAACCCCCAGCATGCAGGTTCGCTGGGGCGTGATGCCGCCGATCCGTCCCGCAGCGCGTCTGTCCGCGTCACTGTTGCAGTATCTTGAGCTCAATCCGGCTTATTCGGAACTCACGTTTCGAGCCGTGGTGATGGTGCGTGAGGGTTCAATTGATTCACTCGAGTTTGATTTGCCTCAGAATGCGATCGTTCGCAGGGTGCAGCTTCGATCGAATGATTTATTACGACACGATGTGATTGTCACGAAAGAAGGCCAGCGCCGATTGCGACTTGTCTTCGACGCGGCGCATCAGTTTCCGGTGACAGTGGATGGAGTGCTGATCCTGCCGCAGACCGATGCTCTCGCACAGACGCCGCTTCCAACATTCGGACTGGCACGGACGCGTTCTGCGGACTTTCAGTATGACCGCAGTTGGTGGGGCGTTTCGACGTCCGCCAATTTTCGTCTGGATGCCGCGAATCTCGAACCGAACGACGTCACGATGATCGCCCCTGATGCGTATCTCGACGCCTGGTCTGCGTCGGCCGATCCGCGGCATTCGGACTCCATCATTCCTCGACAGCCACAGTTTACGTTTGAACTGCGTGAAGCCTCGCGTCCCGCATTCACGCTCGCTCACTATTTGCCGAAGCGACGTGCCGTCCAGTGGAAGCAGACCGGGTATATCGGACGTCATCGGCTGGACTGGACGTTGGTGGGTGAGATTGAAACGACGCACGCTCCGACATTCCAAACGGTACTGCTTGTCGATCGTCGATTGAAAATCGAGAAAATTACGGTGACAGAAAACGATGCACTGCGTGAAAGTCGGTGGACCGAATCGCGCGGCGAGCCGTCACGCGTGGTTGTCTTTTTGAACGATCGCACGCAAGGAAAACAAACGATTACGCTGCGCGGCAGTGTGCCGCTGATTGCCGGAACCCCGATTACGCTGCCAGCGATTCGCGCCGAGGACTGCGAAAACATCAATTCGCGGCTGGTTCTCAAACGTGACCCAGAAGTGGATGTCAATTTCAAGCCGCCAGCGGAATGGAAAGAAGTGCCTGGCGAAGAATCGAGCGTCGGTACGGTGAAAAGTGATCTGCCTGTGCTGATGGGAAATTATCAAATTACCGATCCGGCGATCCGCGGTACCATTCAGACTTCATCGCGGCACTCGCGGTGTGCCTGTCGTTCGGCTGTGCTCCTGCAGCGAGTCGACGGTACGACCTGGCACCTCAAATATCGACTCGAAATGACTCCCGAGGGCGAGTCGCCTCTACGAATGGGACTCGTATTTCCCGCGAAATTTACGGACATCGATTCCGTCGCCGTTGGAAACGCGGAACCTGCCTGGCACGATGTCAAAGATGGAAATCGACAATTGGATTTGTTGCTCAACCGAACGGATGGCTCCGGTTCGGTTGTCGTCCAGTTTGAGACGACCTTGACAGAGCCAAAGACCCCGGATTGGGAACTGCCGTTGCCGACGCCGCTGTTTGGCAGCAAGCACGAGACGTATTTCGTGGCCGAACCCAGCTCAAGCTGGTTTCCCGCAGGGGGGCGAGAGATTTCCCTCCATCAAGTGCCGGAGTGGTCAACGGCGGTGTTTGGCGAACAACTTGGAGACACGGTGGCGTTCCAAATTGCTGATTCTGCACTCACAATTCAAAGAGAAGTTGTTAAATCGAATTCACGTGACCCGGTGGTGAGATTACTCGACCAACGAATGTGGTGGCACCGAGATGGGCATCGAAGGGGAATTACCCAGGCGTTCCTGTCGTCGTTGCGTGGCGATCTGCAGTTTCAGTTGCCCAGCGAAATGCGCATTACATCTGTGTTTCTTGACGACTATCCACTGGCACTGCCACCTACGCCGGCGGGATCGCTCACAATTCCGCTAACGGATGCCGGGGCGGAATCACTGCTGACGGTGACGTGGGTCGTCGAAGGCAATCCGGTGAGTACCGTCTCGACGTCGACGGAGCCTTTCCTGTGGCCCCTCAATGTTCGGATTGAGAAGAACTTGATTGCCATTGTGCCAGAAAATCCTTCGGTCCTCAGGGATCGTACTGGAGTTGTCGCCGCGAGTTCGCTCGATCAAGCGCTCGATCGGTTGGAAGTTTTGCTTGATCGTCACGATGCGCTCGGAGTTGATTCGCATGGGATGGCGACGAATCGAAGTTTGATCGATCAATTGCAGGCTCGCATCAAGTCACTCTTGACGGCTGAAGTTCGTCAAGCTGGCACGCGGGTCGAACGAAGGTTTGATCGCTGGAAGGACTTGGTTGAGCGAATCAATCTCCTTGAGCGTGTTCCGACCACGACAACAGTGAACTGGTCCGGGCGTCTGATTGATGGCTCGGTCTCAGAAAGTGATCGGTCAATTCGTGGATACGCGGAAGAAAATATTCCGATTGTGGTGTGGCAGTTTGATCGACGGATGGTTCAACGGATCGGGTCGTTCGCACTGGCGTTGTTGTTGATTCCGATCCTTCGACGTACGATTCGCATCGAATGGAGTTACTGGCTGCGTCAGCATACCGCGATCTCGTGGTTGCTACTGGCCGCCGTATGGTGGCTGTTCCTCACACCGAGTGTGCTGGGTTTGTGTTTGCTGCTCTTTTCCGTGGTGCGGGCGGCGACGCAGTATCATCCGACAAAGTCCGCAGCCTGAGCGTTTGCAGTCAGTGTGCAGCGTGCTCTTGGTGAATCGATCGGTCTCGCTCACAATTTCGCACTGCGTTGGATAACGAGCGGCGACAACGATGACAATGATGGATGTGCTCATGGATCAATGGCCGTCGCGAGGTGAGGGTTGGCCGACAGCCTCGATCACTGTTCTCAGGCAGCGGGCGAAATTGCTGGCTGCGATCCGCGAATTCTTCGATACTGCGGGTTACTTCGAAGTCGACACACCTCTCCTTTCCGCAGATATCGTCATTGATGCGTGGCTGGACCCATTTGTTGCTACCTGGATTCCCGATCCGACGAATTGGCGACGTGATGATCATTTGCGATTTCTACAGACATCACCCGAGTTCGCCATGAAACGACTGCTCGCGGCGGGGGCGGATTCGATCTATCAGTTGAGCAAAGTTTTTCGAAATGGCGAAATCGGCCAGCGCCACAACCCCGAATTTACCATGCTCGAATGGTATCGATGCGACGACGATCTGCCTTCATTGATGAAGACCACGGAAGCACTCGTCAAACATGTCTTCACGTGCAGTAAAGACTTAATGGGCGTTGATCACGAACGGCAAATTCCACGACAGATGGCCCGCGTCCTCAGTGTTACCCCTTTTCAACGGCTGACTTATGAAGATGCGTTCGTTCGATTTGCCGATTGCTCGGCCCTTGACGGTTCGATGGCAGAACTTCGTCAGATCGCAAGCAAACGTGGTCTTGTTCCGCCACCGGGGCTTCTTAACGAGGATCGAGACGGTTGGCTGAACTTTCTGCTCGCAGAATTGATCGAACCAAATCTCGGCCGTGACTGTCCCGTTTTCTTGACAAACTATCCTGGCAGTCAGGCCGCCCTGGCGCGGCTATCGGCCGATGGCCGGACGGCGGAGCGATTCGAACTTTATTTGGATGGAATTGAACTATGCAATGGCTATCACGAACTGACAGATCCCGTCGTCTTACGCGAACGAATGACTGAACAGTCAAGGCTTCGATCACAGGCGGGGTTTCGTCCGCTTCCCGAGACGAATCGCCTGCTTGTGGCGATGGAAGCGGGGCTGCCATCTTCCGCAGGAAATGCGCTGGGAGTCGATCGATTGATCATGCTGGCGCTTGGGAAAGAGCGACTGTCGGATGTTATTGCGTTTCCGTTCGAAATCGCCTGATGGCCTTCCGGACGGTGGTCAGAGATTGATCTCCGCAGATAGACTGCGGTTGGATATGACATGTGCAGCAGTTCTGCCCCAATGATCCAATTCACAAGGGCGATCTCAACTGCGTTTTAATCGACAGGATCTTGCCGGAATGACCGAACCGATGACCGCTCCCTCCAGCCCGAAACCTTCGTCCCCTGCCCCTATGTCGGTACCAAAGTTCATGGCCGCAAAAGGCCGTGACAAGAAATTGACGGTGCTGACCGCGTATGACTATCCATTCGCCCGCCTCTTTGATCAGGCCGGTGTGGATGCACTTCTCGTGGGCGATTCACTGGGAATGGTCGTTCAGGGCAAATCCACCACAATGCCAGTGACCTTGGATCAGATGATTTATCACGGTGAAATGGTTGCGCGTGCCGCGACGCGATCTTTGGTCATCGTCGATCTGCCGTTCATGTCGTACCAGGTCAGTCCCAAGCAGGCGATCAAGAATGCCGGTCGTGTGCTGAAAGAAACGGGTGCTGGCGCGATCAAAGTCGAAGGGGGTGTTCATTTGGCGGGCACGATACGGGCTTTGTCTGAAGCAGAATTGCCCGTCATGGCACATATCGGAATGAGACCTCAATCGGTTCGCAAGATGGGGGGAATGTCAAAAGTTCAGCGGGATGAAGCCTCCCTTCTGGCGGATGCGCATGCAGCGGAAGATGCCGGGGCGTTTGGAATCGTGCTGGAATTGATTCCTCGTGGAATCGCCGCGAAAATTACAAAAGAATTGTCGATTCCCACGATCGGTATCGGGGCCGGGCCAGATTGTGACGGACAAGTTCTGGTGAGTTACGACATGCTCGGTTTGACAGCCGATTTCAAACCTCGATTTCTGAAGCATTATGCCGAACTTCATTCCACCGTTGCCGACGCCACCGCGCGTTACATTGAAGAAGTACGCGACGGACAATATCCCGACGCCGCCCATTCGCACGAATAACGTCTGATTCATCACAATATGGTGGTTCGCTTGGACGACTCATTTCCCCCGCGTATGGCGTGGTCGATTCCTGATGACGTGGTATATCTGAATCACGGTTCGTTCGGTGCGACGCCAGTGGTTGTGCAAGAGGCGCGCGAAGACTGGTCGCGACGACTGGCGCGGCAGCCGATGGAATTCTTTCTGAAACAGATGGAGCCAGCTCTGGATGCCGCCGCCGCGGCCTTGGGAAAACTGATTCGCGCCGATCCGCGCGATCTGGTTCTGGTCGATAATGCCACCGTCGCCATGAATATTGTCGCCGAGAATATCGCCCTCGCTGCCGGGGACGAGGTCATTCTCAATGATCACGAGTATGGCGCTGTTGTACGGATCTGGAGGCAAAAGTGTGAAGAAGCTGGTGCGCGGCTGGTGATCGTCCGACTGGGTGACGTTTCCGGGGGCGATCCGGATTCATCCGAACCGGAATCGGTCCGAACGACCCGTCTGACTCAGGTCGAGGATATCGTCGAGCCGATTCTGAATGCGGTGACCGACCGAACCAGGTTGATCGTGGTCAGTCACGTCACATCGCCCTCGGCAATTCTTTTTCCCGTTGCAGAAATCTGTCGTCGCGCAAAGTCGCTTGGTGTTCCTGTGTGTGTTGACGGTCCTCACGCGATCGCCATGCAGGATGTCGATCTGCGTAAGATCGATTGTGATTTCTATTGCGCCAGTCTGCACAAATGGCTGAGTGCTCCCTTCGGATCGGGCTTCTTGTTTGTCCGTCGCGCGCGTCAATCGACGTTACGGGGACACATGACAAGTTGGGGCCGCAGTCTGGGAGGCTTTCCTGCTCGCTGGCAGGATCAATTGAATTGGCTTGGTACACGCGATCCGGCAGCACTCCTGGCGGTTCCCTCCGCGATTCAATTTCTGGAAAAGGTGGGGCTGGCCCAATTCCGAGAACGCACTCATGAACTCGCTCGAACAACTCGAGAGAAACTTGAGACGGTTCTCGGACAGCCAGCATGGATTCCAGACTCCCCAGAGTGGTACGGTTCGATGATTGCCGTGCCACTTTCCGCTCGCATCGCCAAGAAACGCAAACCAAATTCGATGCACCCGTTGCAGCGATCGTTGTGCGAGGAGTTTCAGATCGAAGTTCCCATCACGGAATGCCGTGGGACATCGCTAATGAGAGTCTCGTGTCATTTGTACAACACGCACGGTGAAATCGATCGATTGATGGCGGCGCTCGATGAGTTGATTCCGGCAAGCGATCGTTGAATCCGCTTGTTGAACGGTCTGTTGACACAACGGGGACTCGCTTCGGCCAGACTCAAAAACACCATCAGATCGTGAATAATGAGGTGCCAGTTGCGCCGCGATGTTTCAACAGGCGGCTAAGATCTGAACCGGTCGCGAATGTGTTCGGCCAGCCAAGCCCACTGTCCGGCGATCATCGTTCCACAGGGACGACTGTCCGCCGTGAAGAGTTCTTGGGTGGGATCTTGTATCGAGCCATTGTTCAATTCGATGAATGTCAAATCCGCACAATCCGGCACATTCGCTCCGAGCGCCCGGCGTCCTGCGTTCGAACCTAATTGTAACAAGTCGACGTGCGACTGTTCTGGATGCCGCGCGGCGAGAAATTGCAGTTCAGCGAAGAGGTTGAGATCAGGGTTCGAAGCGCGACTGTCGGTTCCGAGTGCGACTTGCCCACCCAGTTCCAATAGTCGTCGCCACGGATGGGGCGAATGCCCGAATGCGGCGTGCGTTCGGGGACAATAGACCAGCGTCATTTGCGGATGTTCCGCGATGTACTTCAGCTCCTCCTCGTCGAGATAGTTTCCATGTACGATCAGTGATCGAGGTGCTTGTGATAGTCGCCTGAGATAGTCAAGCGGGCGGCGTCCGCCTGGAAAGAACTCGGATTGCCAGAGTCCGAAGTCGGTCAGCATTTCGCGAAATTCGCCCGTGCCCTCGGCAAGTAACTCCAGTTCCGCTTGAGTCTCTGCCAGATGCATTGCGATCGTACAACCTGTCTCTTGCGCGAGTTGAACGGATCCGTCAACGAGATCCAGATGGGTACTGTACGGAGCATGTGGACTCAATCCCACAACTGGCGAACCCAGTCTTCTTCTCGTGTGAGATCGGGCGAGTTCCAGTTGCTGAGCAATTCGTTCGGGGGAGAGACCAAGTAGTTCTTGGAACACAGCGCCATGAAAAGCGTGGTGAGAAAAGTCCTCAACAGACCAACCGACGGTTGCGATCTCGCCCAGTTGCGTGGTGCCGGATTCAACGCTTTCGCGAATGCCTTCACGAATGGCATCGCCGACATCCGTCGGATTCTGCCGGCGATGCATAATCACTGCGCGAATCCAATCGGTGAATCGGCCTCCGGTAGAAATTGGGGTTCTGAGTGAGCTGAACTCCAAATGCGTATGTGCATTGACCAGGCCGCTCATGACGACCACATCTTGCAAGTGGATCGCATCGGCCGAGCGGCCTGCCGAGATGCTCTGCAGTCTTCCGTTCTCGATTCGCAAGGTCACATCGCGTCGTGGTTCACGACTCACAAACCAATCGACGTGATACGACCGATTAACCTTCACCTGGGAACCTCGCATGAGTCTCGAAATACATGTGTTTATGAGCGACGTTGGCGAGCCGAGCGCTAGCGCCTCCCGACTCGCCAAATATTCCCTTCGACTTGAGAGTTCCGACGGTTTGAAGCGTTACGAAGCGGGAGCTTTTGAAGTTGCGCAGTTTGCATGTCTCCCCCTCGTTGCCAAGCTCCCGCTTGGCAACGCCTCCTACACATCAGAAATGCGTATGTCGGTCCGAGGTCACTCTCCTGCACGACAGAAAATCGAATCGCAAGAAGCGTTACCAAGCGGGAGCTTGGTAACGAGGAAACAAGGAACGAGGAAATCGCAAATTGATCCAAACCCCAAACTGCGCAACTTCGAAAGCGGGAGCTTGAGATCGAGAAACATCGAAAACTTGCCGAAGCGTCTCGGGGACTTACACCATTCGATTCACGAAAAGTACTCTGCGCGTAACATCCGCGATCACTTTTGCGACGAATACTTTAGCTGCAATTGTTTGCTCAGATTATTGATGATATCACCGCACTCTTTGCGGGCCGCGTTGTACCCGGGGATGGTCACGTTATCACCCTTGAGATAGTCAAGAACGATCGCTTCGGCGCGAGCCACTTCGCGACAGACTTCGGGGACTTCCGTGGCGATGTCGTGAGGAACGGTCGTGACGCCGTTCAGATCGCCATGAAGTAAGTCCCCTGGATAAATAATCATTCCACCGACCGAGATCGGTGTGTTGATTGCCAGGATGTGACAGTATCCGTGTGCTGCGGCAGCGCCATTCGTGAATGCCGGGAAGCCAAGTGCTTCGACCTGCGCCAGGTCGCGTCCCGTTCCCGATGTAATCAATCCTTGTGCCCCGAACCGTTTGTAGGTCGTACACATCACTTCGCCGAAGGTTGCAGCTGCGGAGGGTTCATCCAGGTCTTGAAAGACGATGACAGGTGGTCCCGGAATTTCGGCGAGCGCGTCCAATTGGCTGCCGATACTGGCATACACATCGCCACCCCGTGGAGGTGCCATACTGCGGAATGTCGATGTCAGCGCATAGCCGACCATGGGCGGAAACGTGGGAAAGCAGGCCTTGATCGACGAATTCATGTATCCCGTGTTTCGGGGACGAATGTTCCACAATTCCACGGCATTGCAAATTGTTGGCGAATCGAACTGTCGCAGTTCATCCAATTGTTTGTTGGTCAGTCCCGAAGCGGTCATCAAGCCCCTTTCGATCATTGATTGTCTTGCCGATGCGTGGACGTTGCTCGTCTTACGCGGCCTCGCGCCGGCAGTCGCACGAAGCGGATAACGGCCGTCGAGTACGTTGCAGCGCATCGACGACGCGATCCGACAGAAGTTCCTCCGCTCGCGATGATAGCGAGACGGGTCCCGAATTCAGAGTTTGGCACCCTGACGATTTCATAAATCGGAATGGGGCGACAACTTCAACTGCTGAATTCGTGAGAAGCAAGCTTGCCTGGTTGTGAGGTGATCCCCTCTTTGCCGTCGTCAATCGAGATCGATCCTGCGTTATCCGCAAGTGCATTGAACGTAAGGCAGAGAAGCTCTTCCTGATCGGATCGAAGCAACGCCCGGGTTTGTCAGGTTTTAGGGACACTGCGACTTGCCCAACGACATGTGGGTCTATAATTCTGCACGGCCGATTCAAAAGGGCTGTCAGCGATTCATGGATCGCTGTTATTCAATCTCGGCGCGCTCATTTCAGCCAACACCGACTGCTGTTTTTTCAGAAAGTATCATGGCAAGCCTTTTTGACCCCATCAATATTGGTGAATTCCAGCTTCCGAATCGCATTGTCATGGCTCCGTTGACTCGAAACCGCTCGAGTGGTCCAGGGCGTGTTCCGAATGCCCTGATGCGCGAATACTATATTCAACGCGCAACCGCCGGATTGATTATCAGTGAAGCGACATCGGTTGCGCCGTCGGGTGTTGGGTACCCTCACACACCCGGTATCTGGTCCGCAGAGCAGGTTGAAGGTTGGCGTTCGGTCGTCGACGGCGTTCACGAGAATGGTGGGCGTATATTGCTTCAACTGTGGCACGTAGGTCGCATCTCGGACCCGAGCTACCACGGCGGCGCAGCACCCGTGGCGCCGAGTGCGATTGCGGCGAAAGGACATGTCAGCCTGTTGCGGCCGATGCGTCCCTATCCTGTACCTCGGGCTTTGTCCCTTGACGAGATTCCTTCCATTGTCGAAGCATTTCGTGTGGGTGCGCAAAACGCCAAGGCGGCGGGGTTCGATGGCGTCGAAATTCATGGAGCCAATGGCTATTTGCTCGACCAGTTCCTGCAAGATAGTACCAATCATCGGGCGGATCGATACGGAGGCTCGATTGAGAACCGGGCGCGGCTAATGCTTGAAGTTGTCGATGCGACAATTTCTGTTTGGGGAGCGGGCCGAGTCGGCCTTCACCTGGCACCGCGTTGTGACGCCCACGATATGGGCGATAGCAATCCAGCCGCGACGTTTGGCTATGTTATTCGCGAACTGAACCAGCGGAAGATCGCCTTTGTCTGTGCTCGCGAGTCTCTCGCTCCGCCTCGGCTTGGACCTGAGCTTCGCGCTGCATTCAACGGAGCTTACATTGCGAACGAGGGGCACAATCAGGAAACCGCCGAGAGAATCTTGGCAGCGGGTGAAGCGGATGCTGTTGCGTTCGGAAAATTGTTTATCGCGAACCCCGATCTTCCACGACGCCTCAAACAGCGCGGGCCGTTCAATACATGGAACAGCGATACGTTCTATGCACAGGGGCCGGAAGGTTATACCGACTATCCATCTCTGTCATCTGTGAATGCTTGAGACGACACGAAAAATCCTCGTCGGCCCTTGCTTGGGCGACGAGGATTTCGAGACGCAACAAGATGCTTAAACCGGATATTGGCTGGCATCCTTGGGTGCTGCGGCTTTGACATCCAAAAGTCGCCAGCAGTACCACGTCGCGACGCTCGAGTAAGGTTTCCATGCCGCGGCGATTTCGTGACTGCGTTGTTTGTTGGGAAGTTCATCCAGTTCGTACAACTCCTTGATCGACGAACGGATGATCAAATCATCGTGAGGGAATACATCCAGTCTTCCGAGCGAAAAGATCAAGAACATCTGAGCGGTCCAGCGTCCGATTCCTTTCACTTGAATCAATTGCTCGATTGCGTCTTCATCTGAGAGTCGACCGATGCGTTCCAGTCGCAATCGTCCCTCCAAGACGCACGTGGAAAGGTCACGCAAGTATGACACTTTCTGACGAGATAGTCCTGCCGAGCGAAGTTGATCCTCGGTCACGTTGATAATCGCTTCCGCCGAAAGGCGACCGGGCTTCAGCAGTTCATCGAGCCGCATGCGAATCGACCGGGCCGCCTTGGTTGAGATTTGCTGCGACAGGATCGACCGTACCAGCATCCCGAATCGATCGCGATTCAGTTTCAAGGTGAATGGCCCTGCCCTGTCGATCAGTGAATTCATGATCGGATCCGCGGACTTCAGATGGCGAATTGCCGCCTCAATTTTTTCGTTTGGAATCGACATTCAATATACCTCGTCAGAAATGACTGTATTGGAAAGAATAGCGAATTGACATGCGATGCTGAACGGTGACCCCGTGCTTCGAAGTTCTGGTTGGACTTCGATGATTGCGTGATCCGCGTCAATTCGGAATTCCTTCTTTTAAGAATCATCCCACGATCTACGACGTCATGTCGTATCCACTTGCGAAAGTGTTGTTTGTCCGATGCATCCACCTCATATTGGCGAGAGTGAGGTGTGGTTGTTTCGTGACACGTCGATTTCCTTCGTAGCGAGGAGGGCGAGCACTATGCGAGAGTTGCTGTTGCTTCTTATCTGGTGCGTGATAGGAGGACTTTGTCTCGGCTGTGCCAGCGGCGTTGAAGGGCCATCCGTCGCGGCACCGCCTCACGCTGCATTGGCGCAG
Source organism: Schlesneria paludicola DSM 18645 (assembly GCF_000255655.1). Taxonomy (NCBI): domain Bacteria; kingdom Pseudomonadati; phylum Planctomycetota; class Planctomycetia; order Planctomycetales; family Planctomycetaceae; genus Schlesneria; species Schlesneria paludicola. The sequence goes on along the minus strand of NZ_JH636435.1, from coordinate 2,319,729 downwards.
GCTCCTGTTCCCGGTGACGTGGGAATGGCTGCGCCGGTCGTGCAGCGGAAGATCGTCTATACCAGTCGGATTGAGATTGTGGTTGAGAGTTTCACAGCGGCTCAGCAGAAGCTCACCGCATTGGTTGACGCAGTGCAGGTTCAAGGCGGATTTCTCGCGAATCAGGAACTCTCAGGCGTAAGTGCTATCAATCGGAGAGGTCTCTGGACGATTCGAGTGCCTCTCGCCCAATTCGATTCGTTTGTTGCCGAGTTGGAAAAACTGGGTGACGTCCAACGTCACTCGCGGGACGCTCAAGATGTCACGGAAGCATTTGCCGATTTGGAAGCTCGTCTAAGGAACAAGCAGGCGAGCGAACAGCGGTTGTTGAGTCACCTTGAAAAGTCTGCCGCGCTCAACGAGACGTTGGAATTGGAGCGCGAAATCAGCCGGGTGCGCGGCGAGATCGAGCAGATGCAAGGGCAGCTCAATGTGATGAAGAGTAAGACGGACTTGGCAACTGTCTCGGTGACCTTGATCGAGCGCCAAGTCGTCACTCCGCCAATGGCTCAGGGGCCATTCGCCACCAAGATTGTGAGAACGTTTCGCGACTCGTGTAGAATTCTGTACATTTTTTGCCAAGGCGTCTTGCTGGTGGTCGCCGCATTGCTTCCGTGGACACTCGTCGCAAGCTTTCTGGTGGCTCCGGTTTGGTTGATTCGAAAAAGTCGACTGATAGCGGCCCGAGGCAATGCCGCTCGCTGAACACCTTGTCCGCTTGGTATTTCCTCTATTGCGAGAGTTCTGATCGCCCGCAAACGATCATCCACGTTTTGTCCTCGTTTCCTCTTGGACTGAGGTGCAAGCGACGTGCGTCTACTCTACTATGACGAGACTCTACATCCGGGTTTATCGTCGAGGCTCTGAGTTATGCGCGAGTTGTTACGAACGGTTTGTGTCGTCGGTGTGTTGTTGGGGCAAGCCGCAGTTGTGTTTGGACAGGCCCCCAAGGCGCCATTGATTCCACATGCGCAGGACAAGCCGCCGAATGATCCTCGCGATCCCATGACCGCCGCGAAGATGATGACCGTTCCCGACGGTTTTTCCGTGGAGGTCGTTGCTGCCGAACCGGACATCGTCAACCCCGTCGCGATGGCGATCGACGAACGGGGGCGATTTTGGATCACGGAATCGCTGGAGTACCCACGACGTGAGCCCGGACCCGGACAAGATCGCATCAAAATTCTCGAAGACACTAACGGTGACGGAAAAGCGGACAAGTTCACGGTCTTCATGGAAGGGTTGAATATTCCGAGTGGAATCGCCGTGGGTCATGGCGGTGTGTGGGTCGCGAACGCACCCGATCTGTTGTTTGTTCAGGACACCGATGGCGATGGCAAGGCGGACCGGCAAGAGGTCGTGGTCACCGGATTCGGTCGCACAGACACGCACGAGCTGCCCAATTCATTGACTTGGGGGCCGGATGGCTGGCTCTATGGCTTGAACGGCGTCTTCAATCGATCGCATGTTCACTATTCAAAAACGAATCGCAACTATCAGGAAGGTCATGCGGGGTGGCCTTTGACCTGCGCCCTGTTCCGAATCCATCCCCGCACGCGTGAATTTCAAGTGTTTTGCGAAGGGACGAGCAACCCTTGGGGTGTTGCGTTCAACGATGACGGAGAAGCGTTTGTCTCTGCCTGTGTGATTGATCATTTGTGGCATCTGATTGAGTCGGCCTACTACCACCGTCAAGGCGGACCGTATCCTCCTTTCACGTGGAAGATGGAATCCATCGTCAAGCACAAGCATCAAAAGGCGGCTTATTGCGGCATTCACTATTTCGACAGCGACACCTATCCCGACGCTTATCGCGGCAAGCTGTATATGGGAAATATTCATGGCGGTTGTATCAATGTTGATCGCGTCGAGCAGCACGGTGCGACCTACCGCGGGTTTGGAGAACCAGATTTTTTGACGGCCAACGACGCCTGGTTCATGCCGGTCGTACAGAAGACCGGCCCCGATGGCAGCTTGTACGTTCTCGACTGGTACGACCGTTATCACTGTTATCAGGATGCCAATCGAGATCCGGCGGGGATTGATCGTCTGAAAGGGCGCTTGTACCGCGTTCGCTATGCCGAAACACCTCGCGTAGCAGCAGGCTTTGATTTGTCGAAGCAGTCGGATACGTCGCTGATTGATCTGCTCGGCGCCAAGAATGATTTCGTTCGTGATACCGCTCGCCGAGTATTGCAAGAGCGTGATTCGAAGGCGATTGGAAATGAATTGGTACGTCGACTGACGGGGCCAGACGCTCAAAACGTGACAAGGGAACACCGTCGCCGGATGTTTATCACGTTGGTGAGTCTGTCAGTCACACCTTCGTTCAAGCAAATGGGCTGGGCGTTCACCGACGCAGATCCCGCCATTCGAGTTTGGGCCCTTCGTCAGTTCCGCGACGACGAAAGTCCGTCTCGTGACTTGTTCATTTCTCACTTGGAAGAAATGCGTTGGGATCGCAGCAGTACGCGTGAACAAGCGCAGGCGGTGATCACGGCATCCCGGAGCGTGCGGACTGATCCCGAGCGGAAGAACGCATCACGTCATGAGCCGCTCGTGTCACAATTGTTTCGGCTTCAGCTTGGTGCCTTGGCGTCTGCACACGACGATCTGGCTCTCTCGCAAATTGTGTGGCAGAACATGCACCCGTTGCTGGAAGAGCATGGCGGTCAGTTCGTTGAGATCTTGAAAAAAGAGGGATCGAACCGGAACGTGGCCCTCGTGTCGATGATGCCCCGAATTGTCGACCGCTTGTTGGCTCGAAAACAATTTGATGCGCCCGCGATTGCGAGCGTGATTGATCTTCTCGTCGATTGGCAACCAGAGGCTGCCGCACAGTCACTTAGACAACTGGCAACGAAAGTGCAGAATCGCGAGGTCGCGGATGAACATCTGATGACACTGAGGGCTGCCCTCGCCCGTCGTCTCGACGCGATCCTTGATGGTCCAGACAGCTCGCCGATGCATTTTTCTGCGGTGGTCATGGCATCCAGCTGGAATGATCCGCGCGCTGTAACCGTCGCTCGGAAGCTGATCTTGGCCGAGACTTCTCCATTGGATCAACGACAGGCGGCAATGAGCTCGTTGGTCGTCGCGAACGATCCCGGGTTGCTGCAGTTGCTTCTTGCCGCATTTGACTCGCCATCGGCAAATCTGGAGCTCAAGTCCCAAATACTTGCCTCACTGAGCCGACTGAAGGACGAGCAAGTCGGTGATGTGATTCTCGGCCGTTACGAGAAGCTCGAGCCGGAACTTCAAACGCGGGCGATCGAACTGCTCACACAGCGTGCGGGATGGGCTAAGCAATTATTACGACTTGTTGAAGAGAATAAGCTGGCTTCGTCCATCATCAACGTCAACCAGGCGCGACGCCTGAAAGACCTCAATGACGATGAACTCACAACACTTTTGACAAAAAATTGGGGACAAGTGCGTGAAGGGCGTGATCCCGATCGCGAGAAGTACATCTCCAGCATGCGACAACGGATCAAGACGACGCCGGGAGACCCCTTTGCGGGTGAACGAGCATTCAAGAAAGTGTGCGCCCAGTGTCACAAGATCTATGGCGAAGGCGCTGAAGTCGGTCCGGATCTGACTTTGAATGGCCGAAACGATTTCACTCAATTGCTGTCGAACGTGTTCGATCCGAGCCTGGTGATCGGGGCCGGGTACCGGTCCTATACCGTTGTGACGAACGGTGGTCGGGTCTTGAATGGGCTGCTCGCCGAAGACAGTCCTCAACGAATCGTTCTGAAGGTTCAGGGGGGCAAGCAGGAAGTGATCTCGCGGGATGATATCGACGAATTGAAAGTCAGCGAAATTTCGTTGATGCCCGAGCAACTTGAGAAACAATTGACGCCAGAGGAAATCGTCGATCTCTTCACGTTCTTGTCGCTGGACAAGCATCCGTCCGATCCCTCGGGGCGCAAATTGTCTGGCTCTGGCGAAATTAAGCCGCGAAATTAGTGGCCCAGTCACGCTGTTTTGACAGGTTCGCGAGCAGACGTATTGGTCTGCTTGCGACGCACGTCTTCGACGTTTAATCAGATTTGGTGTTTCACGAGATTCGCTGGATGACGTCGTCGGTCCTGAAGCGGACCTTGGGCAGGTTGGCGTATTTGTCCGCATCGGATCGGAATCCAGCCGCCGCGACCACGCACGCGCTGTATCCCTGCGAAGTGAGATCCAGAATCTGATCGTATTTTTCGGGTTCGAAACCCTCGATTGGACAAACGTCGATGCCCATGAGGGCGGCGGTTGCCATGAAGAATCCGATTGCAATGTAGACCTGGCGCGCGGCCCATTCGTTGATGTCGATGGGGGGCTTCGACATGGTCCCGACCAGCATTTTGCGAAAACCTGCCAGTGAATCGACCGTGGTCCCGCGCACTTCCGCGATGCGGGCGATGTACGCGTCGATGTCGGTGACGCTCAAGTTCTTTCGGATGGCAAATACGACCAGGTGCGAGGCATCGACGATTTGGGCCTGATGCCAACTGGCAAGTTTGAGCTTCGCACGGACTTCGTGGTTTGTGATGACGACAAATTTCCAAGGCTGCAGCCCAAACGACGACGGGGTCAGAACAAGTGTCTGTTCCAGTGTCTGCCAATTCTCGTCCGAGATGATCTTTGCCGGGTCGAACATCTTGGTCGCGTATCGCCAGGCGAGTTGACGTTCGACGACGTCATTGGGCACAGGCTTCATATCAGCCGACTCCATTGAGGTCAGCGCGTATTTTCGTCACGCGCTGAAGATCTGAATTGTCTTCTGGTTACGGTCTATTTGGACCTGTTTGACCGGTTGAGTTCCCGGTGCGATGGCTGGAGAAAGCGATCGCACCGGGTTCTGCGGATCAAAATTCGACCGCAGAAGACTCGTTTTGACGCAATTCTCGATCAGATCATAGATTTCGGCGTCTAGACATCAAGCGGAAGGACAATCTTGTCGTAATTGTGCGCCACAGATACAACGGGCTTCCCGTCATCGGAATTCACTTTTCGATTTCCGACGCGGAATATTGATCGGCTTCCTCGTTCTAGATCACTTCCTGCATTTCCGAACGACGACAAATGCAGGTTTCGCGAATAGCTTCGTTTGGAATGTCGCTCCTTCCAAATTCACGTTGCCAAGGACACGCGAGGCGATCGTTTGTTTTTCAATTGATCAATAACCCCCTTCAACTGGTCAAATCGCTCAGTGATCAAACGATTTCTGCCGAAATCAGTCGTTCCCTCTGTACTCATTGCCATGGCTTGTTATACTTCGCTACTAAGAGCTTCAGGCTCTGTCATCCTTTGGACGAATGAATGTGCCATCGGATAAACACCTTTCAGGGTGCGGTGGGTTTCAATCTGGACGCGACTTGCGTCCGACACATCTCGTCCTGAACCCCGCGATCAAAGCGTTGGAAGAGGGTTTTCGCTGCTGGATGCCTGTTTGAGGCACTGGTAGAGAATCTCTGAATCGCGGGTTCCTCATCACGCGGCCTCATGCCGGCCTACGGCACGATGAATGGTCTCGGGACGGGTGTCGGTTCCATCGCGAAGTGAGTTCGTTTGCCTGACCAGGCTGTTTGTGTCTTAGTCGCGGCATGCGTCAGGTGCTGTCGGCAATAGGGCCGGACATCGTGAGCTCCTTCCGCTGGATTCGGTTCCGTTTCATCGACCTGGAAGTCGTGTTCGTTGGTTGCTTCCGACGGCCAGTTTGGAGTCTTTTTTGAGTTTTGCTGATCTCGGGCTTTGTGAGCCTATTGTCAATGCGGTCACGGCGGAAGGATACGAAAATCCAACCCCAATTCAGGCCCAGGCGATCCCCCATGTCATGCAGGGACGCGATTTGTTTGGTTGTGCTCAAACGGGTACAGGAAAGACGGCGGCGTTTTCATTGCCGATCATTCATCGTTTGATGGAAGCTGGCGTCCCATCCGCCAAGGCTCGTCGTCCCATTCGAGCATTAATTCTTGCTCCGACGCGAGAATTGGCGATTCAGATCGCCGATTGTATTCTGGCATACAGTCAAAAGACGCATATTCGTCACACGTTGGTGTTCGGTGGTGTCAGTCAGGTTCCTCAGGTTCGCGCCCTGCAACGCGGAGTCGACATCGTCATCGCCACCCCCGGTCGCCTGTGCGATCTGATGGGACAAGGACACGTCGATCTCAGTCATGTCGAAACGTTCGTGCTCGATGAAGCCGATCGAATGCTTGACATGGGGTTCATTCACGACATTCGACATATCGCCGAACGCGTCCCCAAGCAACGACAAACGTTGTTCTTTTCGGCGACGATGCCGCGAGAGATTCGTGAACTGTCATCGTCGCTGTTGCGCAATCCCGTCGCGGTTGAGATCACTCCGGTTGCGACGGCTGCAGAAACAGTTGAGCAAGCGATTTTCATCGTACCTCAATCGAACAAGCCGCGCCTGCTCCACACATTGCTGGCAGAGTCCGCGGTCACTCGATCGCTGGTTTTCACTCGGACCAAGCATGGGGCGGACAAGGTATTGCGCCACTTGATGCAGGCTGGAATTCGCGCCGATGCGATCCATGGTGGAAAGACCCAATCCAAGCGGCAACGCGCCCTGGCCGACTTCAAGGCGAACCGCTTGCGCGTGCTCGTCGCGACCGATATTGCCGCTCGCGGAATCGATGTCGACGGAATTTCGCATGTCATTAATTACGACATGCCCGTTGAAATTGAATCCTACGTGCATCGTATTGGTCGCACGGGACGAGCGGGTGCGACAGGAATCGCCTGGACATTCTGTGACCCTGCCGAACGCTCAAAGTTGCGCGCGATTGAACGTGCCATTCGGCAGCCGATCGAAATTCGAAAGCTGCCAACATTGATGGCGCCGCCAGCACCGACTGCGGTAAATCATGAATTCGAGACTCGTGAGCCGCATCGCCCTGCTCGTCCAACGAGCGGCAGCGCTGCGCCTCCCCGTCGGTCTCAGAACCAATCGGGTGAATCGATTCCGCAAACTGAGCGTCGTGCGTTCGGGCAGAATCGTCCTGGTGGATCGTCGAGACGTCGCAATTACAGCAGCCGCTAGTGGCATAGGTACTGTAGCGCCGACTGGTTTGCGAGCATCGCCCGCAAACTCGTTGGCCTGCTTGCAACGAATTGATCGTCGGGCATTTCAGGTTTGAAGATTCACTTGTGTGTTGTCGCGGCGGCGGCATGACAATGTACTGTCGATGAATTCGCGACGTTGCCTGAAATGGAAGCACGACCTCAAACTGGGGTCGTGCTTTTTTTGATCTCAATCGCTTTTGGATTTTGCTGCCGCCCTCTTTGTTAGAACTGCTAAGACTTGACGTGTGCCGTTGCCTGTCCGATGCTGGCGAAGCCCGCTTCAGTTGAACGATCGAGCTCGTGTACGTTGAAAAACAGAGGTGCTCGTCATCGATCGAAGGCGCTAATGTGGACATCTCGTCCGGCGGGGTGATCCTGAGTCCTGAATAATCGACGAACGAATTCTGGTCACTGTGGTGTTTTTGCTGTGACCACGTTGGAATTTGATATGACCGAATTGACTTCGCTGACGTTCAGCCACGATGCCTGGGGCCGCTTACTGATGACCTATGGGGATGGTCGCACTTGCTCCGGCGTTGAGCCGATCCGTTGCTTTCCAATCACTGATCCAGAAAGTTCAATCGCACTGGTCGATTCTGACGGACATGAACTTCTCACGTTGCCCACTCTGAATGCTCTCAATCCAACTGCCAGAAAAGTGTTGGAATTGGAACTTTCGGCACGCGATTTCGTTCCCGTTATTCGGCGTGTGATTTCGGCGAGCAATCCGAATCCGCCGTGTCGCTGGGTCGTTGAGACTGATCGCGGTGAAACGAGCTTTCAATTGGAGAGCGAGGACGACATTCGCAAGTTGGGTCCGCATCGCATCATGGTCGCAGACTCGAACGGAATTCGCTATTCGATCCCCGATACAAGGCAACTCGACTCTGCAACGCAACGAATCGTGCAGCGTTTGGTTTGAGACGCCGCAGCAAGTGGCCTTGGCGACGACGGTGCCGACAATTGCCGAGGGCACTGTGGCTCGAGCTAGTTGCTGGCATCCTCCGCAGCATTGGTTTTCGGCGTCTGATTGGCTCGCGAGGGCGGATCGGGTTGAAGAAGCTCTTCCTGATGCGTCAGTTCTCCGAGTTTTCGCAAGACGAGTCGGCGTTCACGCTCATACTTCGCCGCATCGTCCGGTTTTCTGGTTTTCGAATAAACGCTGAGTGCCCGCGCTTCTCGCTGTAGGGCATTCAGGACGCTGATCATCCGGTCGAGATACTCTGCGTCGTCACCGGAAACGTTCGTATCCTGCAAGCGGCGAAGCATTTTTTTCGGCGTGTCGAGACCGTTGATGGTCCCCTTCATCAGATCATCAATCTGCTTCTGATTGTAGATCTCTTTCGAGATCGAATCGGCAATGACGCCGATTAAGCCCAGCGTGCTTTGAATATGCCCGACTCCCAGGGCACCGATGACCTGCAGTTGGAGATTTCCTGCGATCGGGGGAAAACTGTTGTCGAGGGCTGGTTCGTCCAGAGTCGTATTTTCATCGGCACGAATTGCTGTCGTCAGGCAGGTTAAGGACGCTCCGGCCAGCAGAGCCATCAACGAACGGCGATCAAAGGAAGCGTTTGGCATGGTGAGTTTTAAGCGTCTCCAACGGCCTGACTCTGTCTATTTGAGCAAGGGAGGAATCAGACGGCCTCGAAGTCAGTCGACGTGCGTACGCGGCGGGACCATAATCCCACATCTGCTATCGACGTGGTTGGAGTCTGTTCATGATCGAGGTCAAGCATGTTTCCAAGGTTCATAGGCAAGGTCGTCTGGAAGTACCGGCTTTAACCGATATCTCGTGCCAGATTCCCACTGGTTCTTTCACATTCATTCTGGGCCCGTCGGGGAGCGGCAAAAGCACCCTGCTCTATCTGATGGGCGCACTCGATGAACCGACGAGCGGATCGATTGTTGTTGATGGCGTTTCGCTGCAAGGGATGAGCACGCGGGAGCGTGATCAATTTCGCCGTGAACAGGCCGGCTTTATCTTTCAAAGCTTCAATCTGCTCTCGAATTTGACCGCGCTGGAAAACGTGCTTGTACCGTTTTTGCCGAATGGGGTGATTGCGGGACAAAGGCGAAAGGCGGTCGATTTACTCGACCGCCTGGGTCTCGGTGCCCGGAGTGAACACCGCCCGAATCAGCTCTCTGGCGGCGAGCAGCAACGAGTGGCTATCGCGCGAGCCTTGTTGAAGCGACCTAAACTTGTGCTTGCCGACGAACCGACGGGCGAACTCGATTCAGCGAATTCGGTCGCGATCTTGAAAGACTTACGCGACCTGTGTCGCGAACAGCAGTCGACGGTCATTGTGGTGACGCACGAACACGAATACATCCAGCCGGGTGACCATCAAATTCGGATTCGAGACGGCCGAGTCATGGAATGACATCGAGCGGCCGATGACATTTCCGTACGTGCTCGGCGCTACTTCTGCCTTGTCCGATCGAACTTCGTGACGTCAAAGTATCGATACGTACCGCCATTCTGCCGCGAGAGCTTCCGCAAGAAGTTGCTGGGCGAGACCGCTTCCGAGACTTCTTGCCCAACGCCAAATTCGATGCAGTGAATTCGCGTCTTCTGCGCATTCATCTGCCGCAAATGTTCAAGCTCGCCGGGATGAATCGGCGGTTCCTGGGCATCGGTGAGAAAAAAAATCACTTCGGGCCGAAGCCGCAGTGCCATTTCAAGAGCCGGTACGTGTTGAGTCCCTGTTCCCGGTTGAATTCCCGCAATTTTCTGCCGTGCGATGGTCTTGTTGATTTCGGAGGCGTCATAGAGTTGCGGCTTGTGGGCATCACGCAGATTGAGCATGGACGGTTTGTCGTCGTAAAAAATAATCAGAAACTGCTGATTTGATTCGAGCGATTGCAGGCTTGAGATCAAGGCTGATTTCGCGACTTGCATCGAGCTGTGTGCCGTCATACTGCCGGATGCATCAATGACGAAGACAACCTTTGAACCCTGGTCCTTTGATCCCATGAATGCGGCGCCAGGTACACCACCGACGATGCCAGCCGCCGCGGGCCGCTGGCCGCCACCAGACGTGACGGGTTGCCGCGGATCGGTGACGGCCGCGCCCACTGGCAAATTCACACCGGGGCCAACTCGTTGTGGAGATTCCAACTTTGGCAGGGATGTCTCGATCGGTGGTTGTTCGGGTGTCGCGCGAACTGGCGCCAGTGAATCACTTGTTGCGGTGGCGGTGGTCTCGGCACTTTCGCCTTCCCGAAACTCGCCTGTCACAATCGCGTCGGGGTTGTCACCAACCTGCTTGATGACGATCCCCAGTTCACGCGTTTCCTCGTTCGTGAAACCGATTGGTGCGTGTTGACAACTCCGTAGAGTCACCATGAACGTCAGCAACAAGAGTCCATGTGACAAAAGAGAAAACAAACTTGGCAGCAAAATGACGTGCGGCAACCAGTCTGGTATCGTTGTTCGAGATCGCGAAGATGTTTTCGTCGGTGCCATGACGCCAGTTCCATTGGCAAATGAAGTTGAATCGACTCTAAGCCGCCCAGCCCAGCGGGTCAATTCGAGGTTGCACGGCCCAGATGTTCTGGCGTTTTGGATGGAAACGCAAACGGTTGTTTGCGTCATCGCAGCTTCACTTCATGCGGCGTGGTCACGCTGCCTCTGGTAACCCATCCTTGGCATCATCGCGAAAATCGTCACCACAACTACAATACGTTGGTAGACTCTTCTTTTCATTGCTTCCGTGCGTCTCAAAGTGAACGTCATGTCACGATCGTCTGAGTCCATGCCTTCTTGGGTCCCGACCCTGCTTAAACTTGCTGCGGTCTACAATTTGGCCTGGGGAACTTTCGTCGTCTTGTATCCTCGCCTGCCCTTCGATTGGTTGGGGCTGGACGTTCCTAACTATCCCTCGATCGTCCAGTGCCTGGGCATGGTGATCGGTGTGTATGGCATCGGCTATTGGATCGCCGCGCGCGATGCGGCGACGCACTGGCCGATCGTTTTGGTCGGCCTTCTGGGAAAAGTGTTTGGTCCGATCGGCTTTGTCTACACCGCTTTCCACGGGAATTTACCGTGGAGTATGGGGCTGACGATTCTGACAAACGATGTGGCTTGGTGGTTGCCGTTCTGTGCGATTCTGGTCCACGCCGCACGAATTGACGAAGCCCGATTGGCGCGAGAAACAGGTTTGTCGCTCGAACAAGCACTTCGGGCGGCGATTCTGCCGGATGGTCAAAGCGTATACGAACGGTCATTTCAGTCTCCCCTCCTGTTGGTGTGCGTTCGCCATCTTGGCTGCACATTCTGCCGCGAGATGCTGGCGGACCTGGGGCGTCAGCGAGATGACGTTATTCGAGCAGGATTAACCCCCGTTGTCGTCTCGATGGGAACCGTAGCTCAAGCCGCACCGATGTTGCTCGCGTATGGTCTTAACGACGTGGCACATCTCAGTGATCCGGAACGCCGCCTTTACCGCGCTCTGGAATTACCTTTTGGTTCGTTTGCTCAGCTTTTTGGTTGTAAGACGGTGTGGCGGGCGGTCGCAGAAGGTGTCGTGCTGCGGTTTGGATTTGGTCGCATGGTCGGAAATGGATTGCAATTGTCCGGAACGTTCGTTGTCCGGAATGGCATCATTGAACAGGCCCACCGTCACACATCGACGGCGGACCGTGCCGATTTCAAGAATCTGGCATGCGGTGTGACATCGGGGTCTATGAGGACCGGAGTCGTTTCTTGAATTCGGGCCATGACGCAGCATTGGCGACATCGGTTTTCGTCAGGCCAGCTCGGCGCGCCTGATCGACTCCATACTGCAAGACGCTGAAGCCGTTCGTACTATGAGAGTCCGTATCGATGATAATCGGAATTCCATGTGTTTTGGCTGCGGCCGCATGCACATCGTCCAGATCCAGTCGTTCGGGGCTGGCGTTGATCTCCAGCATCACGCCGTGATCCGCTGCGGCTTTGAAAAACGTCGTAAAATCGATGTCCGCGGGCTGTCGATTGGTAAGCATGCGACCGGTCGGATGGCCGATTGCGTGGACGTTTGGGTTACGGATCGCGTTTAGCAGTCGCAGCATGATCTGCTCGCGTGGTTGCTTTAAGCCATAGTGCAGGACGGCAATCACCCAGTCCGCTTCCGACAAGACCTCGTCATCCAGGTCAAGCGTCGCGTCTTCGAGAATGTCACATTCGATTCCGCACAGAATCTCGATCCCAGAAACTTCGTTGCGGACTTTTCGGATTTCGTCCCAATGTTGCCGCAGACGAGTCGCATCAAGCCCGTTGGCCATGCTGACTCGCTTCGAATGATCGGTGATGGCGATGTACTTGAGTCCGCGAGCACGCGCCGCTTCGGCCATCTCGCGGATCGTTCCCTTTCCGTCCGACGCCGTGGTATGCATGTGTAGATCGCCTTGAATGTCGGCAACTTCAATCAACTTCGGCAGTGTACCCGCTTCGGCCGCTTCGATTTCACCACGATTCTCACGGAGTTCCGGTGGGATGACCGGCAGGCCCACGGCGGCGTAGACGTCTTCTTCCGTCTTTCCCGCGACGTATTCGTCACCTCGGAAGACTCCGTATTCGTTGACCTTAAGACCGCGTTCGATGGCCCGCTTGCGGATGACAATGTTGTGCTCTTTGGAACCCGTGAAGTACTGCATCGCGGCCCCGTACGATTCGATGGGGACGACACGCAGATCGAGTTCGATCCCAGTGTGTAGTCGAACCCGTTCTTTGGTTTCGCCCCGTGCCAGCACTTTTTCAACCAGCGGATGCGCGGCCAAACGGTCCATGACCACTGTGGAATCGTCGGCAGTCGCGAGAATATCCAGATCGCCGCAAGTCTCTTTCCGACGGCGACACGAACCTGCCACAGAGACCTGGCTAACCGTCGGCAGTTGTTTTAGGTCTGCGACAATCTCGTCCGCGGATGCTCTGGCGACGCTGATCAGGAATCGCTTGCCTGCTTCCAGGGCGTGGGGCAGTCCTTCGAGAATCGATTTCTCGGTCTTCTTGCCGAACCCCTTCAGCTCTGCGACCTTCCCCGCCTCGCAGGCGATTTTCAATTGTTCGAGGGACGTAATCGTCAGTTCATGAAACAGCGCCGCGACTTTCTTCGGGCCAAGGCCGGGTATCCGCAGCATCTCTACGACACCGGCGGGGACCTGCTGCCTCAATTCTTCCAATTGTGGCAGTTGCCCCGTCTGGAGTACGACGGCGATTTTCGAAGCCAGATCTTTCCCAATTCCATCGAGAGTCTCGAGGCCTCCCCCAGGTGCCGCCACCAGTTCCGCGACTGACTGCGAGAGATTTTCCAGAGTTCTCGCTCCGTTACGATAAGCGCGAACACGAAATGAATTCGCGCCCTGGATCTCCAGCAGGTCCGCGACTTCGTTAAACAGAGCGGCAATGTGTTGGTTCTGCATGATTGTATGGCACGAATTTCGAGGGCTGTGCGTTGTGGAAAAGATACGGACGAATCTTAAATCCGAAAGACGCGCGAGGGAATCTTAAGGATCATTCCCGCCAGCCTGAATCTGACTGAATGCCATTCGGCAGCACGCACACTTCCCTTATTGCCGATCCTTTGGATACGTCTGATCTTAGACGTTGAAAGCAAGCTAAGGAATCACATGCACGAGCAGCATATCGTGCCATTCCAGTGTCCAGTCTGAGCTGCCGACGAGAACCAGTTTGCTGCCGGAATCCAGCATGTTGCGTTCGCGTCCTTTGCGCTCGACATAATCCAGCAATTCGCGTGGTGGCTTGGCAACGGCCAACGTTTCGATGGGTGTCACACCCCAGAACAGACACATGCGGCGTGCCACTTCCGGGCGATCAGTCAGTCCCATAATCGGAACGTGTGGCCGCTGCTTGGAAATTGCCATCGCGGTCTTGCCACCGCGTGTTGCTGCGACAATCAAATCGGCGTTTAAGTGCGCGACGGCCGTTCCCGCGCCGTGTGTCACTGCTTCTGTGATGGCGGTGGCCCGGGTTCGATTGCTGCGAGAATCGCTTTCAGGTTCGCGCGGTTGCAACATGCGTTCGGCTTCACGCGCGATGCGGCTCATCATCGCGACGGCTTCGACAGGATAGTCGCCCGCCGCGGTTTCCCCGGACAACATCACCGCGTCGGTTCCGTCGAGCACCGCATTAAAAACATCACTGGCTTCGGCTCGAGTCGGGATCTCACTCTTTTGCATCGAGTCCAGCATTTGCGTGGCCGTGATGACAGGCGTCCGATGCTCGTTACACATCCGGATAATCTGTTTTTGTAGGGCTGGGACTCGAAAAATATCGGCTTCGACACCCAGATCGCCGCGCGCCACCATCACGGCATCTGTTTCAATCACGATCTGTTCTAGCTGATTGATGGCCTCGGGCTTTTCGATTTTCGCGACAATCCATGGGGGTGTTGTCGTGGGGTGCGCTGCGATCAGCTTTTTCAGCAATCGGATATCTTCCGCACTGCGCACAAAACTCAGGCCGACATAATCCAATCCATGGTCGAGCACCCACTGCAGGTCCTGGCGGTCCTTCTCGGTGACACTAGGAGTACTCAGAATCGCACCTGGCAAATTCACTCCCTGTCGACTTCTCACCAGCCCCGGCTGGACGACCTCACAAACGACTCGGCCAGCTGCTACATCTTGTTCCACGACAAGCAAGGATACGGACCCGTCGGCGAGCAGAACTCGATCTCCAGGACGCAGGTCATCGATCAATTGTTCGTAGGTGCACGTGAATTGATCCTCATGCCCAGGGGCTTGCTTCCGGACGAATTCCACTCTTGATCCGTGTCGACATCTGACGCCCTCTGGTGGCAGCTCGCCCAAACGGATCTTTGGTCCCGCCAGATCCGCCAAGATGGCAATCGGCTGCTTCAATTCTTCCGAAACCTGACGGATCCATCCCACGACTTGGTCAAACCAGTCATACGTCCCATGAGCGAAATTCAGGCGGAAGACATCGACGCCGGCGAGGACCAGTTCAGTCAGTTTCTCATGAGAAGCGGAAGCCGGTCCGACAGTGGCCACAATCTTGGTTTTTACCAGCGGTCCTTCCGCATACTTACGTTGCCAGAGATCCATCTTGGATTGATCCTTTGCGAGATGTGGCCTAATGATCGGGCGCCTTCCGGTGGAAGTGTATCAGACAACCCGCGGTCGACAGAAACGAGGATTTTGCACATGGTAGAACTGTCGGCGAAGTAAGACATTCGCAGCTTGGACACCACCGATCCGCGTGTCGAAATTGACGTAAAATCTGATATGCGAATAGGTTCACCCGAGGCTTGATTTTGCCCTCGACCCACTGGCGTGTGAACTTGCGCCATCGTCACCCTTCTCCCGATGTTCATGCGATCAACGTGCTGCGACTTCGTGTGTCTGAATCTTCAACGACAAAATCTCAGGCGAAATCTGAACCAAAGACATATACTGTTTGACAAAATTCGACGAGTTGTCGATAATTGACGCATGGGTACGATGACGCGCAAACAACGTGAGGTTCGTGAACGGGAGCAGCTTCTGCTGCAGATTGCCCGGAAAATGTTGATTGAACAAGGCTATGCTGGCCTTAGCATGGATCAACTTGCCGAAGCGGCAGAGTATTCCAAAGGGACGATCTATCAACACTTTGAGTCGAAAGAGGATCTCGTTACGGCGCTGGCGATCGAAAGCATGGAGCGGCGGGTTGAGCTCTTCCTGCGCGCTGAGCAATTCGCGGGTCGACCACGTGAGCGGATGCTCGCGATTGGCGTTGCCGACGAGCTTTTCAGTCGGCTCGAGGTTCAACACTATCAGTCTGAGTTCATCATCAAATTAGCGAACTTGCGAGATCGGGCATCAACGCAGCGTCAGCAAGTTCTTGAACAGCTTGAGAATACTTGTTTTGGTTGTGTGGTTCGAATTGTCGAATCAGGAATCGAAAGTGGCGATCTGCCGCGTGTTACCAACGCCCGAGAGCTGGTTTATTCCGTTTTCACCATGGCACTTGGGACACATATGACGTCCCTTCATTTCTGTCCGATGCTGGCGGAGTTTCAGATTTCTGATCCGCAACGGGTGCTGCTGCAAGGAATTCATATCCTGCTCGACGGTTCCGAATGGCAGCCCAAACGATTGGAATGGGATTATGCGAAGACGTATCAGCGAATCCAACAAGAGATTTTCAGTCAGGAAGTGAGCAGTCTGACGACGAATGCCCCTCATTAGCGTCTTTTTTTTGCCTGAATTTGACGGAGCGTCGAAAAACGACGGTTGCCTGATTTGTGGTCAGGTTTGTTTGAATTGACGGCAACTGTGATAGACACCCGGTTTCAGCGTTGTGCATAGAGTGGGTTCAACAGGTTTCACGAGTACTCAGCGATGAACTGGCTTGCCTTGCGAATGCTGACAGGTGATCGCAGCAAATATTTGAGTCTGATACTGAGCATCACGTTTGCCACACTGCTGATGACACAGCAAGTCTCCATTTTCATGGGAATCGTGACGCGTTCGGCAAGTCAGATTGTGGATGTCCGAGATGCCGAAATGTGGGTCATGGACAACAAGGTTCGTTACATCGACGAAGCGCCGTATTTGCCAACCAACGACCTGCAACGTGTTCGTGGTGTGACAGGCGTGGAATGGGCCGTGCGATTTCACAAGAGCAACATGACCGCGCGGCTGGAAGATGGGAATTTTCGCAACATCATCATGATGGGCGTCGACGACGCTACGCTCGTGGGGGCACCCCGTCGCATGGTGACGGGTGATCTGGGCGACCTGCGCCTGCCGAATGCCGTTTTTATCGACAAGTCGGGCTATGAATACATGTGGCCTGGTGAGCCGTTCCGAATTGGTCGCGAGTTTCAAATCAACGACCGGCGTGTGATTCTGGCCGGTGTCTGCAAGGCCTCTGCTCCGTTCACGACTTTGCCGGTCCTGTATACGCGTTTTAGTGAAGTCGAGCGGTTCCTGCCGTCCAACCGCAACCTGATGAACTACATCCTTGTGAAACCCGCCGAGGACCGAGATCCACTTGATGTGTGCCGCGCGATCGATGCACAAACCGGCTTGATGGCATTGACGAATGATGGCTTCTTCTGGAAGACGATCGACTATTTCATGGGCTCGACAGGGATTCCGATCAACTTTGGAATCACAATCGCATTGGGATTTATCGTCGGGGCCGCTGTCGCAGGGCAGACGTTCTATCTGTTCACACTTGAGAATTTAAAACAGTTTGGGGCACTGAAAGCGATGGGGGTCACGAACGTCCGACTCATTGGCATGATCCTGTTGCAGGCCAGTGTCGTTAGCGGAATTGGCTATGGATTAGGCATGGGAATGACGGCGATCTTTTTTACGTTTACCAATCGAATTGCACCGATGGCGGGAATTCACATGACGACGGTCGCGGCGTCTGGGGTTGGTGCGGCGGTCCTGATCATCGTGCTGCTGACCAGCGTGTTTAGTCTGCGAAAAGTTCTGTTCCTCGAACCGGCCGTTGTCTTTAGGGGATAGATCGCATGACGGCATTGCAATCACTGACCGGACCGCCGACGCATCCAACAGAGACGTTGGCAGTCGCGTGCCGCCAGATCATTAAAGAGTTTGGCGTGGGCGACACCAAGACTGTGGCGTTGCGGGGTGTTGATCTCGATGTGCTGGCCGGGCAAATGACGTTGCTGGTGGGACAATCTGGTTGTGGAAAGACCACGCTGATTTCCATTGTCGCCGGGCTACTCAATGCGACCAGTGGCTCGTTAACCGTCCTGGGCAACGACATGATGCATCTGACAGGAACGCAGCTGGTCCAGTTCCGTCAGAAGAACATTGGCTTTGTGTTTCAACAATACAATTTGTTGCCAACGCTTTCCGCGGTGGAGAACGCGGCCGTACCACTGATCATTGCCGGGCAATCGCGGCGTGCGGCATTCGAAGCCGCCAAAGAGATTCTGTCGGCGGTCGGTCTCGGCAGCCGCATGCATTTGTATCCCAATCAACTGTCGGGGGGGCAGCAACAGCGGGTGGCGATCGCTCGAGCACTTGTCCACGAGCCTCGTCTGCTTGTCTGTGATGAACCCACAGCCGCGTTGGATGCGCAGTCCGGCCAGACGGTGATGGAACTTCTGCGACGTGTGGCTCTACAACCAGACCGGGCGGTGATTGTCGTGACACACGACAATCGCGTGTTTCGTTTCGGTGATCGAATTATCCACATGGACGACGGAGTGGTGACGAAAGTCGACATTCCAGATCGTGCTTCGGGTGGTGATCCCGAGTCGACGATGCACTGACATCGAAAGTGAATGGCCTCGTACGCGGTCTCAACGACAAAAAATCAGATCCAGATACTTCGCGACTGAAGGTGCCCGATGTTCAAAGTTTGTCGAAACTTCTTCCTTCCGATGCTGGCGCTGGGAATGTTCTTGTTCTCGCTTTACCACATCATGTTCGCCGCCGAAAAACTGCCCAAAGAAACGCCGATCGTCGAACCGCCACGACACTCGTTTACAGCGGGCATCTCGGGTACGGGGCTCGTGGAAGCACGCACGGAGAATATCGCATTGGGGACGGCTGTTGCCGGCGTGGTTCTGGAAGTGTGTGTGACCAACGATCAACTCGGGCAGCGTGTTTCAGCGGGAACTCCGCTGTTCCGAGTCGACGACCGCCATTTGCGAGCACAACTGCGAACGCAACAGGCCAATTTGCAACTGGCCGAAGCGCAGTTTCAACGGCTGCAGCAAATGCCTCGTCCAGAGGATATCCCGCCTAGCGAAGCGAAGGTCAAGGTGGCGGAAGCGAACCGGACGCGTTTAAAGGATCAACTCGATCGTGGCGAGCAACTGTTCGGCAAAAAGATCATGGCTGATGAAGAGTTCACGGCGCGCCGATTCACGTTCCTGGCGGCGGACCAGCAGTGGCAACAGGCTGTTGCAGAGGATGCCCTGCTGAAAGCCGGGGCATGGCAACAGGACAAAAATGTGTCGCACGCCTCCATTGAAACGGCGCGCGCGAGTGTCGCGAATCTCGAAACCGAAATCGAACGTTGCCTTGTCCGTGCTCCCGTCGACGGACAAATTCTGAAGATTGATGTCCGACCGGGTGAGTTTGTGAATGCCTCGGCAGCCAAGGCGTTAATTTTGCTCGGAGACCTTGACCGCCTTCGCGTTCGTGTTGATTTGGATGAGCGAGATATTTCGCGCTTCAAATCGGCGAGCCGTGCCAGTGCCACGCCCCGTGGCGCTACCGGAAATCGATTAAATTTGAGGTTTATTCGCGTCGAGCCCTATGTGATCCCCAAGAAGGCGTTTACGGGAGAGAACACCGAACGAATCGATACGCGAGTTCTGCAGGTGCTCTACGAGATCGACGACGACATTTCGGGCGTCTTCGTTGGTCAGCAGCTTGACGTCTCGATCGAGTACGAGACCAAATAGAATTGAATCCGAGTCCATTCGAACTTGCCAGGCTGCTGAATTGTGGCCTGCGAGAGTGATTGTCTCCGCAACGCAAGATATGATCCCTCTGGTTCGTCAGACAGCACGCGCTTGGCACCTAGGCTTTGGTCCTCGAAGGCTCCAACGCCTAGGCATGTTCGTTCTCGGGCGGCGGTCGACGATTCATCGCAAGCTGACGACATCGCTGTGGGATGGGTTCAGGATTCGTCAGCAATAGATTCGTCAATCAGTTCGCGAGCTGGGGCGAGTTCCAGGAGAGGGCCAAATGGAGTTCGCGCGGGTTCGACTTTTTCGATGTTGTCTCGCCCTGCTGTGGTCGATCGGGTTCAACCAAATCAGCCTCTTTGCTGATGAGAAAGCCGTAGCCACAGAACCCTCTGCCGCCGCGACTTCGACCGAGCCTGTTAAGGCAACGGACCACCGGATTGCCATCGTTCCATTCGATGCCGCGGGGGCTTCGATTGAAGGTCGTGCGTTGGGGGCCGCAATCAGCGACTTGCTTGCTGCGGATCTCTCGAAGGCGAGTACGGTTCGTTTCGTAAGCCGGGACGACGTCGACAAGTCAATCGTGACGGAAACACCGAATCCAGCCGACACCGCCGATCTGATGCTCACTGGAACAGTCCAAACGGAGGGGACGAAGCTTTCGTTGACCGCGCGGCTCGCCGTGGTAGGCGGCGGTGAGCAGATCGGCGAGTGGACGCTTGAAGGGTCAATCGATGACCTGTTTCGCCTGTGTGGTGAACTCGCACGCACGATTCTGGTCGATCGGGCCGTCGATTTCGCAAAGCAACGGCCACGTACTGAAGGTGAGACCGGATCGTCGCAAACTCTCGCCATCCTGCCGCTAGTGAATCGTTTTCCGCGCAAGCAGCCGGCAGACTTTGGTGCCAGACTGGCGGAGGTCATTCAGGGTGATCTGAGTGCCAGTTCCAGGATTTCACTGGTGGATCGTGATCGAGTAAATGTCTTGATGCCTGAGTTGGATCGGTCCGCGGCGGCGGATGCGGACCTCGAGACATTGATTCCACTTGGACGACAGCTTGGTGCTCAACGACTGCTTGTCGGGGCGTTTTGGCAACTCCAGAGCGAGGTCTGTATTCACATCCGATTGATCGATGCCAGCAACGGATCTGTGGTCGCTTGCCATAACTTCATTCAACCACGCGATCGTTTCGATGCGTTGAGAAGCGAGCTGGTGTCGCGTGTTCTGTCTGACATGGGGACGCAACCCGTCACCTCGACCGAGGACACTCTTGCCCCACAGGCGGTCGCTCGAACGCTGGAAGGAACCATTTGCCTCGCCGCGATTGTCCGTCTGGCGCGCCAGGGGAAGTCGAGCGAGGCGATTGATGTCTGTCAGCAAGCCCTCGCAATCGAACCTGGAAATCTTTGTTTTCATCGCGAACTCATTCCTCTGTTGCGGGCGGTCAACAAGGCCGAAGACGCGCTGCAGGCAGTTAGTGCGGCTGCGGCACGTCCCGAGTTTGCGATGGCATCAGAGTCGGATCGTAAGGCCATCATGGGCGGTGAACTGATTTCGCTATTCCGTCTACAGCGGTTTGCCGAAATGATTCCCGCCGCCGAGACGTACAAACGGTCCTTTCCTGATCCTCGCAGTGGAGACTTTGCGAATGCCTGGATCTGTACGGCACTCAACAGCCTGAAACGCGGTGACGAAATTGCCTCGTTCCTGGAAAAGAACGCGGCTGAAGAAACCGATCGTGCACATGACTGGGACAATTCGGCGTTGAAGAGGCTATATGCCTACTACCGTGATGATGCTCCCTTGCGACTTCGGACCCAATTGTTCACCCGTCGAATGCCATTTGACATCGAAGCGTCCAAAGCCCTCGCAAAAAAAGTGATGGCGATCTACGAGCGTGTGCTGACATCCGCAACGGGACATCAGGATGATGCGGCGAGTGATTGGGCCAAGCTGCTGATTCCTGATATTGCGACGACTTCGTATTTGGACAGCGCTGGGGTTTCGGTTCCGTTCTTGACGGTGGATCAGCAGATTGATGCCCTGCGTCGTGGGCTCCAAACATTCGGCTGGAACCCAGCAGCGGCATCAATCGGTCGATTTCGCTTGGCTCAATTGTTCGAGAGCACAAAAAAATGGGACGACGCGGTCTCGACCTACCGGCAATTGGCTCGAAGTTCGCAAGGTGCGGTCCTTTCGAATCTGCCGTCCACATGGGACTTGTCGACTGACGAACCAACATCATGGATCGATCGAAAAATCGAAGCCTACTATCGAGCTGCCAAGCTTCTTGATGAGTCTCTCGAACGTAAAGACGACGCGCGCGAAGCCTATCGGGAACTGGTTCGCGAAGTCGGCCTGGCGCATTTTGCCGGTCCCGATGCACTCGTTGCCATGAATCGATTGAAACTCACTCCCGAGTTTCCATCGAAGTGTGCGTTGATCTGGGGTGGCGAGACATCGGGCGTCCTTTCGTGGCAAAAGCGATTGGAGCCATTGGGGTTCAGCGTCCACACATTGCGAGATCTACGGGTCAATCCGCCTCAGCTGACTCCTTACTCTCTTGTCGTACTCAATCGTGCCGGAGACCTGCCCTACACGCCCCGGGAACTGTTGGCACTCCGATCATATGTGGCAGCGGGTGGTTCACTGCTTGTGATCGTTTCACCTGGCTGGGCACCATCGGCCTCCGGAATTCACAATCCACTTCTAGCGTTCTTCGGGATGGAATGTCAGGCCGAGTCTGTGATTGAGGCCATTTCTACGCGTCTTGCCGCGCATCCGATTGCGACCGGATTGACGCAAGTTATGGCGCGCAATGCCGTTCACATCCGGGCAAACGACGCCGCGACCGTTGTTCAGGCTCACGATCAGGTCGTATTGGCGGCGACGCCCTATCGATTTGGACGAGTCGTTGTGGCTTCATTTGGCCAATGGTACTTGCCAGACACGTCGATTCTGCCATCCGACTGGAAGAGTCTCGTGACCGCGGGACGAAAAGCAAATGTTCATCTCACCCCAGTCGAATTCGGTGATCGATTGGAGGTTCCTCTGCTTTCGAATGTCATTCGCTGGCTGACCCAAACGCAAAATCGCGATGCGAAGTTTGTCGCATGGCGTCGGTCGTGGGCTGAAGCTCAACTGACCGCTTGGCGTGCGCAGGCGCACGTCGAACCTGCGAGTATGCGGATTGTTCCCTGGGAAGAAATGCGTCCGGCACTTGAACGCGTCATCAAGAATGCCCCTGATTCGATGGCGAAAGAAGAGTCGCTCTGGATGGCAGCCGAAGCATTTCAGCAGATGGGATTTTATCACTTCGGAGAGAGCGGCGCAGAACCACGGCCGCCGTTGTCCTATCCGGCTTATGGTTACAATCCATTGAAGAAGACCCCGTTGCTTCCCGAAGCCAAGTACTACCAATTGTTGATTCAACAGTTTCCGCAAAGTCCCCTTCGACCCTATGCGGAATGGCGCTCTGCAGAGTGTCTTCGGCGCACCCGATTCGTGAGCGGTGCTCCCCAAGTAATCTCGACCGTTTCCGATGTCGAGACGCTCGTCTCGGAATATGAAAAGATTGATGCTCCAGCACGTTCGTATGCGCTAGCCTGGAAAAACTTGAGACTCGGGGCAATTGGGATCTCAACGGAAGACTATCAGGGAGCCATCCCCCGCTTTCAACACCTTGTCGATTCGATGTCGAACGGACCAGAGAAAACGATGGCCGTCCTGAACCTTGCGCTGTGCTATGAGAAACTGAATAATCCCACTGAAAGTCGTAGATTCTACGAATCTGTACTTCAGATGCCAGACATTCATTGGCGGCCGACGGCAGATTGGTTCATGCTCTGGGTTCCACTCACCACATACGCTGGCTATGTCCCGCCTGCATTCGGAGCTCGCGGCAACGCCTGGCAGTTGGCACGCGATGGGATCGCTCGTCTGAGCGACACAAAGTAAGCCTGATAGTTGTCGCTTTGAATTCGCACGTGGTGTTGTACGGACATTGGACACCACGCCAGAGCGATCCGTGACCTGACCTACTGGGGCCCCCTGCCGATTCCAGACATTAACCCGCTCTCGTTAGGGACATCGGCGGCGACAAGTATCGCGCGGTCGAATGAATTCACCGTCACAATCAGTTGGTACTTTTTGAAGAGACTCGGCCAGCGAAACATGAGTTCATGCTGGACTTCGGGAACTTCGTCTTCCAGAAACGTCAACGGCTTGAAATAGCGTATCTTCAGATTGCGGAACGTAATTCCGTCGATATGGTTTTCGATCTCGTCACGCGGAATTCCAATCCGCCTTCCAGAAGGAGATGGAGTTGCAATCGCTTGCTCCAAGCGGCTGAGCGACGATTGAAACAGGCGAAGCGAAGTCCATTCAATTGCGACGATGACCAACAGCACCGAAATTCCGGTCCAGACGATGATGCGCTCTCGCCGAGAACGCTTGCGAACAGGTTTGGCGTCTTCAACAGGTGGTACGTTCGCAGATTCCATCGCACGCTCTCCTGATTTTCTTTCAGTTGCCGTCTTTCACGCTGGGGAGTTCGGGACCACACTCCGCCAGCAGGATTCTTGATGTGACCGATTTCGAAACCTCATTGTCACGTTGCAGATGATGATGAAACTGGTTGGGGATCGGGATCGTGCCATCCGCCATCAGGGATGATCGTCGAAGTGGCTTCCGGTGGTCCCCAGGTATTTGGCTCATACTCGTGAAGCGGTGTCATATTGCCCAGGATTGGCTCGACAATCCGCCAGGATGACTCGACCGAATCCTGTCTGGCGAACAGCGCGGCATCGCCGAATGCGGCATCACCCAGCAGTCGATCGTAGGGGTCCATCTCATCCACGGCTTGATGTGTAGCTACCAGTTCGATCGCTTCCCCCTTCATGAGTTCACCCACCTTTTTCACTTTTGTACCCAAGGCGATGACCACCTGAGGACTGAGGCGAAATCGATAGTAGTTTGCGCGTAGCGACTCGGAGTCGTCCAGCATCGGATGGGGACGCCGCTTGAACCGAACCATCACTTCGGTCGTTGTCACCGGCAGGCACTTTCCAGCTCGCACGAAGAACGGTACGCCGTCCCAGCGTGCATTGTCGATCATGAAACGCACGGCGGCAAAGGTCTCGACTTGTGACGCCGGATTGACCCCTGGTTCATTGCGGTAGCCCTGAAATTGTCCGCGGACGATATCGGCTGGCTTGAGGGTTCGCACGGCTTCCAGAAGCTTTCCGCGGGCGTCACGTCGTGCCTCGTGATCCTGCGATACGGGGCACTCCATAGCCAGACAGGCGATGACTTGAAGCATATGATTCTGCACGACGTCTCGAATCGCCCCTGCTTCTTCGTAGAACTTGCCGCGACCTGCAACGCCGAAATTTTCGGCCATGGTGATCTGAACGCTTTCAATATTTCGCGAGTTCCAGGCTGCGTCGATCAGTGGATTGGCAAATCGGTAGTAGATCAGGTTTTGTACCGGCTCTTTCCCGAGATAATGGTCAATTCGAAAGATCGATTCTTCTGGAAAGTATTCGTGAAGAATCCGATTCAAATCCCTGGCCGATTCCAGATCGCGACCAAACGGTTTTTCGACGATGACTCGTGCCCCGTGAACGCAACCGGATTTGGCCAATCCCTCGGCGACGGTCCCAAACAGGCTGGGGGTGATCGCAAGATAGTTCAATGGTCGCTGTGCCGTTCCAAGTGCCGTGCGGATCTTCTGATATGTTTCCGGTTCACGATAATCGCCGCTGACATACTTCAGTTGCTGGCACATTGTTTCGTAGGTTGCGGAGTCGAACTGAGCGTGCTGCTCCAGGCTGTTGCGAGCGCGTGTTTTGAACTGATCAAGACTCAAGTTGTCGATTGCCACACCAATGATGGGAACGTGCATCCGTCCACGCCGTATCAGCGACTGCAGTGCGGGAAAGATTTTCTTGAAGGCGAGATCGCCTGTGGCACCAAAGAAAACAAAGGCATCCGAAACGAGCGCCGTCATTGAATGCCTCCGTGTTCAGGTTTCGGTTCGTCGGCTTTTTCGTGATGGCCGCCGAATTGGAATCGCAGGGCAGAAAGCAGCTTGTCAGCGAATCCGGCCTCGCCCCGTGAACTGAATCGCTCGAACAGCGCGGCGCTAAGGACCGGGATAGGCACTGCTTCATCGATCGCCGCTTGCACGGTCCACCGCCCTTCGCCTGAATCCGAGACTCGGCCGGCGAATTTTGAGAGGTCGGAATTCTCGAAGAGAGCGATGGCGGTCAAGTCGAGCAACCACGACGAAATCACACTGCCTCGTCGCCAGACTTCCGCGATATCCGCCAGGTTCAGGTCGTATTGGTAGTGTTCGGGATGCCGAAGTGGAGTTGTTTCGGCATCGGCCGTCACGGCTGTTTTACCCGCATTCGCGTGTCGCAAAATGTTCATTCCTTCGGCGTACGCGGCCATTAGTCCATATTCAATTCCGTTGTGAACCATCTTCACAAAGTGCCCGGCCCCATTCGGTCCGCAATGCAGGTATCCGCGCTCGGCTGTGCCCACGTTCGAATTTGGCGTTGCGACATGTTGCCGACTGGGTGTCCGTGGTGCTGCTTCGATTCCCGGCGCCAGTGTCGCAAACACGGGATCGAGATGTTGTATCACCGCCTGTTCGCCCCCAATCATCAGGCAATAGCCGCGATCGGCTCCCCATACCCCACCGCTGGTGCCCACGTCGACGTAGTGAATTCCCTTTGGCTTTAGCTCCGTCGCACGGCGGATATCATCGTGATAATACGAATTTCCTCCGTCGATCACGATATCTCCGGGACTGAGCAGTGGGACCAGGCCTGTGATTGTCGAATCAACGACGGCGGCGGGAACCATAAGCCAAATAGCGCGAGGGGACTTCAACTTTTGCACGAATTCACCGAGTGACGATCCTCCAACCGCGCCCTCTTGAACGAGTGGCTGTGAGGCCGCCGGATGAACGTCGTAGACGACACAGTGATGACCGGCTCGCAGCAGGCGACGCACCATGCTCGCCCCCATTCGTCCCAGTCCGATCATTCCGATTTCCACATTCTGTTCCTTGTTTTGGTCAACACGGAATCACTCGGTTGGTCGTTTCATACGATTCATTAGTACGGATGCGATTGGACAACAGACAGGTGTGATCAGCCCCACGATCAAAAAAGTAAGATCTCGTAAGCAATTCCTTTGCCAAGGTGGAAAGGCTGACAGAAATCAATCGATCGAAGGCATTGCCTTCGCAAGGCGGCGCACCGATTGCACACGGATCAGTGGTGCGGTAAACGCGCACTGACCGTTCATTGTCGGGTGTTTGCATACCGGAGACAACTGTTTGCACGGCGTTCATTGAGCGACGATCTTGGCAAAGTTCCTTCCAGTGTGATGATCGAAACCAGAGCATCAAAAAGAATGACACGGACCAGGATAACTTTTCAGATTAGCCTCATTTGGGGAGTTCTTTCGCTTTGAATCAACCCGAGATGAATCATTTTTCTCAAGGCAATCTTACGCAATTTACGGGCCCCCCGCAGCCTTCGATTGCCTCAACGGTCATTGAAACGCGGTCATTGACGAAGGCGTATGGCACATTGAAGGCGGTTGATGGCTTGTCGCTGTCGATCGAAGCGGGACGGATTTTCGGCTTGCTTGGCCCTAATGGCGCGGGCAAAAGCACGCTCATGAAAATGTTAGTCACCTTGCTGCCACCGACCAGCGGCTCCGCAACGATTGCGGGATGTGACTTGCTGAAACACCCCGCGCAGGTACGTCGCTCGATCGGATATGTTCCTCAGTTGCTCTCAGCCGACGCGATGCTGAGCGGTTATGAAAACCTTCTGATATTTGCGAAGTTGTATGACCTGCCGAAAGCGGACCGCGAGGCACGAATCGCCGATGCTTTGCAATCCGCCGACTTGCAGAACGTCGCGAGTCATCTTGTAAGCTCCTACTCTGGGGGGATGGTTCGACGCCTGGAAATCGTGACGGCGATGTTGCATCGTCCTAAGGTCTTGTTTCTGGATGAACCCTCCGTTGGACTCGATCCCGTCGCACGAAGTAGCGTCTGGCAACAGATTCGCGAACTTGTGGCGAACTATGGGACGACCGTTGTGCTCACCACACACTTCATGGACGAGGCCAATGCATTGTGTGACCGCATCGCGATCATGAGCATCGGAAAAATCAGAGCATTGGGATCCGTTGCGGAACTTAAGGCAGGTATGAATCGGCCTGATGCAACGTTGGATGAGATCTTCGCATATTACTCGCGTTCAACGGTCGAATCAGGAGAACGAATTCGTGACATCGCCAATACTCGTCGCGCCTCCGCTCGGCTCGGCTGATGACATGTCGCTGAGTACGATGACGTCGGTTGGCCAGTTTGTCCGCAAGACTCTGGCGATCGTTGGGATGGATCTAAGAAAGCTGCGCCGCGATCCCAGCGAGTTGCTGACGCGTGCCATCCAGCCAGCCCTGTGGCTGCTCGTGTTCGGCCAAGTCTTCACGCACGCGCGAGCCATCCCCACGGGCGACCTGCCTTATCAGGATTTTATGGCTCCAGGCATCCTCGCTCAAAGCGTGCTCTTCATCGCGATCTTTTTCGGAATTGCCGTAATTTGGGAACGTGACCTGGGGATTGTGCATAAGCTACTGGCGACCCCAACGCCGCGGGCGGCTTTAGTGTTGGGGAAAGGGCTGTCAGCGGGTGTCCGCGCCATTTCGCAGGCCGTGATTGTCTACTTTCTGGCCTGGATGCTGGGAATTCGATTGAACTGGAATCCATTTGCGATTGCGGGTGTGCTTCTGGTTGTTGTGTTGGGCGCGGCGTTGTTCTCGACGTTTTCCCTGACGATCGCCTGCCTCGTAAAAACGCGTGAGCGATTTATGGGGATTGGCCAGGTCTTAACCATGCCAATGTTCTTCGCAAGCAATGCAATCTATCCGATCGTCATGATGCCGCCCTGGTTGAAATTCATCGCGCATGGCAATCCTTTGACCTACGAAGTGGACGCACTTCGCGCATTGATGCTGGCGAACAGTCACAGTGAGTTTGGTCTCGGCCTCGACTTTGGCGTCCTGGTTGGCACGACCGTGCTGTTGACGCTGATCGGCGCGGCTCTCTATCCCCGCCTCGCATATTGACGGTTGCCTGTTCATGTGAATACGTATTTTGGGGTAGAGAAAAGGACCGTCAAGTTCCAAGCAGGCATTCGTTCGATCAGATGACACATGGGGGCAGCCCGTATTTGTTGGAAAACCGACAAGCAGAATCGAACAATGCGCGTCGAGGTCATGTCGATTTCCATGGTCATTGAGTGGATTCTCGTTGTGATAAAGCGATGAATGCAGATGCGTTTGCGCGAGATGTCAAGTCGGGTGATCGTTTCTTTGGACCTGCGGGCTTTTCTCACTCTCGTTTCGAGCCTCTTCGGCCCAGGCTTTGCTTCGTATAATTGTGTGATCAAGTCCAGATTCAGGCGGAGTGGGTTCTCGTATCTGGACATTTGTGAGTTGCAATTTCTCGGATTTCTGGCTCGGGGACCGAACTGAAATCTCATTGGCGGGCTGTGAGGCGGAACGATGGAAAAGCGTTGGGTTTGGCCATTCGAACTGCTCGATAAGATCGGTGAAGGCGGAATGGGCGAGGTTTACCGCGCCCGTTATGTGGGAAATAACCGCCGTGTCGCCGTGAAGCTTCTGCCACTGAATGCGGCGGAAAACAAGACTCTTCTAGCGCGGTTTGAACGCGAAATGGACGTTCTGAAGCAGCTCGATCATCCCAATATCGTGCGTTGCTTTGGTGGAACCTGCGAAAGCAAGCAGCAGTTTTATGCGATGGAACTTGTTGAAGGCGGCACCCTGTCGCAGTTGATTCATCTCAAAGGTCGCCTGTCCTGGGAAACGGCGGTTGACTATGCCATGCAGATGTGTGATGCACTACAGTACGCGCACAATCATGGTGTGATTCACCGCGACATCAAGCCGAGCAACTTCCTCGTATCGAAGACCGGGCATCTGAAACTGAGTGACTTCGGACTTATCACCGTGTCCACGGGACGCCGTCTGACCGCCACTGGTCGCACCTTGGGGACGGTCGAATACATGTCTCCAGAACAGATTCGCGGGAATCCCCTGTCGAATCGTTCAGATTTGTATGCGCTCGGCTGCGTCATCTATGAAATGTTGACCGGACAACCGCCATTTCTGGGTGACAACCAACCCGAAATTATGCACAAGCATTTGAAAGACCCTATTCCGCACGCGTCGCGGAAACATATCGAGATTCCACTGGAACTCGACACGTTGATCTGTGATTTGCTCGCCAAATCGGCTGAAGCGCGTCCTGAATCGGCTGATAGGGTCAAACAACGATTGCAGGACATCTTGCAGCCTGGGCGTCGTGTCGTTGCCGTCGAACCGACGTTGGTACCGACTCGTTCATCAATGCCCACGTCGGTCGTACCCCTGAAAGGCATGAAGGAAAGCAGTGATTCGATTTCCTTCCTGCCAGCGCCCAGCGACTCTCGTGCTCGTGCGGCATGGGAGTGGGGCTTAAGTATCGCCATGATGGTCTTTTGTTTGATTGGCTGGGGAGGCTGGAAAGCGTCCGAGTCGCGAATGCTCATCGCCGAAAACGCACTCGTTGAGCAGATGGCCCAACCTGATCCAACAGCGCAGCTCTTTGCCATCAACACACTCGCCAAGTTCAGCACACTGCACTCAGAAACGATTGCCAAACTGTATGCGGCCACCAAAGACGGTCCGGAAAACGTGAAAGTTGCCGCACTCGGAGCCCTTGCCCGCCATGCCAACGAAAGCCGCGGGATTCGCTGGGAAATCTACAAGCTGCAGCGTAATTCTGATGTCAGCTCGAATGTCCGCAATCAGGCCGAGCAAACATTCAACGTCCTTAACGAAGCCTCAGGCCGTTCTTTGCTCCAGTCGTTGATGAGTTGGGGAATCTATCTGGTGGTATTCTCCGCGATTGCAACCGGAGGCTGGTTCGTCTGGCAGCGCATTCGTGCCCAATTGGAATTTGCCTAATCGCTCCTGCTCTGTCGCGTCGATGGGGGCGAGTACAGTGCTGGCTGACTGACAGGTTGATGTCACCAAGCTATTCATCGACGGATGGATCGGGCGGCCTGCGACTCCTTCAACAACTCTGTTTTTCGTCGTCTCGGTTGTCGACGACAACGGCTGAAAGGCAGTCAGGTTTCGTGCTCGATCCATCGGTCCAGTTCTTCATAGAGGCATCATTTTGGAGCCGGATGTAGAAGTTCTTGAATCTCGTCCGTCAAGAGGATCAGAGGGACGGTCATCAAATGTTCGTTCGTTCCGCTCCAGCAGTGAACCAGGACATCGCAGGACAATGTGAACGATGGGGCGACCTCGATATTGGCGGTCCGCCTTCGCTGGACGAGCTTCCTCTTAACGGGGACTGTGGCAGCGATCTTTCTTGTGGCCAAATCGAGGACAACAAGCTCGATGTGCACGTTGTCAAATCATTTGAGCTTGTCCAAGTCAACTTCAAACTCGCGCCGAACATTCTGTTTGTCGACGGACGGAACCTTGTCGACCTTGATCGGGCGATTCGCGTCCTTGAATTTCTTCTGAGTTGCCCTTTCAGTGCTAAGGTTAGCAGCTAGCGCCACGGCCGCTATCTGCCGAAGCCGATTAATCAAATCACTTGTTGTGTAACAGGCGATTTCCAGTTCAGGGCATTCAATGTTCGTCGTTTCACGGGAACCGCGTTCGTTGCGCCGCGAATCCCTTGCTCATCGCCCTGTCGTTCGCCAGAATCTAGACAAACTGTCACGATTTCTCGTGAAGCAGAGCATGCGGAACAAGTGAAGACTCGATACCGAACGCCGGCATTTTCCACGACTGCTTGGCTCCTACTGGTCGAGCGGTCGTCCCGTTGACGCTGTTCTCCGCGTGGCTTCCTCTTTGCAGGCCAGGATCAGCGAAAGTCGCAGGATTCGATCCAAAATGAACTATTTTCAGCCTCTGCGACGGAAGCTCAGCGTGGCGATGTTACTCGTTGCGTGCGTGTTCTGGGGTGCATGGCTGACGAGTATGAGACAAGACGATTATCTCTACCTGTGTCCCTCAAGATCCAATCATATTGTGGTAAACTGTGGCGGGGTCGTGACTTGGATGGTTTGTTCGTACCCGACGCACGCTCAGGCAATTGCGCGTACCGATATGATCTTCAATCCGCCAAACAAAAAGTTATGGCTCGGGTGGATTGCGACCAAGCGATTCGGGGGGCCAAGGATTGTGTATTGGGACTCTGCGACTCAATCTTCGTGCTATCAGTTTGGCGATTTCGCGATCGTAGTTGCTTCCCTTCGCAAAAACGAACATGTGATCTCCGTGTCGATGCCCCATTGGTCAATTGTCCTCCCGTTGACGTTGATTTCCACCTGGTTCCTGTTCTCGAAGCCCCGCCAAGTTAGCAGGCCACAATCGCCCATTTCGGAGCCGGAATTTCAATGAGCGACTTCAAATCCTGGCGGAGAATGCTCGGCGTCGCGATGCTGGTAACGGCGTGTGTGTTTATGGCCGGCTGGGTGAGGAGCCTCACAGTTGTAGATGGAGTTAATTTTCGTCGCACCAACACGAATATTCATTTCATGGGCTCCAATCAAGGACGTTTGTCCTGGATACGGTTGCAGGAATCACATCCATTCGAGATTAGCGTCCCCAAATTCTATATGACTGGTGACGCGTTCTCGTACCACCCACTCGATAACGTTCAACAAATTGGATGGCACTGGAAGTCTTGCGGGTTTGAAGGCGGGGAAATCACTCTTCGTATCACTGGCTGGCGAAGGTCGTTTCTGCTCGTTCCTTACTGGTCAATCGTCGTTCCATTGATCGCAATCTCCGCGTGGCTGCTTCTCAGCAAGCCACGCGGAGATTGCGATATTCACGAACTCGCTTCGTAGCTGTTCACAGTCCGCCTCGCTTCGGATTCGACATTCTTCTTGCGTTTGGCGCGAAGTCCTTCCAAGTTGACGGCCCGACGCTCTTCATCAGTCCGCCAGTTTTCGAAATGATCGATCCGCTTGTCACGGATTTGCGTGCAATCGATGGAACGTTCGCGGCGGATGTTCCGCCGGAACGAGTTTCAATTCCTGATTCGACAGAAACGCAGGAAAGAGCTTTCGCATCGCCAGGTGTGGAGCATTCACTATTTTGGGGTGCGCCCGGCTTGCAGGGCGTGACCTTCGTGGAGATACTTCCGAAGTGCTGCATCTGGGGCAGTCCAGACGCCGAAATAGTGGACCCGACCGCAAATTTTTCGTTTGCCATTGGCCGTTACTTGCAGTGGTTTGTGGAAAATTCTCGCGGGGGCTCGTTGAGCTTGGTCTACTTTTCGGCCTCAGGCCAGTCCCCCGTGCTTAGCCGCGATACGTCGTCGAATGGTCGTTTTCGCGTTTTCGAAACGGCGTTCGGAGCGTGAAAACACGACAAAACGAGCAGAAGCGCCCGTAGCTCAGCTGGATAGAGCAACGGATTTCTAATCCGTCGGTCAGGGGTTCGAATCCCTTCGGGCGTAATCACTTACGACACTTCTCAGTGATTGCAGATCGATAGGCACATCGCCGGTCGGCGAATCTGTCCAAGTCGGTGAGCCCCATTTGGGGGGCGTTTTCTGAAATCTCAATTGTCTTCGGTTTGGGATCTCCTCGCGTCAATCAAAAAATAATCCCTGGGCTGGACTGCATATGTGTATTATAGTAGTAATGCACATATGCAGTCCAGCACGTCCAACTTCCAGGTAAGCATCTCCTCCGGCGTGCCGATTTATCGGCAGTTGATGGATCAGGTTCGCGCACTCGTCGCCAGTGGGCGGCTGGCGGAAGGGGACTTGCTCCCATCCGTGCGGCAGCTCGGCCAGGACCTGCAAATCAACCAGATGACCGTGTCCAAGGCCTATTCGCTGCTGGAGCGCGACGGGGTCGTCGAACGCGTGCGTGGGCACGGGATGCGCATCAACCAAAGATTGCCCAAGGGAACGGTCAAGGAACGGCAGGATGAGCTGCGGTCGCTGTTGGAGCAGGTGGCCGCGCAGGCGTATCAGTTGGCCCTGACACGGGAGCAAGTGCTGGCGGCCCTCGACCCTCTACTAAAGGAACGCGGCAATGAGTGAAACGATGCTCGACCTGCGCGGAGTTTCGAAAAGCTTCGGTCACAAGCCTGTGCTGAAAGAAGTCGATCTAAGCTTGTCGGCAGGCTCGGTCTTAGGCCTCGTGGGCAAGAATGGCTCCGGCAAGACGACGTTGCTCAAATGCGTGTTGGGCCTGCAACACCCTCAGCACGGCGACGTCCGTATCTTGGGCGAGCCGGCTTTGGAGCTCAGCGCTGCGGGCAAGGAACGGCTGGGCTACGTGCCGCAGAAAATTGACCTCTATCCTTGGATGAAGATCCGACAGATCACCGCCTACACGGGCGCTTTCTATCCCAGGTGGAACAAGGCATTGGTTGAACAGTTGCTGCGCGAATGGGAGCTGAACCCGGAAGACCTTGTCGGGCCGTTGTCGGTCGGCCAAACGCAAAAGCTTGCGATCATCTTAGCCCTCGGTCATGAGCCGGATCTGCTGGTCCTCGACGAGCCTGCTGCCAGCTTGGATCCCGTGGCGCGGCGGCAGTTTTTGGAAACGCTGCTCGGCATGGTCGGCGCGCGCACGGTGATCTTCTCAACGCACATTACCTCGGACTTGGAGCGTGTCGCCGACCGCGTCGCGGTCCTCAAGGACGGCAAGATCGTCTACAGCGGAGAACTGGATGCTCTCAAGGACAGCGTGAAGCGGCTACATGTTCAGTCGGCTGCGCCCTTGCCGGAAGGTACTTTCAGCGTGCCCGGCATGTTGAACGCGAAGGTAACCGGCAACCAGGCAGTGGTGAGCGTGCACGACTTTACGGCGGATTTGCCCGAACGAATCGGCCAACTGTGGTCGGCGTCCGTGGCGGTACAGGATCTCAATCTCGAGGATATTTTCCTGGAGCTGCATCATGAGTGATTACCTGAGGATCGCAAGAACCTACCTGTGCAAAACATCAGCGGCGGTGTGGTGCTTCATGTTCCTCTGCCTCTTAATGGTTTCAGCAATCGAGGGACTGCTCCCGCGCCACCAGTTCGGCATCTTTGGCGGCGTCCTTTCGAGAAAATCCTACATGGCAATGTTTGCGTACTTCAATGCTTGCCTCTTAGGTATCTATCTCAGAGACAACATCGCCCACCCGTGGGCATCCGTGCTGCCGAATTATCGCAAGAAGCATCTCCTGGTCACGACGCTCATCGCATTGTTGTTCCTTGGGATTCCGATGTTTTTGATGGAGCTTGTGGGGGCAAGCGACGTCGCGCCGACGAGCGTTGCTGTGATTTTCCTGACTTGCTTGGCAGCGGGATTGTGGACGCCGATCGTGGGTGTTTTGGCTTTCCCTTTTTTGGGCTTTGTCATGACGCCCTCTTCATCCTTCCCTCAGCTTGCGGATTTCCTCGCCGGGAGAACGCCAGTGACCTCTGCGGCATTGGTGTTCATTAGTCTGCTAGCGCTCTGGGCCTTCGCTTGGCGGCTGTTGGTGTTGAATGAAGAGATGGTTGAGTACGCGTTCTCTCGCTTGTATGGCGACCTTCTCCGCGGGCGAAGCGAAATTTTCCGGGGGAAGACGAAGACGATCGCTGACCATCTCGCTGCTTTGCCGGCTAATAAGCGAGGTGTCCTTCAGAATTTCGAGTCGTTTACCAACCTGAAGCAAATCGACAATCTCTCTGGGTACAGCGAGCGAAGCCTATCGGAACGTTTACAGTTATGGCGGCTTGGAACCGCTCCGACCCGTGTCTTCGCGTCCGTGGGGGGGATCATTTTGATCACGTTCATCTTCGTCGCGCCAATCGTGTTACTCCAGCCATTGGTGGGGGCGGAACTGAAAGCCAGGGACCCTGTGGTGGTCTTCTCAGTGCAGATCATGACGAATCCCTTCAATATCTATCTCTACTGGTACATGCGCCTTCATCGTCTAGGGTATGAATCCTTGCGGCCGCGAACGCGACCGGAATTCGTTCGAGAACTCGGCCTGGCATTCTTGTGGGACGTCATCCAATGCTGGCTCGGGGGCGTTCTGTTTATGGGAATCGCCGCGGCCATCTGGGTGCCGGAATTTCTGCAAGTCAAAAAAATGCTCCTGTTTGTCTTAGACACAGGGGTGGCTCAACTTTGTGCGTACGCCATGTACGCTATGATGGGAACCTGGTTGTTGAAACGAGGAATGATGGCAAGCGTTTCGTGGGCATTCTGCCCGTTCATCGCGATGACGATCTGGATGCTGTTCATCGTCGAGCCGATCGGCGTCGAGTTGAATATCGCGATCGCGTTGGTTCTGGCGACAGCGAGCGTGGCAACAATCGCGCGGGCTTATCGCCACTGGCTGCGGGCAGATTTGGATTAAGACTGTTGGTTGCGGACCAATCGGTCCATAGAGGAAATGATGGCAAAGAAACGCGACAGCAGAGACCTGCAAAAGATTGAAGCCGCTCTTGATGAAGAGATGTTTGCCTTGGCCGGAGAGCTGAGCCAACGGTACGTCGAAAAGTATCCGTCTGACGTTGAGGGACAGTGGCTTCGCGGATTGTCCCTTTATTTTCTGGGCCGCGGGAAAGATGCTGGCGAATGCATCAACGCGGCCCTGTCACAACTGTCTCTCGACTTCCGTGGTGCGGCGCTCACCTACCTTGCGCGAATCAGCCGGGACGCGGGCCATTTTGTGGAAGCCGAAGAGTTGTATTCCCAAGCAATCGAAGCGGCACCACAAGATGCAGGCAATTATGTCGAGCTTGCCTCGATGTTGTTGGCGTTCAATAAGGTTTTGGATGCGGAGGCGATTGCTCGACGAGGAATCGATGCAGAGGCTTCTCCCACCTCGGATTTGTACTTCTTTTTAGGCAGCTGTTTTCGGGCTCACGGAGATCTTGTTGGCTCTTACGATGCCTTTTGCCGAGTCCTCGACGAGTGTGATGACGAAGAGGCTGAGGCCGCGATGACGGACCTCGAGCAGGCCGCGGGGGTTCGAGGAATTGAGCTTCCTCAAATGGAAGAGCCGTCGGAGGCTGGTGAATGCGGTTCCGAGGACAACGCAGAGCATGAGCCTGGGCAGATGGTGGCGAATATTCAACAAGAGTTCTTCGTCAAAATCCTTTCTGGCGAGAAGAAGATTGAGTACCGACGTCATACCGACTACTGGCAAACTCGAATTGAAAATGCCGGAAAGCCTCCATTCCATTTGCGAATCATCAATGGAATGACCAAAGACGCGCCCGAGTTAACCGTCGTCGTGAATAAGGTTGTCATCAACCCGTGGGAGGCAGAATATGAGCTTCATCTGGGGGATGTCATCGATATCAGAAATTGGGAGCCGGACATCCAAGAATGAAGTGACGTGATTGTCTAGTTTTCGGCTCGCATTTGGACAAGACACATGTGACTCTTGGAGATTACGAACGACACAATGCGTCTGCATCGGTATTGGTCGTTGGATTCAACCGGGGCGTCTTTCAGCGGCGGTGCATCGGGAAACGATCTGGTTGTTTCCCGATATTTCATGCACGCTGATCATCCGAATGCCGAACCGGATGCAAATCAGGCGCGACTGTGGCGTTCACGAGCCCAGCCGGGAGATACGTGCGTCATTTGTCGTCAATCGTCACGCCGAATGATTTAAGGACCGAGTCCCGTTCGGCAAAAACGTCGAGGTCGACATAGGCACGTAACGACTTGGTTGTTTCAATTCGCTTTGGAATCGCCGGCGACTTGGATTCCGCATTCTCTTTTTTCAAAAGGTCTGCTTGTTTCAGCGATCGGGCCTTCTGTTCCTTAATCGCCGCCTCGTCTTTGACGAGCTCGCGTGTCGCTTGATTGTACTGGTCGTTAAGCTGACCATTTTGTTGCTGCAACTGTTTGGCATTCGATGATGTTTGCTGAACGAGATTGATGATTCTCATGTACTCGAGTTCGTAATTCATCCTCACATTTTGCATGAGAATCAGCGACTGATCTCTGGCGGCGTTCGAAGCTGGATTTCCCCTGCGTAATTGAAGGACGCTCATTTCTTGATCGAGTGCCATCATGGCAGACATGAGCGTCATCGCACGCCTTTCCAGGAACGAGTAATCCTTTTCTGATCTTTCCATCTGCTTCTTGAATTCGTCCGCTTGCTCGTCCAGTATTTCTTTCAGTTCCGCGGCAGACTTCTTCAATGCTTCTCGTTTTTTGTCCGCCGTTTCCAGGGATTTTTCTAGACGATCAAGCTTTTTCTGGCGTTGAAGTGCTTCTTTTTTCTTACCCCGTTCCTGAGTTTGACGAGCTTCCTGTTCGAGGTTCGCCTGACGGATGCTGACTTCCTCTTTACCCCCACGGTAGACGTCAATCGCATCCTCACTCAGGAGATCGATGAGTTGCTCTTCATATTGAGTCCATTTTTCGCGGCTAAGTGCCGATTCCGATGTCAGCTCGACCGCAGCCATAATCCGGCCGATCCAATAGAGTTCCTCATTCCGCATCAATGTGGTCAGATCGTCTGACTTTTCAACGAGCTTCACGAATTCCAAAAGATGCTCGTGGCCGGTGTCATATTCCTTCGCCAAAAAATGCGTCCAGACTAGTGCTCTCCAAGCAGGAAAATAAGCTGTTCCGGGCCGTTTGATCGCGGCGAGGAAATCGTCTTTCGCCTCTTTGTTCTTCATCTGTCTCAGAGAGATTAATCCGTGAGCATAGTCGACTCGACTGTCGCTGCCTGAGGCGTTACGAAGCGAATCGTACAGTCGCTGGCTCTCTTGAATCTCGCGTGGGCCTCGAACGAACCCAATCTGAAACATCTCTTGAACGCGCTGCGCAATGATCTTGTCGCTTGGCGCCGATGGCTCCGCGGCAACTGTCCGTAACGAACACAAAATCAGCAAAAAGAGGATTCTGTGACTTCTCATCTGTCTGTTCCATGCGACGCAACACGTCTCGTCTTTGGTAATGGCGAATTGTCTACCGGTTCGCCAAGCCTGGTACTTTGACATTGGTCAGGGTCGGAAACAAGACATCATGGCTCAAGACCATCGCTTTGCCAACAAAATACGTATGAAAATCGGCGACAACCAAATTGTAAACTGCTTCGACTCGGCCATGATCCTCGACACTGGAAATTCGTTGCATACCCGAGACTGTATGCATTGGCATCTTGGCTGCCAGATCCCGCATCTTGGTCCATCCTCCACCGCTGACCCAAAAGTGGTGACCGAGGCTCGCCACAATTGTGTCAGCGTCGACAGTGAACTGCTGGACTCGCGTTGGCTCGCGAACGGTTGTGAAGAGCACCGGTTTGTAACTCAGTTCACCTGAAACTACGTCTTTCGACAGAACTCGATCACCGGCGCGGATCTGCTCGATCGCCACAAGTCCTCGCTCGGTCCAGACTGGTGTGCCTGCGACCAGACAACTTAACTGGACCGACACTCGGCTAAACGAAGGAATATTCGGTCGTTCATCAACGATCTCGACATATTTTTCACGTGGGTGGGAGACGTCTGAGTACAGTGCCCACCATTTCCACCACTCCTTTGGATCGGAGGTCATTGACTCGTCCGTACAAGCCGAGAGGACTTTTCCGACTCGCTCATTCAAATCGTTCCGGTCATCGTTGATTTTTTCGGCCGCAAAGTCCAGATGATCTGTTTGCGCGGTCAACTCGGCGGCGACGATCAAATTCGATCTAGGGCTACCAACGCGTTGTCCTGTTCTGGTATCAAATCGACCTTCCAGGTTGGGGGAACCGATGCTGTAAACATCTTCGACATTCGAGGGGACGGAGATCGGAAACAGCCGTCGAATTCCGACACGCATTTTGTCATTGGTTTCTTCAACCCAAACATAGTCCCAATTCACGCTCAGATTGGGACCGGCCATAAACACTTCGTTCACGCTGGAAGGTGATGTTCGCCAACTCGATTCGACCTTTGTTCGGATTGGGAAAGACAACAGCATCAACAGATCGGGCGCGAATTCTGTTAGTTTGCGATCCTTGAGCAACTCGATAGCGGCTGTACGGACCGGCTTCCATGGAGAAAAGACGGCCTGCCCTGCCAGTGCACGTGACGCCTGATACTCGCGGATTTGACCGAGCATTTTCACGCCGTATTCGGCCAAAGTTTGTGTCGACAGGCAGAACGTGCTGACGATGGCCGGAACCGCTGTTGCCTGCGTAATCTCGGCCAATTGTTGTTCTGCCTGAGAACGCTGCTTTGGCGATCCTTCCAATTGTTGTACTAGCGATGCGAACTTCGAATCCCAACGTTTGTGTGACTGTTCGATCTCCGATTTGAGGTCGGCCGCTTCTCGCCGTTCATACTCGGAAACCCACGCTCCATCGATCTTTTTACAACCCAATCGTTCATAGACTGTATCCATGTTGACTGACCGGTCTCCGCCAGTCAGAACTCGCAAAAGATGAACTCGCTCTTGATCGATCAGTCCGTTTTTCCGACACCAGTTTGCCAGTCTCCACTGACCGTGCACCCGATCCGACAACTTGTCTCGTAATTGTCGATACTCTTCCAATTGCGACGCCTCATCGCCCGCGGCCATGCTCTCTTCATAGGGGAGCCATTGTTTTCTCGACTTGACGTATCCCGATTGCCACCATGCATCAATATCCGTCTGTGTGCTCAAGTTCAGTCCACCGCGACGGTCAACCAAGGAGTTCGTCTCCACGATTTCGGACTGCAATAACTCCTGAACTGCGTCCGTCGACGATGACTGTGGTTTGGCTTTGTTCGCTGCATGGACTGAGAATGTCAGAACGAATAGCGCAATGACAAGAAGTTCGCCGAAAATGACTGAATTCTTCATCTTAACTCCTTTCATTGCAATGTGTTTCGTTGATCAAGATGTGTTGTTTGTCGCACTGAATCACCGCTCGATAAAAGCGATACTGTACATGTTCCATCACGGTTTTGTTTCGAATGAGTTGCTCAACTGTGTGATTTCAGGGAAAGCGACTGTTTATGAAACGGTGTTTCGTCGACCGAATCAACAATGATTTTCTAGAGTTTTCACTCTAAGGTTTCTTAGCAGCCTGGTGAAATCACGGGACCTGGGTCCGCTCGGCCCGAAAATGCCATGTCATCGCAACAGTTCTCGACAGATTGCCGTCGTGGAAGTTCGCGGCATATCATCAAGCGATCGCGTTGATCTTGTTGTGTCACTCATTTATCCCGTTGTTCGCGGAAGGAACGTTTCATGTCTGACGCACTTGATCCCCAGCGCCGGGATTTTCTGAAGACTGCCAGTGCGGCCGCAGCGACTGCCATCACTTCGAATTTCTTTGTGCATGCGTCGGACAAGGCGGGGACAAAACCGGTTGTGATCGGTTCGGGGGAATTCACCTACGAATGCCATCACAACTGGGGTAAGGTTCCAGACCAGATCAAGTGGCATGCGACCCACGGCGTGGCGATTGACGCGGACGGACTGGTCTATGTCACGCATCGAGCACCCTTTGACTCGAACATTGATACGGTGGTGGTTTTCGAACCGAGTGGCAAGTTTGTGCGGTCGTTCGGGAAGCAGTGGAACTTTGGAGGGCACGGGATCGATATCCGCCGGGATGGCGGTGAAGAATTTCTGTACCTCGCGATTACCACTACGAAACCTCCTGCCGGGTTCAAACAGCGTCCGGGTTTGGTCACGAAAACGACGCTCAAAGGTGAAAAAGTCTGGGAGCTACCCTATCCCCAGGAATCGAATCGTTATGCGGCCCCAGAGAAATACAGTCCAACGAATATTGCGTTCGCACCGGATGGAGGGTTCTATGTTGCTGATGGATATGGCTCGGACTTCATACATCAATACGACAAAGATGTGAGATATGTTCGTTCATTCGGTGGGACTGGTGAGGAACCTGGCCAGTTTAAGACGCCGCACGGCATCTGGCTCGACGATCGCCCCGGTCGCGATCCACGGCTGCTTGTCGCCGATCGTGCCAATGCACGGCTGCAATATTTTTCGCTCGAAGGAAAACCGCTGAGCATTGTTGGCAACGTCAGCTTCCCCGCTCATTTTGACATTCGGGGAACGACGTTACTGATACCCGATTTGCACGCTCGTATTTCGATCTTCGACCAAGACAACAATGTCGCCGTCCATCTGGGTTACGATCCCCAATGGACCGAACAGGTCCTTGACGGTTTCCAGATGCGTGAACAGCCGGAACGTTGGGGAAATGGCAAGTTCATCCATCCGCACGACGCGTGCTTTGATTCTGCGGGGAACATCTACGTCGTCGAGTGGGTCAATACCGGACGAGTTTCTTTTCTGAAGAAAGTCGCCTGACGCTGTTCATTCGAGGTCGAGAATGTCGTCACGA
Source organism: Schlesneria paludicola DSM 18645 (assembly GCF_000255655.1). Taxonomy (NCBI): domain Bacteria; kingdom Pseudomonadati; phylum Planctomycetota; class Planctomycetia; order Planctomycetales; family Planctomycetaceae; genus Schlesneria; species Schlesneria paludicola. The sequence goes on along the minus strand of NZ_JH636435.1, from coordinate 2,277,762 downwards.
CGTCATGGCATTTTTGAACATTGGCGGAGGCAGTCCCCGTGATTTCAGGAGGCTGTCAAACCGATGCGCTCAGATGCGCATTGAGCTCGGAAAGATGACGAATGACTGTGACGTTGTCAGGAATTCGGTCGTCGACGTCATGGGGCTGAAACGCGATGACTTCCATCCCGGCCGCAATTCCCGCTTCGATTCCCGGAAGACTATCCTCAACAACCATGCACGTAGCAGGATTCACACCCATTGATTCGGCGGCATGCAGGAACAGACGTGGGTCTGGCTTCCATGCACCAACTTCATAACTGCTGAAAATGGCCGAGTGAAAGAAAGGGAGAAGACCCGTCAGTGACAGGCTCAACTCAGTCTTTTCACGCGGGCCGTTCGATGCAACGCAGTATTTGTGGCTCAAAGAGCGGACGAGTTCCAGTGCGCCATCAATGGGTTTGAGTTGCCGTTGGAACGCCGCCGTCATTCTCGAGCGGTATTCTGGGACGAATGTCGGGGGAAGTGTGGCACCGAGTCGTCGCTCAAGTTGCTTCACGCAGATATCCATCTTGGCACCACGGCAGATGGTGAGCGCTTCAGCGAGCGAGATCTTCAGCCCATGTTCCGCGACGTATGTGACCAGGATTTCGGTCGATAGCCGTTCGCTGTCGACCAGGGTTCCATCACAGTCGAAGATGATCGATTTCATGCCGTCGCGTCCGCCGTGCGTCTGTGAATCATTGGCACCATCCGACGATGCGGCTGTGCAAAAGGTTGAGATGAAATCGTAAATTGGCCGACTCATTTTGGGAACGAAACGTCGAATAAGAATGCGTCACACCGCCAAAAGAAGAAACGCGGCGTGCGGGCACGTCGCGTTTAAACTGTCCATGGGTGTCGAGTGACGCGGTTTGTCAGACTTTCGCAAACTCGACATGCTTCTTGAGCGCTTCGACTTTTGTGCAGGTGTGTTTATCGTTGGGTTTGGTGGTGAGTCGAACCTTCTCGCCCGCCTTCAGGTCTTCGGCCTTACATGCCGTGCCGTCACACGTGACTTTGGCATCCGCCGCGACGGTGTAAGAGTGTTCTTTTCCTTCGTGACAAGTCGTCACGAGCTTGTTTCCGTGAATACTGACGACGTTGCCATCGTGTGTATTCGAATAGGCTTCAGGCTTGCAGCCGATCGGAGCGGCGCCTTTTTTTTCGTCCATTTTCGTGATCGGAGGCGTCGGTTTCGAGTTATTCATGGGATTGCCTTTCCAGGCGAAATTGCTCGGACCATCAGACGAACGCAACTTGCGTTCGTCCTCGGTCAGTACTTGCGAGCTGACAAGGCATTGTGTCCGTGCTGCTGGATCGCGTCTGCGACCAAGACTCTTGTGTTCGGCACGCGATCGAACCCGTCAAACGTGAGACTCGGTACGCGCACTGTGCGGTACAGGAACTCTCGCATTATCGTTGCAGCGTCACGTGACGCTGATTGATGGACTGATCGCCACTTCCAAGCGAGGCCTGGCGCCGGCTGATTTGACACATTATCGCGCGGCAGCCTGTGCTTTGGATTCGACTCGCTTTGGTGGTTCGAGTCTAACGATTTTGAACATTCGCAACAGTTTTTTTGTTTCGTATTGAGCCGCCTCAACTTCGTGCCAAATGCGGCTGCAGCAATCGCCAATCACGATTCGGTCGGGGGCGTCCTTCGAACATGCATGTTCACACAAATTGCACTCTTCGTGTGTTTTGGCAAGATGTTTCTCGATCAATACGATCTGCTTCTGGACCTCGGTATCTTGATCATGATGCGTTTTGATTTTGGCGAGTGCAAAGTCGGCCGCCTTCAGATCCTTCCGGATCGCAGTGACCAGTTCTTTCGCATCTGCCGCCGAGATCGGCTCCGTCGCTTGGCTGTGGTAGTAAAGAATCTGAGCTTTTTCTTGTCCATGACGCTGATAGATAACTAGTTCGTGCCCTTGCATTGCCTCACCCAGCACTTTGATACGGCTGGGGCCTTGAGCCAGGGTCATCTGATTTGTCGCGGTGACAAACAATGTGGCGATCGCGATCGACTTGAGCGTGAGCATAAACATGAATTTCTGTTGAACGGATCAGAGAGGAAATCCGCTTACGGTATTGAACGCATTGAGATCATCCCGCACGCAGCATTTCGAATTCGATCCAGGTCTCTGAGTCCGCATGACGCTGCGAAGAGACGTTGAACGTGCAACTTCGGCTCCACAATCTCCTACGTGCCTCGACAAACTGCCGACTGAGCATCGGAATGTGCAAATACTGCCTGATTCAATGCGGCAATACTTTGAGAATCCGAGACGCGTGTGCGGATGCTGGATGACGATTCTGACAGACGCCGCGCTCACTGCCGATCAGAAGCGTTTCATTTTAGTGCCAACCGGTCGTTTGCTGGACAGCGAGGAGGCTCACGAATCAGGCGCGTGGTGATCCGACAGATAAGCGACTTGCCACTCGTTGTTCATCACGATGACATGAATCGGCCTGAGTTGAAGCATTCGCAAATCCCTTTGGAATGATTCAGACTTGAGGCTCGTCAGATTGGGAGTCCGCAGCCTTCGCGTTGCTAGTTCTTCGCGGATTTGTCCGGAGTCAGGTGTGCAGGGGCGATCAGGCGATCGGCGACGAGGGTGAACTGTTCGAAGGTGACAAGGAACAAGTCGTTAGAAGTGTTGAGACCTGCGAGGCCGAGGAAAAGTTCGTTGGGGAGATCGGTTTCGAAGGATTTGACGACGTCCCACTCGGTTCCCTCATGGCTGATTGAAACGGTCATTTCTTTTGATGTTCGAGTGAGCCTGAGCCAAAGGGTTTGACCGCGGATGAAGTCGGCAATCACCTTATCGTCTGCGAGATTGTGACCCTGATAGCGGCGATCTTTCCAATATTCCATGAGCGGGGCGTCACAGCGTAACAGCCCGTCGCCTCGCGACCAGTAGGCGTTTCGCTCGATTCGCAGATAGTGATCGTCGTTTTCCCAGATCAGGATGCCTGCCCCGTTGTACGCAACCGGTTGCTTCTGCGGCAATTTCCCGGGCACGAACTTGCCGACGATTTTTACTTGAGCCGTAAAATCGCCCGAGATTTGATTCAGTACGAATGGGGCGTTCAGCGGTTGTCCGGGAGCGAGATCGTGGCAGCCGGGAGGGACAGCCATCGTCAGCGTTTTGTCTTTGATATCGAACTCGCAGTCTCCATCAAGATCCGACACATTTCCCCATGGCGTGTACTGATCATCTTCTTTCTGACTGGTCACCAGTTCCAGCGATTTCACCGAGTGATTTTCGACCTTGGGGTTTTCCGCCGAATTATTTTCCCGACTGCGGTGCTGGACAATCAGCCGCGAAAGGCTTCCCGGCTTCGTCGCGAACTCGGCGTCGAATGTCGATGTCGGCCATTGATCGCCCTTCCCCACGACTGTGACCACCGAAAACTTTGCCGGCTCGATCGATTGACCTTGCGCGGTTGTCGCTTTCAAACGCACGGACGTCACGTCGAACCCCTCCAATCGAAATGTTATAGAGATGGTCACATGCGTGGTGTTCGCATCGCTGGGCGGAAGTGTCACGACGGACAGAGTGAATGGAAGATGTGACGAGCTGACCGAATAGGATTTCACTTCGCTGAGATAATCAAAGCTGATCCGTTCAGGGATGTTCGGAAACGCTTTGGAATTGTTGATCGCTTTGGTCTGGGGGACATCAGCCGCGAAAGAACCAGAGACAGAAAAGAATACGATCAATGCGGCCAATGCCCAGCACTGGCTGCCAATTCGAATGCGAGTACGGACAGGACTGTTCGGAATATGCATGCGAATCAATTCCTCGATTGCGAATTTGCTGAATTGAGCGTAGGCCTGATATTCACCGTAAATCAACGGGGGTAGTTTACCCGCCGAACAATAACACCACGAGGCGACACGATCGAAAATGAATCTCGAGTAACCGAAGCCAATGGGAATTGACCTTGGCAACGATGAAAACAGATCGATCTCGTTTCGCTCGGCCTTTGTCTCCATTTCAGTCACGGCGTTGCGCAATTGGTCTGGTCATTTCGGCTCACATTTCAACCTGTCTGTATGGAGGCAGAACTGTTCATTCCGGCAATGTTGTGCCGGTTGATTGACGGACGAAAATGGATTCAAGCGGTGGCGGCGGCCTGGAAGAGTTGATTGAATAGTGCAACTCCTCACTGATCTGGCCGGCTCTGGCGATGTTGTCAAACGAATGTTACTGCGCAATGACTTCGAAAATCCGTCCGATGATCGAAGGGCGCGCGTTGATACGCGATCGGACTCTGGTGTCACTCATTCGTGGACTTCGCGGGGCGAAAAGAGCAAAGGACAAACCTTGACTATGAATGTGACTTCGACTGCAGAGCCGCCGCGAACGATTGCCGGTACAGAGCGACTGGTCTCGCTCGATCAATTCCGCGGATATACCGTTGCGGGAATGATTCTCGTCAATTTCATCGGAAGTTTCGCGGTCGTCCATTCCATATTCAAACACAATAATAATTATTTCAGTTATGCGGATTCGATTATGCCCGGCTTTCACTTCGCCGTGGGATATTCGTATCGATTGACATTCCTGCGCAGGTTGTACACGGACGGAACAGGGCCGACCTATTTGCGATTTCTGCGTCGGAGCGTGTCGTTGATCCTGATCGCGATCCTATTTTTCGGCGCGGGTGGCGGATTTCCCGGAGGCTGGCAGCAGTTTTACAAAATGCCGACGACGTGGGACGTCACGTTTGCGTCTTTGGACGCCGCGCGCCGGGAAGCAGAGGAGCGTAAGAAGGCTGAACCTCGCGAGGAGATCGACCTTCAAGCGAATCCGATCGACGACAGCGACACAGCGATTGCTACGGATTTTTCCTCCACTTTCGCTGCGCAATGGCGTGTGTATCTCGCTCGCCTCTTGAAGTCGGAGATGTGGAACACATTTGCCATCATCGGTGCGACACAGCTACTCATCCTGCCAGTCATTGCCGCGGGGGCCAGGACACGTGTGGTCGCGGCCGTTCTATGCGGCCTGGGGCACATGACGTTGACGGCCTGGTTCAATTGGGGGTTCGTCTTGGGTAATCCCGACAATTGGATGGTCAGGCTCTGGAAAACGGGAGATGAATCCAGTTGGGACGGAGGCTTCTTCGGGCCTTTATGCTGGGCGGTCGCAATGCTCGCCGGAACGTTGGTGGCGGACCTGATGATGCAGGGGGAATCCGCTGGGCGGGTCGCTCGACGGATTCTGACTTATGGTTGCGGCTTGATGCTGTTTGCGTACGTCCTTTCGTGCGGAAGCCGTCTGTACGACGTAGAGTTTGATGTCCCCTCTGATCCTGTGTTGCCGAACGTTGCACTCTCGCCAATGTTGCCGAACTGGGACAGCCTCGGCCGCCGCCATATCTCGTCCCTGCTGACCGAGCCGCCGTTCGTTGCGCCACCTCCAGCGACCGAGCGACTCGATAATTACTGGATGATGAGTAAGCGACTTCCGACGCTTTCATTCATCCTGTTTGCGACGGGATTCTCGGCGGCCCTTTACGCCGTTTTCCTTGTTGTCTGTCAGGTCTGGCATTGGGAATGCAGTGTGTTCCGAACATTTGGGATGAACCCATTGGCGGCGTACGTCATTCACGAATTGATCGGTTTCCAGTTGCATCCGTTGGTTCCGAATGATTCGCCGCTTTGGTACTGCCTGATCGGGCTGACGGTCTACGGATTGGCCGTGTACCTTTGTGTTCGCAGTTTGGAAAAATCCAAGATCTATCTTCGAATCTGATCGGAACGGCGCGGTCGTTCCTTCGTCGTCCCGCCGATGATTTTTTAATTGAATCGAGGCGATTCATGGGCGTTCCGAAATGATCCAGTCTTCATCGAAAAAGCCGGAATCAAGCACCAATTCGGAAACCTGTGAGGCGGGAGCATTCGTCGGATTGTCGCCGAGTTTCAAGATGGCCCAGTCACCCAGGCGGGGAAAGACCATATAGCTGAAACGTAATTCGGAATCGTGATAAGTGTGCCCACTATTCAGGACGACGTAGCGGTCGACAGCGCCAGGTAATGGATTCGGGTGGATGAGTTGAACGCCATGGTCGCTTGCAGAATGAATCTGATTGCCAAGCTCGAGCGTGTCATGAGTCCAACGAATCGGCAGGTGCGGTAGAACCTTGCTGATCCAGGGATTGCTGCCTGGATCGCCGAAAAGGATCAGATTAGAACTCCGCACGTCCTCTTCCGTGACCTCGGTATCGGCTTTGATGGGAAGATCTCCGTGATCGTGACGCCGCCATTCGGACGTGAAGCGTTTGAGCTGCGCCTCGGCCCAGGCACTGGCTGCCGGGTTCCAAGGCGTTCCCGTTCCACGAACGCACAAAAACTTCCGTGAGAATGCGTCGTCGAGGGGGCCTTGAAGCTGCGGTCGTTTGCCGATCATCGGTGTCTCGCCGAGCACCCCTTGGTATCGCCATGTTCCCTGATGTTTTGCGATTACCAACGAGCGAATGGTGCCTGCGGGATTCGCGGGGAGACTAATTTTGACGTCACCAACGGTGATCGTCGCGGCCGCCGCCGTGACGGCGGGAGGGTGGATGGCGAACTTTGTAATGTTTTGCGGTTCTGCCACGCTAATGGAGCCGTCGTCATTCATGCGGGCGGTGATTTCGGCTCGTTGGTAGTGTTGCTCAAGGCCCAGCAGTTCAATCCAGTGACAACGGCTGAATTTTAGTGACCATGTGACGAAGCGAAGTTGCTTTGGAAAAGGATCGCGCCCCTTGGCCGCGTACTCTCCGATCAGGCGAAGTTGTTCCTCCATGATCTTCGGAGTCAGCCCGTGTCCCGCGCCGCGATCGACAAGGCCCACGAACGGAATGCCTTCTTTGGCAAACGCCTGTTCAATCAGTGTGTGGGATGAGTAATACGGATCCTGGTCTCCCATCGCCGCCACCACGGGGACCATCCCCGCGTTCGCGGTGTAGTCGATTGCGTCCACGAGATGCAGCGTCGTCTTCTGCCATGGTGTCAGCGGATCGAGACGCACGAAATGCTTCCAGGGGGAATTGGCAAATTCGATGGTGTCCACGGGACCCGCGCTGGGCCCAAGCGCCACATATCGATCAGGACGCTTCAGGCCAAGTTGCCAGGTGCCGACTCCGCCAAGTGACGACCCTCGTAGAACAATCCGCGATCGATCGATCGCATAGTCTCGGCACACCGCTTCGATCGCTTCGTCGACATCGGTTTCACCCTCGTATCGATAGGCGTTTTCGCCGAGCCGTCCCATGGGATGGAGCTCAATAAAGTTCTGCTCAGGAGCTCCCGCAATTCCGGTGTCACCACCGTCAAAGTTGGTGACAAACATCAGTTCGCCGACTCCGGTCGCGTTGGTGCTGCCGTGCAGGACGACGTCCAGCCGCAACGGTTTTGTGCGATCGTAGCCCGCAGGAAGAATCAGGCCATACGGCTGGACCGAGTCGTCAATGGAGGAGACATAACCGCGGACGCTGCGGCCGAGTTTCTCACACCAGGGATGTTGTCCGCCAGCGAGAGCGTCAACGCGTTCCTTCGACCGGCGAAGTCCGTTCTGCACAAGCTGTCGGTGCTTGGCGTCATTGATCGGACCGAAATCAAGGGCCCAGGTGACAGCCTTGACGAACAGTTGCGCATCCGCCCAGCGGTCAAGGCTCATGGCCGGTACGCGGCGCAACTCGGCCAGACGCGCCTGCAGGGGTTCAAGCTCGGCCAGGAACGCCTTCCGCTCGATTTCTGTGAGAGGGCCAGCGACGGTTGGAGCGTTGTCGGCGCCGTTCGCCTTTGGCAAAGGAATCGTCGTGGTGATGATCATGCACAAGACCAGAGCGACCAGTGCTGTGCGGAATGACGTCGAAGTCTGACTTGGCATTGGTTTGTCCAAAATGCGATCGAATGCTGGCGACGCGTGGCACGATTTGCGGCCAGGCTCGGATTGAATCACCAGAGACGAGAACGGCGGTGTCCGGCGCACGCCCCGCTCCGCGAAGGATCGCTGGCGGCCCAATTGGATGAATTCGTTCAGGCAATGATTTCGTTGATCGGATTGCCGTGATCGATGTCGAGCCGCTTCCGACCGGGGATTTCGAGCTCGCGTGAATCGAGACCCATCTGCTTCAGAATCGTGGCATGAATGTCGGTGACATAGTGGCGATGTTCGACAGCATGGAAACCAATTTCATCCGTCGCACCATGAACAATTCCGCCCTTAATTCCTCCGCCTGCCATCCAGACCGAGAAACCATACGGATGGTGATCGCGGCCATCGGCACCCTGCGAGGCGGGGGTTCTGCCGAATTCCGTCGCGAAGATCACGATCGTGGAATCGAGCAACCCGCGCTGTTTTAGATCCTTGAGCAATCCGGCGACGGGCTTATCGACCTGCTTGAACGTTTGGGTATGCATGGCCTTCAAGTTGCCATGAGCGTCCCAGGCGCCTGCTCCTCCCGCCCCATGTTGAACCTGGATGAAGCGCACACCGCGCTCAATCAGCCTTCGTGTTGCCAGCATCTGCGAGCCGAAGTCGCGCGTATCGGGCTCGTTGAGGCCATACAGCTCTTGTGTGGCCTGCGTTTCCGTATCGAACTTGAGAACCTCTGGGATGGAGGTCTGCATTCGAAAGGCGAGTTCATACGCTTTGATCCGCGCAGTGAGTGCGGGATCGTTTGGATACTCGACGCCCTTCAAACGATTGAGTCGTCCGGCGAGCTCGAAGCTCAGTTGCTGTTCATCAACATCCAGTCCGCTTGCCGGCTTGGCATAGTCGAGCGGGTTTCCGGGGTCGACGCGGATCGGAACGGCATCGTGCGCCGGGCCCAGATAATGGCCGTCTTTCGCATTCCAGTACTCGCGGTTTCCCATTGAGATGAATTGAGGAAGGTCGTCGTTGATCGAGCCCAGGCCGTAATGTACCCAAGCTCCCAGCGTGGGGAATTCGCCATCGAGCATATGGCGGCCGGAATGAAACTGCGTTTGGGCGCCATGGTTGTCGTCTGTCGTCCACATCGAGCGAACGACCGCAATGTCGTCGATGCAGCTACCCATGTGCGGCACCCAGTCGCTCAGCTCGATGCCAGACTGTCCGTATTTGCGAAATCCGACTTGCAAGGGATACAGCTTCTGCCGCAGTTCGACATTGAATGCGACTTCACGCCGTTTCAATCGTTCAGGATTTTGCGTGTCGGCGTACGGAGTCTCGCTGATCGACTTGTCGGCATATTTGGTGACTTCGGGCTTGGGGTCAAACGATTCCAGGTGCGACATCCCGCCGTTCATGAACAGCCAGACGACACTTTTGGCTTTCGGCGTGAAGTGCGGTTGACCCGTCGGAGGTTGCCAGAGAGGTGCGTCGTTCGCGCGTACAATTCCGTCTCGCGCAAGCATGGCACCAAGCGCCAGTCCGGTAAATCCCTGACCGAGATCCGCCAGGAACGTACGTCGGGAGCGGCCGAGGGGAAAGTGCGAGTGAGGGGTGATCATAGTGCGATCCAAACGTGAGGTTGGTTGATCAGCGGATGATTGTCGGAAGGCGCTTCATCGAATCGTGATGAAGTCGTTGAGGTTAATCAGAGTCTGCACGACAGTTGTGCGAGCGAGCGACTCGGGATTTGGGCGTTTCTTCGCACGTGCGAGTTCCGTCAAGCGACTGAGGATCTCGGACATTGTTGCCTGTTCCTCAGAAGTGGGTTCGACGGACAGAACGCTTAAGTAGGCCGAACGAATGAAATCGCCGTCAGAAGCATCAGGCTGTGCGTTCGCCAGCCGCTGAGAAATCTTCCCGGCCATCCTCGTGACGAATGAGCTGTTTTCAAGAGCGAGAGCTTGCTGCGGCACGATGCTTTCCGCGCGCCGGTAACAGTCCAGGACGCTGGCGTCGTCAAATGTGGAGAGAAACTTCTGGTGGTCATTGTGCGAATGGACAAAATATAGACTGCGTCGTCGTGAGGTTTCATCGTTGATCGCAATCGACGGACCACCCATCGACAAGTCCAGTTCTCCGGCGAGGAAGAGCAGGCTGTCACGCACGACCTGCGACTCCATCCGTACGGGATTCATGCGCCAATAGAAGCGGTTGTCGGAATCGGCGGCGAGCGTCGCGTCGCTGGCGTTGGCACTGGACGACGAGAGCCGATATGTCTCTGACAACACGATTAACCGATGGAGATGTTTCATGCTCCAGTTCTGCTCAACAAGTTCACTGGCGAGCCAATCAAGCAGTGCGGGATGTGTGGGCGGCGCGCCATTGCGACCAAAATCAAACACGGTGGCAACCAGGGGCTTGCCCATATGTCGTGTCCAGATGTGATTGACTGCAACACGCGCGGGAAGCGGATTGCGCGGGTCGGTCAGCCATTTGGCGAACGCTGCTCGACGTCCACTGCTGGACGCCGGAAAGGGTTTGTCGGCGTTTCGGTTCTGGTAATCTTCTTGAGTCTTCTTTGCGCCTGGTAGCGGCGTGTGCGTCTCTTTTGGCGTTTCCATCGCTTTGACCGCGGCTTCGAGAGTCGATTTGGCGGCCGTGAGCTTCTTCTCGGCTTCCTCCTTCTTGTCGGCGGGGGCCTGCAGTCGTGCCAGCTCCGCGCGACAGAACGCTTCATCCGCCCGTGAAGCCGCGAGGGAAAGCTCGGATTTGCTCGCGGCGAGGACCAGAGTCATTGTGGTATGCGAGTCAGAGATCGAATCGTTGCTCGATGTCACGCCGCTGGGTTGGCGATGACCATAGACGGCCTGGTCTGCAGTGGCACGCGCTTCGATTGATGCGAGTTGCATCTGGGCCGTGACATGTGCTTTCTTCGCAATGGACAAGGCAAGCTGCGCCTGGTCGACCGGCATCAGTACGGTGGTCGCTGTTGATTTTGCGTAGTCGGCATCCTCAATAAGTTTTGTTTCTGGCGGCAGTGGGTAGAGTTCAAATGAAAGGAACTCCGCTGCCGCGTCGAATGCGATCAATTCCATATGACCCGACTGACGGGACAGGTTTGAGGGCAAGCGAAATGCAATTGAATGTTGTCCATCGAAAGACATGTTCAGCAGCGTGCCTCGGACGCGCAACACGACGTCGTGTGGTTGATGGAGTTCCACTTTGCACGACTGGAATGCGTTCGGAGGATAGACGTATTCGCGGCCTTGCTTGAAAGCAATCTGCGATTTCGGTTGCCCCGTCACGGCGCTGACATAGGCGAGTAGTTCGTTTCCGGCATCCGTGACATCGCACGAGATTCCAACCGACTTCCAGGTTCCACCCGCACCCGGGATATACTTCAGCTTTGCTTCAAAATCGGTCGGCGGCAGTTGCTTCAATCGCAATGCGGCACGGGCTGGACCGGTTTGCGTCTGGACAAGCCGACCATTTTCGTAGGCCCAATTGCCCGCGAACTGCTCCCAAAGGTCGGGGCGTGGCGTGGAAAAGTTGTCGTGCAAGAGTGCGGGCGTTGACGCGTTAGAAGGCCTCAGCGCGTCGGCGATGCTCGCGTCCCGTTCCGCACTCGCTGCAAATTCAGACTCGCGAAGGCTCTGCTCGGCCGTTTCGACCGCGGAACGAGCGGTCGCAATCTGCTGATGGGCGGCATTTCGATGTGCCTGAACGACGAAGTCTCGCAGGCCGGGAAAGGGAGCTTCTGCCGGAAGCGAAATGGGTTCAATCGTGAGTTTCAATCGGTCTGACACCAGGATTGCAGGAACGGCGGGGGGGATCACGCGACTTTTATCGGGGTTGAGGTCGTTGCCACGGATGTGTAGATAGGTCGGCTCGTCCAGGTGGGCATCGAACGCACGCGGGATTCCGTCTTTCTCGTAGTCCATCTGGCCCGGAACCATTTCCGTGCGAATCTGGTACGGTTCGAAGATCGCACGCAGACTGTAGTAATCGACGTGTGAGAGCGGGTCGTACTTGTGATCGTGGCATTTCGCACAGTTGAGCGTCAGCCCGAGCATCGATTTCGATGTGTGTTCGACGGTCTCGTCCATCCAGGTGGTGCGATTGAAGATGAAGTACTGCCGTGCGAGATATCCCGTGGCGCGCAGCCGATCGAAGTCGTTCGGATACAGTTCGTCGGCGGCCAGCATTTCACGCAGCATCTGGTCATAAGGTTTATCTGCGTTCAAAGACTCGATGATCCAGTCACGCCAGTGCCAGATATGTTTCTGCGAGTTGCGAACTTCGGCACCCAGTCCCCACCAGTCGCTATAACGCCAGATATCCATCCAGTGTCGTCCCCATCGTTCACCATACTGGGGACTGTCGAGTAGGCGTGTCACGACCTTGTCATAGGCATCTGGAGATTGGTCCGCATTGAACGCGTCCAGTTCCGCGGTGGAGGGCGGTAGCCCGATCAAGTCGAGCGATACGCGCCGCAGCCAGACGCTCCGGCTCGCCTCGACCTGCGGAGCGATCCCGCGCTGGCGGTGTTCGACAGAGATCAACGCATCGATCGGGTTCATCAGCCATCGTGTTTGTTCTTCCGATGGATGCTCAAGCCGCGGAACTGCTGGGCGTACGACGGCCTTAAACGACCAGTGGTCGTGTGGATCGCGTTCCGGTTGTTCATCCGCGGCATGGGGGGCCTGTTGTGAGACCCAATTTCGAATGGCGGCGATTTGTTCCGGCTTTAGTGGCTCACCTTCGGGTGGCATTCGTTCTGATTCGTGTGGTGCCGAGACGCGCGTCAGGAGCAGGCTGGTCGACGGCTCACCGGGAGTGATCGCCGCACCAGAATCGCCACCCTTGATGGCCTGTGCGGCGGTGTCGAGCCTCAAGCCACCTTCTTGCTTCAGGACCCCATGGCACGAAACACAGCGCGCCGACAGGATCGGCTTAATCTTCTTCAAGTAGTCAACGGGTTCGTCCGCTCCGTATGCGATGCACGTCATCACGACAGGCAGGCAGAGCTTCAGAGTCGAGAGTGAAACGGATCGCAATCCGGTCCCCACTGGGCGGCAGGCAGTTGTCGGTTGACGCATTTCAGGCCGTTTCCTGATCGATCTCGGCCGGACGTGTCGCTTTGATTGCGGCAACCCGGCTGAGGATGGGGTGGTTATGGAGGATGTGATAGGACAGTGCTTTGCGGGCCGCCGTCCAGCGCCCCTCGATAAGTGCTGTCAGAATCTCACGGTGTTGGCGGATGGTCTCAACGGCGATGTCATATGCGTGGTCTTCCCACTGGAACATCAGACGAAAGTACCGCCCCTGACGTGCGAAGAAATCTCGGATATAGGTATTGCCAGCCGTGTTGATCAGGTACTGATGGAGTGACTCGTCAATTTGGGGGGCCGCATCGGGTGATGCGGGAAATGGGTTCGCATCCAGCATTCGCTGAAGTTCGTCGTTGACAAGCTTTGGGCGAGCCAGCTCTAAAGCCTTGAGCTCGAGCACCTCACGCACTTCGACGAATGCTTGCAGGTCATTCTGGCGAAACGGTCGCAGCCGCCACCCTCGTCGAGGGATGTGATCGAGCATTCCTTCGCCGGCCAGACGATGCAGGATGTTTCGAATGGCGGATCGGCTGATTTCATACTTTTCAGCCGTCACTTCTTCTCGCAGGTAGACCGCCCTTCCCTGCAGACTCAGCTGTACCAGATCGTTGGCGACGACTTCGAACGGATCTCGAGGTCGCGAGGGCGGTGTTGGCGGGCGAATCGCGTGCAACTCTTCAGGAGAAGAGCCTTGGGGCTGCCGAACGACGAGCCGACGGTTCGGCCCCTTCTCGAGTAGCCCTTCTTCGATCAGTTCTGCCAGGGCGGTTCGCACCGGCGTGAAACTGACGTCGTAGTGGGCGGCCAGCGAATCAATGGTCAGTGGAGCCGGCAATCCATGCCCGGACTTCAGCCGCGCCGCCAAGTCATCTTTGATGTAAGTTGCGATCAACATGAGCGGCATCGTATTTGTTCTCGTTGCCGAAATCAAATATTTTGTCAACAAAAACAAATTAATTGTCGTTGATGAGAATGACGCGTGGATCGCTTCGACGGGGATTGTGATGCGTGGCCAATCCGCTCGCGATTGATGAGCTGACTGAAGTTCCCTGTGCTGCCGGATCGTCTGCTTCTTGTGTAGAGTTGCAAATAAAAACGCGTTTTTATCGTGCTTTATTTGGAAATCAGTACTCCAGAATATTTTGAATATTGACAACCATCATTCGATAAATTAAATCACGACAAAAATGGTGATCTTTGTGGTGTGGCGGCTGCGTCTGGTGTGGCACTCGTCATTTGCCGCGCTTGATTCATTCCAACTCAAAGGCACTTATTCCTGCCACCGCTGAGGTGACGCCTGCGTCTCTCTTCGCCGTTTGGGTTTCAAGATTCCTCAATTTCAATGGGACGACATGTTTGTCAAATGCCGTTTTCGAACAATGACTGCGTCAATGATTGTGTTGTCCGTGCTTCTTTGCGGGTGTGGAGGAAACGCGAATCTCGCCTCGGTTTCCGGCCAGGTGTTGCTTGATGGCAAGCCGCTTCCCAAGGCGTTTCTGATCTTTACGCCGCAGGAGGGCAAGGGAGCGCCTGCATTCGGTAAGACTGACAATGATGGCCGGTATCAGCTGGTTTTCTCTGGCAGCTCCAAGGGGGCATGGATCGGCAAGAACCGGGTCACGATCAGCACTGCCGATGCGATTAGTCCCGAGAAGACGACCCCCGAAGTGGTGCCTGCCGCTTACAACGTGAAGTCCGATCTCTTCCGCACGGTTGAATCGGGCCGCAACACCTTTGATTTCGACTTGAAGGGGGACGGCCCCATCAAGGCCGAGAAGCCGTATACGGGCTGATTTGCGCTCATTCGTCCGTTGGCTTTCGACGATCCCTGATTCTCATTGACAAACGAAACGTTTTAAAAGGTTTTCAGAATGAGCATTTCGAATGGCATCCCGCTTTTCCTTTCGCCAGTACGGTCGTTGCCCCGTCGGCGGGGCTTTACCTTGATCGAGCTGCTGGTCGTGATCGCGATCATCGCGGTGCTCATTGCCCTACTCTTACCTGCAGTGCAACAGGCGCGCGAGGCGGCTCGACGGACGCAATGCAAGAACAATTTGAAGCAGATCGGATTGGCACTACATAACTATCACGACGCCCACAACCAATTTCCCCCCTCAATGATCTTCGAAACCGGACAACTGACGGCACGTGGCAATCGGGCCCAGAGGGCAAACGGATGGGCGTGGACATCGTTCATTCTGCCTTTTATTGATCAGGCTTCCCTTTACGGGCAGCTCGATTTCAATACGTCGCTGGTCACCGCCGCGAATCAGATTCCAATTGCCAGCAAGCTGCAGATTGCTGTTTGTCCCTCGGTTCCTCCGATCAATTACTGCGTCGTCGGTGCAATCAAGACTCCAGGAATCCTCGCGACGAACTATGTGGGCAACAGTGGTTCGTACTCATTGAGCGCCTACTACAACAGTTCGGACGCGCGAAGGAACGGCGTGTTTGTCGAAGATGCCAAGATTGGAATTCGCGACATTACCGATGGGACTTCGAATACGATTGCGGTTGGCGAAACGGTGTTCTGGGGGAATGGCGACACCGCGAATACCTTTTACTGGGATCCCAGTTGGTTCGGACGTGTTCAGGCAGCGATTCCGACGAGTGATTGCCCCGAATGTATTACCCGCAACGGATCGAATCGGATGAACCCACCCAGCATTGCCAGTGCCGTTGTCTTGCGAAATGCATTTTCCAGCAAGCATATCGGTGGGGCTCAATTTCTGCTGGCCGATGGATCAGTCCGGTTTATCAACGAGTCCATCAACACGACCTCGATCGATGACGAAACGCAACCGACCAGTGCATTAGGGGTCTATCAGTTGCTTTGCGGCAGGAACGATGGACAAGTTGTGGGTGAATTTTAATCTGCGGTTGATTGTACGGTCGGGCCGAGAGACGATTTGGCCGATGCTCTACTTGCGATTCAATTCGATTCTTATGGAAAGCTGTTGCGATGCGAATCCGCATACTGATGAGTTTCGTGGTGTTCTCTGCGGCGGAATTGGTGTGTGCGAATGAACCTGTTGTGACGAACGTCAAACCGGATACCGCGGGTGGCAAGCCGAATGTCTTGTTTGTGTTCACCGACGATCAAGCGGTCGACACAATTCGGGCCATGGGAAATTCAGAGATTCAGACGCCGAATTTTGATCGCCTGGTTCACTCCGGCACCACATTTACTCATTGCTACAACATGGGCAGTTGGTCACCGGCAGTTTGCGTCGCGAGTCGCTCAATGCTGCTCAGTGGCCGGTCTGTCTGGCGGGCACAGAAGATTTATGACACAGCAGAGCAGGAACGCGAAGCGGGGCGATGGTGGCCCAGTTATCTCAAGGGGGCGGGCTATCGCACATACCTGACCGGCAAGTGGCATGTGAAGGCGTCACCCGAGAAAAGTTTTGATGTGGTTCGTCATGTTCGCGGCGGCATGCCGAAAGAGCATCCCGATGGGTACAACCGTCCGCTGGCAGATCGAGTTGATCCCTGGTCGCCGTCCGACCCTCGCTTTGGCGGATTCTGGGAGGGTGGGCGGCATTGGAGTGAAATCGTCGCCGACGATGCTGTCGATTTTCTCCGCCAGGCCGCCGACGAGCCGGCACCATTCTTCATGTATGTCGCGTTTAATGCCCCGCATGACCCGCGGCAATCTCCGCGTGAATTTGTCGAGATGTATCCGCCGGAAAAGATCTCGCTGCCAGTCAATTTCCTGCCCGAATATCCGTTTAAGGATCTGATCGGGTGCGAACCAACATTGCGTGATGAAAAGCTCGCACCGTTTCCACGAACGGAACGGGCAATCCGCGTTCATCGTGCCGAATACTATGCCATCGTCTCGCACCTTGATCGTCAGATCGGACGTATCCTGGATGCGCTGAAGGCGTCGGGTAAAGAACAAAACACGTGGATCTTCTTCACGGCTGACCATGGTCTGGCGGTGGGGAGACATGGATTGGTCGGCAAACAAAACTTATACGAACACAGCGTTCGAGTGCCCTTCGTCGCAGTGGGGCCCAAAGCCGCTGCGGGCGAGCGGATTGACGCACCGATCTATTTGCAAGATGTCATGCCGACCGCGTTGGAATTGGCGGGTGTCGAAAAGCCAGCGCATGTCGAATTTCATAGTCTGGTTCCGCTTCTGGAAAAGCGACAGACGTCGTCGTCGTACGAGGCGATTTATGGTGCATACTTGGGGCTGCAGCGAATGATTGAAGCGGATGGCTACAAACTGATTGTCTATCCGAATGCGAAAACGCTCAGGCTTTACCACGTTGCAGACGATCCGTATGAGCTGAAAGATCTGGCTGGCGATCCTCAGTATCGTGTCCAAATCACGCGACTCGCCAAGGCGTTGCGAAAGGCCCAGCAGCAGACGGGCGATGCTCTATCGCTGGCGGGATTGCTGCCCGATGAATGAGTGACGTAAGTTCATGAATCAGACTTCATCGAAGGGCTGTTCTGGTCTGGACGTACCCACCTTGCCTCACTCTCCTCATTTCCAGTAGGTTTTTCTCGTTGCCAAGCTCCCCTCGATTGGCAACGCTTCGTACAAATTAGGAATGCGTACGTCGGTCCGAGACCACTTTCCTGCTCGACCGAAAATCGAATCGCGAGAGGCATTACCTGGCGGGAGCTTGGCAACGAGGAAATCAAATGAAGTTGCCGGTTGGAAACAATTCAATTTCATTGAAAGGTGAATGTTTGATGCGCGTGATCTGGCACCTCTTTCTTGCCCTCTTTTGCTTCACTGCCAGCGGATTGGCGAGTGCTGCCGACCAAGCGACGGGAAAGCCGAATGTCATCGTGATTCTGACCGACGATCAGGGGACGATCGACGCCAATTGTTTTGGTGCGAAAGATCTGGAAACCCCGCACATCGACGGTTTGGCCGCGCGGGGCGTACGGCTGACGCAGTTCTACGCGGCGGCACCGGTTTGTTCGCCATCCCGTGCCGGACTGCTGACGGGTCGCTATCCGGTGCGGGGCGGTGTTCCCGGTAACGTCAGCTCGACAGCGGGTGTTGCGGGAATGCCCACAACACAAGTCACGATGGCGGAAACCTTCAAGGCGGCCGGTTACGCAACGGCACACATTGGCAAATGGCACCTGGGCTATAGTGAAGATACCATGCCCTTGGCTCAAGGGTTTCAGACGTCCTTTGGGCATATGGGAGGTTGCATCGACAACTTCTCACACTTTTTCTACTGGCAGGGGCCGAACCGACACGATCTGCACAAGGATGGGCGCGAGGTGCAGCGACCGGGGCGTTTCTTTCCGGATCTGATGGTGGAGGAAGCGTCGCAATTTATCGGGACGAATCGCGAGCGGCCCTTCTTTGTCTATTTCGCCTTGAATGGTCCGCACTATCCGTATCAAGGTGATCCGCGGTGGCTCGAGCGATACAAAGATCTGCCCTACCCGCGAAACCTGTATGCGGCATTCGTATCGTCGATCGACGAGAGAATCGGCGGCTTGCTGAAGCGGGTTGACGAATTGGGACTGCGAGAAAAAACAATTGTCGTGTTTCAATCGGACCACGGTCATTCGACCGAAGAGCGAGCGCATCTTGGCGGCGGCAGCGCGGGAATCTACCGCGGTGCCAAGTTCAGTCTGTTCGAAGGAGGAATCCGGGTTCCCGCGATCATTTCGTGGCCAGGACGATTGCCGCAAGGCGAAGCCCGTTCGCAATTGGCTCATGGTTGTGATTGGTTGCCGACACTGGCGGCGCTCGCCGCTGTGCCGCTCGTCGAACCTGACATCGATGGCGTTAACCTGGTGCCAATTCTCAATTCCGCCGATGCGGCGACTCCGCATGGCCTTGTCCATTGGCACCTGTCGGACCTGGGTGAACAATGGGCCGTGCGGGACGGCGATTGGAAGTTGATCGGCAATGTGAAGGACAGCTCCGGTGGTGAGTTGAGTGCCGATGACAAGAAATTGTTTCTCGCCAATCTTTCCGAGGACCCCACCGAGCGTCGTAACCTGGCGGAACAGCATCCTGATCTCGTTTGCAAACTTCTTCAGGCGCACGAATCGTGGGCGGCAAGCAGTGTCCCGAAACGCTGAATGCTCGCGTGCAGGATCATGTGGGCCGATCTCGCAGCATAAGGCGATTGCAACTGCCGAATTCACGAATCGCCCGTCATCCTGCGTCCCTTGAACAAGGGGCGCAGGACCGGCAGGTACCCCACCCAGCGGCAAGTCTGGACAGACTTCATCCGCCGGGTGGGCCAGTACCGATTCGCATCGGATTCCGTTGGCCTATTTTGTGGATTTCGGTTCGTGCTTGTGATCGTGGCCTTGATGGGAGAGCTGGATCTTTGCCAGGTACGGTTTGTCATCGATCTTGAGCATCAACCGAGGATCGCTTCCTTTGCGATGAAGGTCGTGGACAAGCTCTTCGTCCTTCCGTGTGTACATCGACGATAGGCCGGGCGGATCCGTCTTTTGTGCCTTGGCTTTGAGTTTGAATGCCTCTGTTTTGCCGTCATGCTTCAGGGTCACCGTGATCTCCCTTGCGGGGATCGGAACGTAATTCTTGGCGGCACCATCCAGCAGGTAGATCGATACGGTGTGCGTTTTTTCGTCGAGCACGAACTCGGCGTGATATTCTTCCTCGCCCAGCTCAATCAGCGTCCCCTTGTGTGGTCCCACTTGGGCGTGACCGAGTTCGCCTCCGTTTGCGGGGGGCGAACCGAACATGTATGCCGCCAAGGCCAGAGTATAAATCGACGCAAGTAACAGGGCATCCAATGTCTGAACGGCTCGAAAATACATCGTTCTTCCTCGGTTTCTTCAGGTCGAGTCGAGGCGCAGTGACGCGGGGTCTCATCACAGGATGAAGACGAACAACGCGACGTCACGACGAGGCGCCAGAACTCCAGATGATCAAGTGCCCTCGCGCCGCGTGTTGCGGGGATTGGGCGTAAAATGGATCTGCACCACGGGCCGATATCGTGATCGGCCTACAGCAGGGCGAGGGACGAAGTGTCTAAATTCGATAGACGCAAATCGCCGATCGTTGTGGACATGACGAGAGCGGCGGACATGCGTCAACGCCGTGGCGACATCCTGTCGACAATTCGATCATCGCATTCCGGATGAGACCTGCGAATGAGTCGAGTGCGAAATCAAAGACCGCGACCGGCTGCGAGACTTCGGCACGCGGTGCCGAAACGAAGAAGACATGCGAGCCAATACAAAAGTGGTGCTGATGCGAATGATCGCAAGGACAGTCCTCTTGCTCTGGGCCGTGGTGTTCGTGGCTCTGGTGTTGAGGCAGTGCGGCGTGCTTGTGACCGCACGAGTGTAAATCGGCCTTGTCGTCACTTGGTATTGCGTCACATACGGGTTCTGTCGCGAAATGTTTCTGATGACATGCGTGCGGCTCGGTTCCGGTGCAGCAGCACATCAAGTGCTGCACAGCGAATACGACGAGCATCACCAATGAAATCAGCCGATTCAAAACAGCACTCCTGTGACGGTCGCGATGGTTTATGCCTGGACCATTTAGGCTGTCAACTCCAACACCTGATGCGCTCGTATTCGCAAGCACACGGTATACCAATCGGACATTGCAGGGTTTGACCTTCAATTCCGTTTCGCAATCAGTAAGTCACTGCCGCTCGTGACGTCAAAATGATCGTATGTGCCGTCGCTTGCGCCACACGGTCGCTGTTGTCTTGGACGTGAACCGGGCTCACGTTTTTGCGCGGAGCAAGACTTGTCACTGTCGAATTGAAGCGAGGCCTGAGCCCTCGTAGATCATGGGATTACAATGCGCCGAGTTTGAGATCGGGCTGATGACGCTTTTCGTTCGGCTCAGCCACTCCCCTTCGCCGTGCGTGATCATCTCGAAACACGAAGTTCGTCGGATTCGGAGTCGTGTGAATCGAGAAGAGGTGGTTGATCGCGATGATGCTGGACGTGTGTTTGAAGTCGACGGCCGCCCACTGCAACTGCTCGCACTTCGCCAGGCCGATTTCCCTGAGTTGGCAGAATCCCACCTTTGTCGTCATTAAGCGGATGTCCGCGGGACCGTTTCGAGGGTCGCTCGGTAGAATTTCTCCGGAACGGATATCGAGCCAGCAGGTGTCGTCGACATCAATGAAAACCAGCTCAAGGGTGCATCGTAGTGCGGGGTGCGGTTGTGCCGGTCGGGATTTGATCCACTGCGCCACCAGGTTTTGCGCCGAAACTTCGGCTAAAGCGACTTCGCGTGTCTGATCCATCCTGATCAATGGATTCAGGTCGAGTTCCCCCTGCTCGCCTGCCGTCTGCGTTGCCATTGCCACCTCGATTGCGGCAGGGTGATCGAACTCAAACGGGACTCGCGGAAGTCGCAGGCAGAAATCGCACGCGATCAAACGCCCGGTGAAGAACACAATGGCGAGGCAAGTGGCGAAGCCCCGATAACCCGATTGGGGCTGACGGCCGGTGGTCTCAATTCTCGCAGATGTGTTCGTCATAATGCTTCCTGCTGGGCCAGTTCGGCCGAGTTGACGACGATGTGAGGTCGCATAACATCAAACCAGGGTTCAAACTGTTCAATGGGTTGGAAGAACTCCATCAGCTTGCGGGGCTTTCCGTTGATCCGGGCCTCGCCGCTGAAGACTTGCCGAGCAAAGCTGCTGCGGCCGTCGAGAATTTCGTCGAACGCGGGACGAGTGACGCGTACCGTGCAATCGGCACTGGGATGCTGTCGACCCGCGAAGTGATTGAGGACACCGTGTTGAAGTGTGAGCAGATACTGTTCGTCAGTATCAGTGAACTTGAAGTTGATCGCCAAATTCGAATCTGCGGCAAGACCGCTATCAAGTCGTACTGCGAGCGAATCAAAGATCGCCTCCAGTGGTAAGGCAGCGATCGATTGCGTCGACGCGGTCGTCGTTGTTTCCGGAACGCGAATTCCTTCGCGTAACTCCTGGGCTCCTGTCAGATAGAAGTTCCGCCACGGGCCGCTTTCTGCCTGATAACCCAGCTGTTCGAGAGCATCTGCAAGGAGTTCGCGTGCCGGAAGATGTTCCGGTTCGGCGGAGACGGCATGGTCGAGGACCTGAGCGACCCAGCGATACTCTCCACGGTTGAACGACTCGCGGGCCTTCGCCACGACCTGATCGATGCCCCCCATGTAATCGAGATAATTGGCGCCGGCTTCTTTCGGTGGAAGGGGATGCAATCGCGCGGGGTGGCCATCAAACCAGCCGAGATAAAAATTCCATACCGCCTTGACGTTGTGATTGAGGCTGCCGTAGTAGCCGCGATTCGCCCAGTGCCGTTCGATCTCGGGGGGCAGTTGGATTTGCTCGGCGCATTCGAGCATATTGTGCCCGCTGTTTGCCAGGCGCAATGTCTGGTCGTGAATGAACTTGTACAAATCACGCTGGCTGCTGAGGTGGTTGACGATTTGCTCCTGGTCCCAGACCGGCCAATGGTGCGGTGCAAACAGGACATCGGTGCGATGGCCGAAAAGGTCGATCGTCTGCTGCAGATAGCTGGCCCAGGCTCGCGCATCACGAATCTTGGCACCCCGAAGTGTGTAGAGGTTGTGCATCGTATGCGTCGCATTCTCCGCTGGGCACAGACCTTTCAGCTCGTGGATATAGAGGTGCATCTCGGCGGGAGCCTCACTACCCGGGGTGAGCTGAAATTCGAACGTCAAACCGTCAATCACCCGCAATTCACCCGTGTGACTAATGCTGTCCGTTGGTTTGATCAAGGTGGTCGTGCCTGCGGACGTTCCCAGTCCCAATCCGTTACCGACGTCACCTTGCGGCCCTTTCGGCAGCAGGCTGCCGTACATGTATCCGGCTCGACGTTGCATGGCATTTCCTGCCAGGACGTTCTCACTGATGACCTCATCCAGGAAAAATTTTGGTGCGATGATGCTTACTTTGCCCGCGGCGAGTTCTTCGTCAGAGACGACGCCCGAGAGTCCGCCAAAATGGTCCGGGTGACAGTGCGTGATGATGACGCTGATCACCGGCAGGTGTGGCCGATGTGCGTAGTACAAATCGAGTGCCGCTTTTGCCGTTTCGCTGCTCAGCAGCGGGTCGATCACGATCAGGCCTGTCTCGCCTTCAATGAATGTGATGTTCGCGAGATCGAGCCCACGCACCTGGAAAATACGTTCGCTGACTTTGAACAGGCCACCGATTCCAAGGAGTTGAGCCTGCCGCCAAAGGCTCGGATTCACAGTATCGGGCGACGATTGTTCGGGCGATGCAATGGATCGCTCGTTCAGGTTCCAGATGATTCGGCCTTGTCCATCGTGTACGATGCCGTCGTTGGGCAGCGGTGCGATGAAACCGCGTCGTGCATCCTCGAAGTCCTGCTTGTCTGAGAAGTCGAGTCGTTCGGCAAGCTTCTGTTGAGCCTGTCGCGTGGCGGCGGTCGCGCCCTTGGGGCCTCGGGCGCGAGCGATCGAGGTTGCTGCAGTAACGGTTTGTAGTACCGTGTGATCCACCTTAGGGCTTTTGAAGAGTTGGTGCGTCGGTGGTTCGCAAGCGGAAATTGGCGATGTCGGGAAGGTGATGGCGGGGGATGTGAGCCTGTCTTCCGCACCTGTGTCGCGATGTTCGGTGGGGCCGAGTGTGACTCGCCCCACTGCAATCCCGATAAGCAGAAACAGCCAGGCGGCGTGACGTTGAACGATCATTTCAGTGCCAATCCGGAGAGTCGCTAGTCTGAGCGACGGCCTATAAATTAAACAACTATAAAATAGGTGATATAAATTCTTATCGTCGCAGCGAAGCGGGTATCGGGTGGAAAACCTGCTTCTTGAATGAAACAAGTTGGGAATTTCGGGCAAGGTCCGCTTTTCACCAGATACAACGTGTTTGCGTCCGGTTTCGCCGCCCCGTCACCCTGCATTTAGGTGGTGTATTGCCGTCTTTTCAGGGAAGTTCGCTACAATCGGCACCACCTTCGATTTAACGACGCCTGACGAAGTTTGTTCCAAGTAGAACTTCCCGCCGACGGTTCGCTGTCATCAAATTATCCTTGACTTAGTCGATCAGTCAAGTAATATTCACGACTCAATGGGTGTTTATTTTGGCGGCACGGTTGCTGAGTTGCCGCTCTACGCCTGCCGCCGTGGATCGCCTTATCCGCTCTCGCTTTCTGTCACTACGATTCAATCAACGGTTCGACCATGGCGATTTCAATCGATGATCTTTTCGCCGCCTGGATGGATCGGACGATTCGCCAGGCGCAGCGGCGGCCGCAACGTGACGAGACGTGTGGTCGGCTGGCTTCGGACAAGCTGCGACTGTTGTTCGCGGGTTATAACGGGACACGGAATACGGGCAGCGACGTCAGAGTCGAGGAAATGATTCGGCAAGTGCGCCATCTCTTCGGGGCAGATCGTGTCGACATCACCGTGTTTAGCTTCATTCGGAAGTACTCGCAGGGCTACTTTGCCGGTGTGCGTCAGGTCTCGCCCGAGACCTTGTTTCCTCGTTTTCTCGCCCGAGAAGTTCCTCGGTATCATGGTGTTCTGGCTTGTGAGGGGTCGACATTCAAAAGTCGATTTACCGACCTGCTGACCGTGATGTTTGTCGGAGCACTCGGGTTGGCGACGGCGCATGGCCGAATGTCCATTGCCTATGGAGCCGAGGCTGGTGTGATGAATGCATGGCCGAAGCGATTGACGGCGGACTACTGCAAAGAGTCGCTGATCCTGACGAGGAACGGAGAATCTCGGTCCGCCCTGGCCGAGTTGGGTGTGCCGAGCGAACTCGGAACGGATACCGCCTGGACGTTCTCACCTGCGCCCGACGCGTATGCCACCGACCAATTGCGAGAGGTTGGCTGGAACGGCGAACCGGTGCTCATGGTCTGTCCGGTGAATCCCTTCTGCTGGCCCGTAAAAGCATCGTTGCAGAAAGGTGTTCAGCGACTGTTTGGAGCGCATCGTGCCAGTCATTATGGCAGCGTTTTCTTTTTCAATTCCAATGAAGAGTCTGAGCGGCGATTTGAGTCGTATCTCACTTCTCTCGCCAATGCGATTGTACGCTTTCGTCAGCGACGATCCGTCTTCGTCGTCGTTGCGGCCAGTGAAGAGATCGATAATCCTGCGATGCGTCGCTTATCGGCGAAGTTGGGTGGCGCCCCGATGTTCAGTTCGTCGCAGTACAACATGTACCAACTGGTGAGCTTGTTTCGCGCTGCGGATTTCATGTTGTCGTCGCGATATCATGCGATTGTCACTTCGATGGCGGGGCATGTCGCATCAGCAGGCATCTCGATGGATGAACGAATCGTGAATCTTATGCGTGACCGTGGCCACGAAAAGTTGCTGCTGATGGTCGACGATCCCAATTTGGAAGACCGTTCTGTCGAGGTGCTCGACGAACTGTTTCAAAACGCAGACGCCATCGTGTCCGAGGCACGCCAGACGGTTGCGCGAAATCTTAAGGTCATGTCGAAGATGGGGCGCCGTCTTGTCGACTATGTTGTTGATCGACATCCCGCGTTCGAGCCCTCGTTGAGGTTTGATTCCTGGGAGAGCTACCTCTCTCCCTTAAGCCTTGAATTGCAGGTGCTGCTCAGCGAATGCGCGATCGAGCCTTGCGAAATGCAGACGATCGCTGAATAACGGTCGTTCGAAACGCGGACTCATTTCAACTTTCTTACTCTCCGATCTTGCCGCTGCGTGGTGAACCTCGCGATCTTCAATGAAGAATCCTTGCCTTAAACGCTAGATGGCGGGGCGTCGACGCGGTTTCGTCGGGCTTCGAGTCAGCGAGGGGACCGAGTCAGCGTGAGGAAATGGTGATTTTCGGAAGATTCACCCTGCCAAAAGTGCCTGTGGATCGTGCTGCAATCCGTTGCGCCAAACTTCGCCTTTCCGATTCTTTTGGAAGGCACGCTTGTTCGCGTGAACTCGCGTCGGTAGAAACGCGAAAAAAGATTCGTGTGTTTTAGTTCGTGAGATTCGTGGCGTTGCTCGTAAGTCCCATGGCCGAAGAGACCTTCGTGTCGAATCGATTGCCAAGATGTCGTGCCGCGATCCCTGCCCTGCTCTCTTCCTGATCAGATTGAACCGCCATGGAAACGCCGACATTGCAACAAGATATTGATTCGCTGATTGAACTTTTGGAGCAGATGCTGGTTGAGCAGTCCGGTCTGGAGCTTGTGAAACTGTTGCGGCAGATTCGTCAGTTGGCGCTTGAGCGTCGTGCTGGCGTTCGTGGTGCGGCCGAGCGGATGGCCGCACGAATTGCTGAGCTTCGCGAGGACCAACTCGCCGTTTGTGTGCGGGCTTTGATCATCCACTTTGACCTCGCCAATCTCTCTGAAGATCTGCATCGTGTTCAGGTCTTGCGTGATCGCGAGCGAACGGCTGGTGACCGACCGAGAGCCGAATCGATCGGTGCCGCAATTCAGGAGCTGAAAGCGAGCGGACTCGCGCCGGATGTGATTCAGCAGAAGTTGGATTGTTTGTCGATCGAACCCGTGTTTACGGCGCATCCAACGGAAGCGAAGCGGCGAACGACGCGACGGGTGTTGCGACATCTGCGTCAGACACTTCAGGCCGAACACCGTCCAGATTTGTTGCCGCGCGAGCGGATTGCGATGCTGGATACGATCCTGAGCGATCTGACATTGCTCTGGCAGGTTGACCCCATTCGACCTCAGCGCCCGACGGTGCTCAATGAAGTCGAACGCGGTCTCTTTTTCTTCGACGGGCTTTGGGAGATTGCGCCGCAGTTGCGCGATCAGATGCGGACGGCTCTCGTTCAGCAGTTTCCGCAACATGAATTCCGTGTTCCGGTGTTTATCAAGTTTGGCTCCTGGATCGGCGGCGATCGCGACGGCAATCCGTTTGTCACCCACGATGTGACGTTGCAAACGTTGAATCTTCTGCAACGAGCGGCGGTGCAACGTCACTTGGGCGTCTGCCGGAAACTGGAACAGTTGCTGGTCATGTCGAACCGGCAAGTTGACATCGAACCCGAATTTAAAGCGGCCATCGACCAGGCGCTCCAGCAATCCGCGTCGGCCAGATCGGCTGTTGAGTCGATCTCCGAACTCGAAATCTATCGGCGGTGGCTGAAGATCATCGAAGTCCGACTCGAAGCGACGCTGCGAACCTCGCTTGGGGACCAATCAGACGGTACGGCCTATCGGAATGGACCAGAACTGTTTCGTGACGTGTCTCTACTGACCGAGAGTGTTGTCGCCAACAAGGGCAAACGGATTGCCGTCTCGCATCTCAGCACCTGGCTCGACCAGATCGAAACGTTCGGGCTACAGTTCGCAGCTCTCGATATTCGCCAGGATTCCCGCGTCCACAACGACGTCTTGGCGGACGTGTTTCGGTTGACGGGCGTCTGCGACGACTATCTGGCGGCCGACGAAGCGGCACGCCAGGCGATGTTGCTCGAAGGCCCACAAGTCGGCGACGAGTTGCTGGCGGCGGCGTTGAGCGATCAGTCTCGAGAGACGTTGTCGCTATTCAAGTGTCTGGCCCAGATTTATCGGGACGAAGGCCACGATCGAATCGGCAGTCACATTATCAGTATGACGCATGAACCGAGTGATCTACTGGCTGTCCTGTGGTTCTGGCAATGGGGCTGGAACGCCACGTCGTCGAAGGGAACTCAACCAGCCCCCTATCTGCCGATCGTTCCGCTGTTCGAAACGATTCGCGATTTGCAGCGCGGCCCCGAGATCTTTGATCAGCTCTTGAACATTCCCGAATATGCCCGCTACATCGCCACCAAACCTGGTTCGACGCCGACACAAGTTGTGATGGTGGGTTACTCCGACAGCACAAAGGATGGAGGCTATCTTGCTGCCAGTTGGGGATTGTTTCGCGTGCAAGAGCAATTGGCCGAAGTGGCCCGGACGCACGGTGTGAGGCTAGTGGTGTTTCACGGTCGCGGGGGCGCCTTGGGACGAGGCGGCGGCCCTGCCGCACGAACGATTCTCTCGTTGCCACCCAAGTCGGTTGATGGAGCGATTCGCATGACCGAACAGGGGGAAGTGATCGCCGAACGGTACGACGATCCACAAATCGCGACGCGGCATCTGGAACAGGTGACATGGGCCACACTGCTGGTGTCAGGCCGCGAAACGGAACCAACCCCTCCGAAGTGGCTGACGCAATTGGATCAACTTGCAGAAAGTTCGTTCCGCAAGTATCGATCGCTGATCGACCATCCCGCGTTCCTGGCCTACTTCGATCAAGCAACGCCTATTACGCAAATCGAACGGTTGCCGCTCGGTTCCCGCCCTTCCCGTCGCCGCGAACGTCGCTCGCTTGCGGATCTTCGGGCGATTCCCTGGACGTTTGCGTGGACGCAAAGCCGACATTTCATTCCCGCATGGTTCGGCCTGGGTTCGGCCCTGGTCGAATATGTACATCAGGTGGGCGAAGATTGGTCGGAACTGCAGGCGATGTACGATCACTGGCCGATGTTTCAGGCAGTGATCGACAACGCCGAACTGGCACTCGCCAAGGCCGATCTCGGCATCGCCCGACGTTATGTGGACCTGGTGAAGGATGAGGAAGTTCAAGCGATCTGGCAGTTGATCGATGAGGAGTTCCAACAGACTCAGGCGGCAGTTCTGCTGATTACGCGTCAGTCGACGTTACTGGCCAGCACTCCCTGGTTGCAGCGGTCGATTCAAGAGCGAAATCCGTATGTGGATCCTCTAAATCTGATTCAGATCGAACTGATTCGAAGAATGCGTCTGGCGAGTGAACGGGGCCAGGACGCAGATGTCGCGCGGCAGGAAGAACTGGCCAGACTGACAATTCAGGGGGTCGCGGCGGGGCTTCGCACGACCGGTTAATGTATCCTGTCCGTTGTGCGTGCATCACTTGTGCGATGTTTGGAGTGGAGACTGTTCGCGCCATCGCGATGGACTGGCCTGCATCTGAATTGATCTGGAGTGCCTGTGAAATCCGCTTCGGCCGAGCAGCAAGGTTTGAAGATGAAAAAGTCTGTGAAATCACCTGTGGGCTCACCCAAGCCTTCGACGGCCTCAAAATCTATCACGGCCCGGAAACCCCTCGTGCTTCCAGACCCGACGAGTTGGACGTTCTTGACGAACCACACGCACGTACTGCTCAGCTTATTTCGGCAATCAGATCAGCGGTTACGTGATGTCGCGACTGCAGTCGGGATTACTGAACGGATGGTGCAGCGAATCGTCGCGGAACTGGTCGATGCAGGCTATCTCCAGATCACCAAAGAAGGGCGCTGCAACCGCTATACGGTGAACGCAAAGCTGCAACTGCGGCACCCTCTTGAAACACAACACACCATCGGCGAACTTCTTGCGATCCTCAATTAGGTGCGATCATTCCGATGCCATGCCGCGTCGATGTGATAAGGTCGGCTGATTTCGTGACAGCGCGTGATCAATCGCCAGCATTCATATTCTCACATGGCACGGCAAGACATATCTGATGTGAATCTGCGAATTTCTGGAGTAGACAAGGTGGTGCGTACCAAGAGTGACGATGCCACTGAGCAACGCGTCATCGACGACGTTCATCGTGTTGGTTGGCACGTTGTTGGGATTGAGGACCATTTCGAGGGCCCTGCCTTTGCCTACTCGATCGGAATGCAGCACACGCTGAATCATCCGGAAGTGATCGTGTTGGGGCTCAGAGACGTGGCAGCGATGATGAACATCATCAATGCGATCGGCGAAGAAGTCCGGAAAGGGAGTCGATTTCAAGACTGGCATGAGAGCGATCAAATCTTGGAAGGCTATTCCTGCATTTTCCGATCAGTTCCGACTGAGGTCTTCCCCGAATACTTTGGTTTTGCAATGTGGTTTTATCGGCCGGATTCATTTCAAGTTCTTCAATGCGTTTGGCCCGACAGTCAGCGTCAGTTTCCGTGGCAAGCAGGTTGTCATTCTGTCGTGCGGCAACGCCAGCCTCTCTTGACGCATCAAAGCGGATGGCCGTTTTCTGAAGGAAAGAATCGAGCCGTCTTCACGACAAATCGAGTTCTTGACGGCTCGCATCCCGTTTTGCATATTTGCCACGATCGCGATGGGGATTGGCAATTCTTGTGTGGTACTTCAACTTCGCCTGCGGATGGAAGAATAGCCACATTAGAAGAGATTCTTCACCGACATCCATCAATCGCAGCGCTGGCAAATCTTCCCGCGGGAAGTCAAGCGACGAGGGATTCGGCTTGTTCACCTTGGCGACGAGCATAAGCCACTTTAATGGTTTGTGGTCTTGTCAGACTGGGTTTAAACCGACGGCCAATCTTCTTGCCGTCCGCAAGGGCGACGATTGGATGTGTGCCCACAACTTAGAGCACACGTTGTCTTTCGACGAATGTTCGACGAGGCGATGAGTTGAGTACGGTTGAAGCCAAATTCGTCCCTCTGATTACAACTTCGTAATGGGCAGATTGCGCGATGGGTGAATTCGTCGTGAAGGAACATCTTCCTCGATCCTTCGGGATTGATTCGCTCCTAGAATGGAGTTTGTTCAACGCGCGTGAATGCGAATGGAATCAATCGCGGGACGCGAATCTGGCAGAATAGCGAGCGATGGTGCGTCGCCCGTTTTGGCCGAGCGTGCTAGGGATTGTATGAACTGGGCATTGGCGACCAGTGATGTGCCACGGCTGGGTACGGAAAATGTTCTGGCCTATGTCGGCGGCGTGCTCGGTGTCTGTGCCGCAGTCATTCTCACAGCCTTATTGTCCCCTTTACGAGCGACCCCGACGGTTCCCTTTACCGCCGCGATTGTTGCGACCGCCTGGCTGGGCGGTCGAGGTCCTGCTCTTGTGGCGACGCTCTTGTCAGCATTGGCCGTCGATTTCTTCTTTCTTCCTCCGGTGGGGTCTGTCTTTTCCAATATCTCGGCCGTGGTCTGCGATCTCAACTTCGTGATCATCGTGAGTCTGATCTGCAGTTTGCAGGAGAGTTACCAGAGGATCGCGCGTGAGTTGCGTGTGGCCAACGACAATCTGGGGATTCGTGTCCAAGAGCGGACGGCCGATCTGACCGCCACAAACGAGCGTCTGGTCTCGGAAATTGAACAGCGACGGCATGCAGAATCAGTCTTGCAGGACGCGCATGCAAAGTTGCGGATCTCGATGGAGGCGA
>NZ_JH636435.1:1937545-1946080 GCF_000255655.1 Schlesneria paludicola DSM 18645 | reverse complement strand
CCTGCGCGCTCATTACAATGAGGCGGTTATGAAATGCTCTCTAGAAATTCATGATATCGTAGACGGAAGTTGAGCGGTCGAAGATTGAACAAACTGTTTGGTGAGGACACGATCAATGTTCCCGAAGCCGGACTGCATCCGAACAAATCGCAAGTTAATCGTCGGTGATTTGTTACTTCTCTGTTCGTGCTTTTGTTTCTTACAAGGTTTCATTTGCGGAGAAGAACGATCGGAGTTCGGACGCGAAGTGCCAAAATCGGAACGCGTCGCCATTCTCGAAATGCTTGCCAAGCAGATGATCAGCAACTACGAGCAAATCAAGACTTGGCGAGGATCTTACACTTTCGTGGACGCTCAGTATTCAAGTGACGTGAACCAGTCACTTCGCGAGAATCAGAAAAATCCCGGTTTGTACGATCAACTGTACAGTCCCGTTGCGCTGTCCGCCGAAGTCGTCGCGCCGCTTCAATTGCAAAGCGAGAAGCGTAAGGGCCACTGGTTCATTCTCGAAGGCAAAATCGATTTTGTTTTGGACAGTGGATCGCAACGAGAGTATGTCCGCATGCTGCGTGAACCAAGGACCG
Source organism: Schlesneria paludicola DSM 18645 (assembly GCF_000255655.1). Taxonomy (NCBI): domain Bacteria; kingdom Pseudomonadati; phylum Planctomycetota; class Planctomycetia; order Planctomycetales; family Planctomycetaceae; genus Schlesneria; species Schlesneria paludicola. Next base: position 1,945,496 of record NZ_JH636435.1, on the reverse strand, counting down.
ACTTTGTCGATATTCCGACAGGCGTTCAAATTCGGCAAAACCGAGGGCAAGGGTCGTATTACTACCTCTATGCGCCCAACAGTTTCACGGAGCTTTACACGCAAAAGCGGATTGGGCCAATTACGGGGCATGCCATAGTTGACGGTGTGCCCGCGGGGCGATTGGTGTCCGTACGCCCCGTTGACAAAGCGGGCTCCCGATCTTCCGACTTTGATTGTCGAGCGCTGTTTGGTGGTCCACGAAATGGACTGGTCCGAAAAGAGGCAGGGTTTTGGCCAAGGCTCAAGCTTACTGCGGATGCCTTGAGCGGCAAAGCCTCCGCTACCCCGGTGGAGGCGGAAACGGTTCGATTGAAATGGGATGCGATCGTCAGAATCTACGTCTCTGACGGTTCAGATCCAATTTACACAATTGTCCTTGGCGATCCATTGAATCGCCACACCGTCACGAGATTCGATTCGAAAAGCGGCTTCAACTGGATCTCGTTCGCCAATCGCGATGGGAAATCGACTTTAGACTCCAAAACCGCGACGTATCGTTGTATCGATGGAGTTTTCGTCCCGGAGACATACGAACAGCGATCGGTGAATGTCGATCAGAGCCCTACCGACGTCATTCTCATTCGCACGTTAAGACTGAGCGAGACCACGCTGAATTCAACCGTGTCGGATTCTGATTTTTCTGTTTATCAGTTCGATCTCAAGTACTGCGATCGAATGCTCGACGAGATCAAGGACGAGTTGTATGTTTACGACGATCTGATGCGGAAATTCGTCATCGCCGAGAAATTCTCGTTCGACTCGTCACGCACGCTGGAACGCTGACGGAGCCGGTTTGCATCGCGCTTAGGTACTTCGCATCCGTCGGTTCTGAGTTCACGATGACTCCATACGCTCGACGACGCATCAAGTGGCCGGGAAAATCGCCAGCAATGGAGGTGATCCCGATCTAAGAATTCTTTGAGATGTCGTTGATCCTATCTTTGAGTGCTCGTAGGCACTCGGCCTTGAACCATTTTGATGAGCCGTTACGAGGCAGCCTTTCCCCTGACTCGATTTCGTCGGTATGGACCGAGCCACGTCATTCGTCGCTCAATGAATACATCTTGCCCCAACAGTAACGATTTCCGTTGCGGGCGACGAAAGCCTCGACAACGCAGGCGCTGCAGTCGAATTCGTCTTCGCGTCCCGCCACACCTGGTGGCAAGGACGAAATGATGCTGAACGATTTAATGGCGCGGACTTTGAGAGTTTCGAATGGAATGTGGGTTGTTCGAAGTTGTGGCCGTCCGCGTGAATCTGGCGCCACCTCCTGCGTGATGCAACTCATGAGTTCCACGTTCTCATCGTCGACTTCCAAAACAATTGCGTTCATGCAACGCCCCGATTCGTCGATGACGCAGATCTCTGAACCCCACGGTGCATGGGAGAGATCCTCAGAGATTTCTTCCTCTGTTCGCATTTCGCGTTCGAGCGAAGTTCGATCAGGGATTTGCATCTGACGGCCATTCTTCAGCACGATCGAGTCAATCGCGGGATTTCGATCGAGTTGAAGAATCGCATTCCTTCTGAACTCATCCGGCGACAGTGTCGAATCCGTAATATCACGAAAGTTTTGAAGCGAGCGGAAATGGATCGATCGAGATGGCAAATAACGGCTACGGCACTGTTTCTCACCTTCAGCAGCATCCACGATGTCACGGCAGATGCAATGAGCGAGTTCCAGGCTCTCGCCATTAATGCTGGCCAAGGTCCCAATGATGCGTTGATGGTCATTGGTAACGGCATTGACCATCGATCCGCGGGGCGTCGCGATGACCTCATCTCGAATCCCGTTCGATCGGATGACCAAATCCTGGTCATCGACACTCGGGATCGGGTACGAACGATTCAGATTCAGGGCGAAGTTGTTGTACGATCCCGCGATCGAATCGATGGCGGTACATCCCGACAGAAGACTACAGATCAACAGCAGCAGCGAGTTGTGTGTCGTCGACATGTCACCGTTCACAGCCAGAAGAGAGGGGGACAGGCACAATTTCCCGGTTCATTCGAATCCGCAGTGACTCGATCAGAGCAACCCTTCCCTTTACCGCGGGACAGTGAGCCAGTCTCCGGCCTGTGAACGGTTACCGTCGACATCTCACACGCCCTTCTCGCTTGGGCTTCGCAGTTTGAAGTTAATCGCAAGTTTTTGATGGCAAACCGTACCCGGATTCGCAAAATTTCGTCGAGTTCGATTCGATGCTCGTGCGGATCGAAGGCGTCGAATTATGGCACGCCAACTGGGCATCGGCATGATCTGCCGATGAGGAGGATCGCCCTGGCAATTGCGTCTTTTTTCCTGGAAGGACTGGCCAAGACGTTTTCGCAGACGCTCATCGAGAGGCGGGCGCGGTCGCGTTGGCCTCGAACGTGCTCGTTCGCCGACATGTCCTACAGCACGTTGGACTGACCGGCGACTGACGGTCGTGCTTCTCACGAGATGTGCGTCATTGGGCGTTTTACGGTTTCGGCGGTTTCCCAGCGACGAGGTCTGTGACTTCCTGGGTGGAAAGGCACCGGGTGTAGATGACCGCTTCGTCGATTAGGCCGTCATAGACACCCGTCGGATCGTTGAAGCGATTTCCAAGGCACAGAGGCGTTGCGGTGCGAATGGAACCGTCCAGTAAGTCGGCCTCAATGCGGAGGGGCACGGGCTTGCCGTCGAGATAGATCGTCACGCCAGACGCTTTACTCGATCCGTCGTATGTGGTGATGACGTGATGCCATTCCTCCGGTGCGATGGTGATTTGGCCGACGACAAACAACGCACGTTGAGGCTCGTCGCCGCCGGAGTCCCACGCACTGTTGAAGCTCATTCTTGGTTGTCCGTTTTGGATCATTAGATCCCAGCCGCGATAGGGCGGGCGCTGCTCGAGTTTGGAAAAAAGCGACTGGTTTGGCTTGTCCGTGCGGCGAACCCAGCAACCATAAGAAAATGCATCGGTCCGCTCGAAGTCACCGGTTGTGTCGGGGAATTGAATCACACGATGATTCAGACGGACGGCTTTGCCAAACTTCCCGGTCTCGAACGAAATGTTCTGCTCCGCAAATTCGGTGATTGCGGGCCCTCCTTTACCGCTTCCGTTCTTGATGCGGATCTCTTGCTTGCTGCCTGAGGAGGTGTCATCAAATGACCAGGCGCCAAGCAGGTTCTGACGCAGCTCTTTGGGTTCGCTGGCACTCGGACCTGGATCGGACGACCTGAACAAAGCCCAGACTTCGTCGGGCGTGAGACCTCGGTTGTACAGGCGAATTTCGTCCAGCCGCCCATGCATCGGTTCTGGCGAAGGGGATTCCGGTGCTCGAAGTCCGATGCGAAACGGGACGTTCACTTTTGTGGTTTCGGTAAGTCGATCCATTTCGACGGCGAAGTCGGCCGCAACTCCGTCTACATAGAGTCGGACGCCGTTCGAATTTCCCGACCCGTCATATGTCGCGAACAGGTGGTACCATCGGAACGGCTTCAGCTTCTCGGCGCTCACGACCTTGATTCCGTTTCCTGTGGAAAAATCGTGCAACAGATGAAAGAAGAGTCGATCACCGACAATGAGGTCGTACCCACGGTAGCCAATTCGTCCGTCCATCCGGGCCACGATCTCATTCAGCACGGAGGTGTTGGTCAGGTAAACCCACCCTCCAAGTGAAAAGGCATCCGTGCGATCGAAATCGCCGATATTGCCACAGTTCACATTACCCCCGTCGAGCGCCAATGCTTTGCCAACTCGTCCTTCGACGATCGTCGGCGTCGGACCGCGGCCGACGTGACGATTGCCGGTGCTGTCCTGAATACGATCGATCTTATCTTCGTCAAAACTCCAACGTGCGGAAGTGGGTTGTTGAACTCGTTCACCTGTCGGAGCAGGTATGTGGTAGATCGTTTTGGGGCGGAAATGGACGCGAAACAACCCCGCTCCGTCAGCGGAATCGTTGAACGTGATCTGAATGGGATCATGTCCCAGTGGATCGGATTTGACTTCGATGCCACCGCGCTGTGGATTGTGTGGTCCGTCGAGGCGATCTCTCAGAGACAGCAACTGCACGTCGTGAGATAAGCCACCTATTTTTAGTGGCAGAACTTCAGAAGTCGAATTGCCGTCCGAATCTGTGTGCCATTTCATAATCCATTTGCGACCATTCACTTTCACTGACGTACGATCCCCATCGGGGATACCGGGAAGCGCATTCTGTTGATGTTCCCACCACATACCACCAGGCGTGACCATCAGCGTCGACTTGCCATCGATCAATGCCTCAACCGTGAAATCGTCCATCGCGGGATCATCGATTCCCCCTTCTTCGGGATAGTCGTCCGAAGCGTGTCGAGGTGGATTAGTGCAACGGAATGTGCCGTTGACCGTAGCAACAACCGTATTGGCACGACGCACGACGGCTTCGTACGGAATCTCGAGGTTCGAAGTGTCTTCGACGGCGATCTGGATGCGATCGGCTTGTCGCAGATTGAGGTTGGAAACATCGCTCCAGCGGACGGTGGGCAAGTCCGACAGCGGGATGGCGAACTTGTCACCTTCGATCGTGGTTACCAAGTGCATGTTGTGACGGCGCTCGATCAATTGGCATGCGGACAGGGGAAGCGTCCTGGCTCCCCACTGAATGGGCTGATCGTCAATGGAGATATTCTTAACCAGCCGGCCAATCCCGACTTTAAGCCGTAGTGCGCTCGGTTTTGGGGGCTTCTCGAATGGTCGTAACGACGCTTCATAACGCGCGCCATTGCGCCGCATTTCGAAGGTGCGTAACATGACCGTCTCAGGATTGATTGTCAGTTCAACCGTTGTCACCTCTTTCGACGGCGTCAGTTCGACGATTTCGAGCGTGACTCGCTGCATCTCGTCACGTTTTGAGTAGGGGATCTCGGGGATGTCGAGAACGGCGCGTGGCGACTGCAGATACTCCTTCGCTTTAGTGACGGGCACGGCGAACGCGATGCCGGAAAGTGGCACCCCTGCATAGATGACGCCGACGACCTTGCCGCGTTCGTTGACCAATGGCGCTCCAGAGCATCCCGGGTTGATCGCGCCATCGATTTGAATCGACTCGACATGTTCATCGCCGCGCCGCAGGGCACTCACTTTTCCGACGGTGACTGTGATGTTGGGAAAGTGTTGTCGTTCGATCGACAATCGTCTGCCGAAGGGAAATCCGAATGCGGTGACCGAGGCTGTTTCCACAAGCTCGGTGTCATCGCCCAGGCTCAGGGGCGTCAACTCTTTGACGGGCTCAGACTTCAAGAGGGCGAGATCGACAAGCTTATCGTCGGATCGATGGATGACCTTCGCCTTGATCGCTTTCTCGTTTTTCTCGCCGGAGTTCAGGATCAGATCGACGGAATGTCCGATTTCTACGCTCTCGACCACGTGGCGATTCGTCAGAAAATAGCCGTCTTTGCTGACGCAGAATGCCGTCCCAGAACCTCGTTCGTTTAGGTTCACCAGGGCGGTAGCGCTCTTGCAGGTCTTGATGATGGCTGCCGAATCCGTTGCCGGATTGCTGGGGCCTTTTTTCGCAGACGGTGATTTCGGCTGTGCGGCGAGTGGACCGCATCCGAGTGCCAAAATAAATGCCGCGATCGAATGAATCAGAATTTCACGGGCAGTCGGTTGCATGAGTGCCACCCTCATATTCAGGATGAAGGCCGTTTGGGGCGAATAAGTGTTGCCATTGAATCGAAAAAGTAGAGTAGCAGTCTGGGTTGGTCACGGCGAGAGAATTGAAGCAGAGTCTTGAGGGCGCCTCTTGTGACGGTTGAAATTGCGAAGGCTGGCCCATTACAGAATTGAATTCGCCATCGTGTCAGGAATGTCGAAATGCCTGTTCCCCTTGTTTGAGCAGGTTTTTGTGTCACCGTTCACAGCCCGACGAGAGGGGGACAGTCACATTTTCCCGGTCAAATTGGAATCCACAGTGCATCGACTAGGCTAACCCTTCCCTTTACCGCTGGAAAATGTGCCCGTCCCCGGCTTGTGAACGGTGACGGCTTTTGTGGAGCATCCAACCTGAAATGACAAATCGATGAAACTCGATGCAAGTAGGCCACTGAGCTTACGGGCGATGTTCGCGCACCTGTCAGATCAGAGTGGCTGTGCCACTCATTGATCCTTGGAGAACTTGTATGTGGATTTCACGAATCGCGTGGATCGTGTTTATCACCACTTATAGCGGCGTGCATGCGGCCGACGTTGATCCACTCGTCTGGAACAAACCGGCCGAGGCACCCGTATTCCGCAATCAACTTCCACCCGACATCTTTCAACAGCGATCGCGAATGGTTTTGGAGCGTCTTGGAGACCTTTCCAAGCTGACTGCATCACCAATTCCGGACCGCGGCGTGCGAATCACGCGAGTCCTTCCCGATTCACAGGCGATTACTTGGAATCTCAAGCCCGATGATCTGATTACGAAAATCGATTCGATCGAACTTTGGGGTGGTTCGCTGCCGAATACGACAGCACAGCGAAAGGTCACGATTTTTCGCTGTGCTGAAAATCGATCTCAAACGATGAAGGCAGAACCAGGGAAAATCGGAATTCTGACAGGATTGCACTGGCGACCGGAACTCACCTATCTCCGCAATAAATCCTCTCGAAATCCGAAATGGGATGAGTTCGTGGTTGTTGGGGCACATAGTTGCCAGTCCGATCCGGACCTGGCAGAGACCGCCTGGTTTCACGCGGTGGAAGCGGGCTATCGTCCCGATGGATTGTCCTGGATCTGTGGCGCGGCCATTGCATTGGAGCAGGGACGCGTGGAAGCGGCCGCCGACTTCGCCTATCTGGCACATGAGGTGGAACCGAAGCGGGCCAAAATTGTGTCGCCCTGTGTCCTGTTGCGCGTGATGCTTGCCAACTACAAGTTCAGTGATGCGTTTGAGCTCTGTCGGCAGTATCCAGAAGAACTTTGTAATATGCCCCGTGCGTATCAACTTCTTGCGGATTTGCACCGCGCGCGGAGCGATGATGAACGGCGTGCCAGGCCTCCCTCGCAGATTTCAGAGGAATACTATCGAAATGATCTCATGCCGCGATGTGTTCCAATGACCATCGATGCGCGGACGGACCTGCCCAAGCTTTTGGAGGGGAACGGTTTGACCGCGTCCGAGGCAAATGGTTTCCATCGGCCACTGGTTTTCGTGCCCTCAGATCCTGCACGAAATTTGGAACTCACTGTCAGGTATACTCCGATCACGATGCATGCGGGGGTTGACGAAAGTTATTTCACCGTCGCGCTTGTTCCCTATTCGCCAGAAAATGCGACTCAATTGCTGGATGTCGCAGATGCTCTGGCGATCGGGGTGAGTTCGCTGGAAGGCTCGCGAATTGCCCTGCGTCAGGGGATCCCGGCGTCCGCGACGATCTTCGACGCTTCTGGAACTTCATCGGCCCAGATAACATCCCAGGAAATTCGTGTGATTCGCGTTCGTGGGCAACTTGAGGCTTTCGTCAACGGAAAACGCTGGCTCTATCAGCCCGTCGCCGACGAGAAAATGGGTCCATCCGGTTTTATTGTGGGTAGAGGCTGAGTCCCCCGCAGTAGAAGAAGATGGCGGTTTTGAAGTTATTGCGGTTACGGAAGCCACCGACACGTCTTTTGATGGACATGATTTTGCTATTCATTCCTTCCGCGACTCCATTCGTGATGCGGTGGGTGCAGTAGCTGACGACGTGGTCCAATCGCTCCTTGATTGAACGAGCCACGGATTTCATCGGTTCGAGATTCGTGTGAATGACTCGTTTGTACCAGTCTTGGAAATAGGTCGTTGCAGTGGCTGCGGAGTCTTGCCCCCAAAGGTCACGCAGCATTTCCTTGAAGGCCCAGGCTTTTCCCGTTTTCAGCTGCAGATCGAATGTCGATTCGAACACCGTCCGCTGTTTCTCACTGAGATTCTCCTG
>NZ_JH636435.1:1831231-1937423 GCF_000255655.1 Schlesneria paludicola DSM 18645 | reverse complement strand
TCGCAAGATGCCCATCGCGCCTTTCACATTTTGAGTCGCCAACAACACCTCAACCGCAAAACGCTCAAACAGGATCGTGAAGCGACTGCCTTTCTGGGCCCAGGGTACGTTCACCTGTTTCACTCCGTGCGTCGGGCAATCGACGCGCGGGATGCTCGCGTGAAGAATGGTCTTGAACTGGCAGCTATCCAGATGCCGCCACTGACGCTCGGCCGTGTGGTCGTAACAAGGCAATGACTGATCGCACTCGGGGCAACAAAACTTCGTGCCTCCAGGATGCTCAACGAAGACATCGACCTGCTGTTGCTCAAGACTCAACGACACCTCAGAAACGGTCCAAGGACTCTTCAGCCCAAGAATCTGCTGATACAATTCCCGATCCTGCACCGCCGCACTCCCAGAAATCATGCAAATATATCAAACCCACAGAATTTCCGGATGGACCAGAAAATGCCACTTGCTGCGTATGTCGATAACGTCGCTGCTCGCGTTAGGATTGAATCGATTCAGTTCTCTGAACTTCTGGAGCACTGATCGATTTTCGATTTGCCAAGACATTTCAAAGCGCGATTCGAACTGGATCATCTGTTGCCGACGTCACCGTTTAACGGTTGGGGCTGACGCGTTTTCATCGCAGAAGACGTGTGACACCGCGTGGGGCTGTTTCAGCCTTGTCACACCTTGCCGATGAAAATGCGACTTCCCGAACTTAAAAGGGCCATGAATGCATGAGCGCCTGTTCCTCATTTCAATAGGCTTTCAGCCTAACGATTCGATCTCCAACGCGTCGATCGCGTCCGGCGCAAGAATTCGTAAAGGACCGACTCCCGCTGGTTTGAGTTGGGCAAGCCATTTGTCCACTCGTAGGCTTGGGAAGTGTGCTTTGATGATTCTTTCAAGCTTGTCCGACTGAGCTTTATGCGCGTCTCGCTCGGGGTCTCGCTTCGGCATCGGTTTGGGGTACCCTTCCGGTTTGAGGAACGTCTTGTACGCTCCACATTCGCGATGTTCGATGATGATGACTCGCTTGATCGTGTTGTGCAGTTTCAAGGCAATCTGCAAATGTTCAAGGAAGACCTGCTGCCAGTGCAGTCTCGGCAACAGAGGCTTGCACTGACACTCAGGTGCCTTCGGTTCGGGGAGATGAGCGTCACTGAAGTCGAGTGTGGCCCCTAGTGCAGCACCGGCGAGTATGAAGTGGTCGTACTTCCCGGCAAGGCCCATCCTGGACATCTTCTCTGCGATCAGTGTGAAAAACCTGAAGTCAATGCAGGTGAGTAAGAGCACTTCGGCGTGCTCATGCGATTTATCGACTTTGATCGATCGGAGGGATTTCTCGAACGCCGACGATCCGAGACTGGGTTTGTTGATGGCCATCGCTGCGCTTTCTCCTGTGGTTGAATTCGGTGAGCCGATGGAAGGATATCGCATTTTTCAACCCGGCCCGTGCCAAGTCCGTCGCGGACGTTATCAGGAACCGGCACGATTGATGAGCGTTAGGCCCACTCGCGTTGTGTCTCGCTCACCGTCATGCTTTCATTTGAGAGACTGCCCCGGTATTGAACCCAAGCCAAGTTCAGGATGACAACGTGTATTTCGATTTTGCCGAGCTCGATCCAAAAGAGCGATGCAAGCTACTGGTTTCAACCATCACTCCTCGGCCAATTGCCTGGGTGGTTAGTCAGGACGCTCAAGGTGTCTTGAATGCGGCACCGTTTTCGTTCTTTAACGCGTTTGCGGGGGACCCGCCGGTCGTAGGGATTGGAGTCGGCAGCCACAAGTCTGGACGCCCCAAAGACACCAGGGTGAACATTCAGCAGACCAATCAGTTCGTGGTGAATCTCGTTTCGGAAAGCAATGCGAGCGCGATGAACGTCACCGCGATCGAGTTCGACTATGGGGTGAATGAGCTGGAACAGGCGTCTTTAACAACGTTGGCCTCAACCCACATCAAGCCGCCGCGAATCGCCGAGAGTCCTGTCGCTTTCGAATGTGAATTGCTGCAAATTGTGGAACTCGGTCCTTCGAGCGGTTTGATCCTTGGTCGCGTGTTGGCAATGCACATTCGCGATGACATGCTGATTGATGCGAATAAGCATTACGTGGACACTCCAAAACTGAAGTTGATCGGAAGGATGCATGGAGCGGGTTGGTATGCCAAAACGTCGGACCTGTTCCAAATGGATCGAATTCCCGTCGATCAATGGACGAGCGAACATGGAGGATAGTACCGCAAATATACGAGTCACCTCATGAGGATCTGATGGGTGACGCTGCGGTGATCAGAGTGTTGGATCGGTCGTGCCTGGGCTGTCGCTCATTTGAGTTTGGCAGTCACCTTTCCGATCGTGCCTGTGAATTTGAAGGCAACTGATACGGGAAATCGACAGCTGATCCCAAGTCTTCGCCAATACTTAATCCTTCGGCGCGTCCAAATTGAATGGGGATTGTTTTTTCGAGATGCGTGTCGGCAATCGATGGCGGCGCGCACATGATGTCCCCTGCTCCCTCAATGGGAGGCAGGCCGTATCCGTCGCTTTCGCGTGGCCTGCAATGACATCGTCATTCATCAATGTGCGCCGACGCCTCGAGCGGAAAGGGGCTCTTGAAGTGCCCATGATTTTCCGTTGCTACTTGCCCGCACTGTGAGCCGAAATTGCCTTCTCGATCTGTTCCTTCACCGCATCCAGATTGAAACTCGCTCCCTTTTGCATCGGTGGGAACTCGATCGCGGTTTGAGCCAGCTTTGCGACTTGTTGCTGGACATAAACGAATCGCCAGAACTGAAACTTGAACCATTCGAAGTATTCAATCGACCCTGTGAAGCCTGTGCGCTCGAAGGGGTCCAGCCGCAGATTGGTGAGAATGGGAACATCGACTTTCACGGTTCCCCCGAACCATCCGCTTGGCTGATCGATGAATCGATATTTGAAGTCATCGATTCGAACGGCGCCTAAGGTTCCTTCTGCGAAATAGTAGATCTCGTGGCGAGCCGAAGGGGTTTTTCCCGTGAGCAGATCCAATTGGTTGTAGCCATCAAGGTGAACCTTATAAGTCGCATCCCCGAGCTTCTTGCCTTCCTTCAATTCATCGACGATTTTCGGATTGCCCGCCGCTGCCACAAACGTTGGCAACCAGTCCATTCCCGAAATGATTCCATTCTCGACCTTCCCTGCAGGAATGTGATTCGGCCAGCGGACCATGGCCGGCGCACGGAAGCCGCCTTCCATGACGGTCCCTTTGCCTCCCGCGAACGGAGTTTGTCCACCATCCGGCCAGGTGAAGTTTTCTGTGCCGTTGTCAGTAGTAAACATCACGATCGTGTTGTCTTCCATTCCTTCGTCTTTGAGCTTTTTCATCATCGAGCCGACGATGTCGTCTAACTGAGCCATTCCCGCTTCGACGGTGGCCCAGCCATTCTGCGGTGTCCGCATGTTTTCGTATTTTTCAGACAAATGCGTGACGATATGAATGCGTGTGGGGTTCAACCAGACGAAGAACGGTTTTTCGTCCTTCTTCGCTTTGTCGATAAACTTCAACGTGTGTTCAAGGATTTCATCGTCGACCGTTTCCATCCGCTTTGGTGGGAGGGTGCCGGCGTCTTCAATCTTTTGTTTGCCGATCTTGCCCCATCGAGGTTGTTCTGTTGCATCGTCCTTGTCAGTCGCCCAACTGTGAAGCATGTTTCGAGGTCCAACGGAATCCCGCAGTTCTGGCGGGTAGTTCTTGTGAAATGGATCTTCCATCGCATCGAGGTGATAGAGGTATCCAAAGAACTCATCGAACCCATGTACCGTGGGCAGAAACTCGTTGCGATCACCGAGGTGATTCTTGCCAAATTGTCCCGTGGCGTAGCCCAGTGATTTCAAGATCGTCGCAATCGTTGGGGCTTGCGCGGGCAGGCCGATGGCCGAGCCCGCTTGACCCACGGTGGTCATCCCTGTCCGCTTGGGAAGTTGGCCCGTAATGAAGTTGGCGCGACCCGCAGTGCAACTTGCTTCCGCATAGTAGTCCGTAAACAACATCCCTTGTGCCGCCAGCTTGTCCAGGTTCGGCGTTCGTCCCGCCATCATTCCTCGATGGTATGCGCCGATATTCCAGATGCCGACGTCATCACCCATGATGACCAGGATATTGGGCTTTTTGCTTGAACCCGTTGGCGTTTGCGCGTTGGCTAGAGCGAGGACGCGTTCGTTCTGCGGCTTCGAGGTGAAACAGAACGGATTCGCGACGGGGACTTCCGGTATTGCGGCGGGAACATTCACTCGCTTGGGACTCGCAACCGCGGACGGTGTGACCGCCGCCGATGCGATTTGCACAGGAGCGGACTGAATCGCCGAGGCGAAGTGTCCCAGAATCGTACCAGCGACGACCGTGCCGATTGCCGATAGGGTCTGACGAATGTTCATGTTGACTCTTTTCGATAGAGACGTGGGAAAATCACGCCAGCATTTGTGGGCGCCGTCGTCACTTCGTTCGCGGTCGTGTTGTCACGAAGGGAAACAAACGGACAAGAAGACGAGGACCGGTATGATCTGTGTGCGAGTCGGTTGGAACTCAGCATTCCAAAGCTGGTCTTGATTGCAATCTGTCTGAAATGACGTCGATATGAATGATCGATTTTCATGAATGTCGCGCGTTGGACGATACCGCTCGACTTGGTCGATATCCAGTACGATGCGATAGTATTCTCGTCGAAAAAAGAGATACGTGATTTTGCGCAAATACACGTCGTTGCTTTTTCGTCGATTGCGAGTGTCTGCCGAAGTTCACCGAATCTGAAAGTGAAGGACAGATGAGCGTGCCACCCAAAGACAGTCGCTTTCGATCGATGATTGCCTTTCACACCGTGACATCGGTGACGGAACTCGTCGCAGGCGCTTCATTGCTGTGCCTGCCCTCTACTGCGCTACGGGCTCTGGTTGGAGTACTGATCGACGCTCCGATTCCGTTGACGGTCGCTCGAGTCGCGGGGGCTGGGCTGTTGTCGTTGGGCATCGCTTGCTGGTTAGCGCGAGACGATGTCAAAAGCTGCTCCGCAAAGGGGCTCGTGGCTGCCATGCTGGTTTACGACCTTCTTGTTCCCGCGATTCTCGCCTATGCCGGACTTGGGGCCGGCCTGAAAGGAGTGGCCTTGTGGCCTGCCGTTGTGCTTCATCTGGCGATGTCCGCCTGGGCCATTGTTTGCTTGAATCGTCGTTGATGCCACCAGGATCTGACTGGGCAGGACGAATGATCAATCCGGGTTCGTAATGACTGCCTCTTGAAGTTCATAGTGAAGTCTTGTCTACTGACTTCAAGTCACGACTCGTGACGTGCGGCATTTCCTGTTTTGAAAAGAGTGATCATGAAGCGGCAATCTTTTGGTGTTGCGGCGGCGATTGTGTTGTGTCTCGCGGTCACCGTAGCGTCGGGCGAACCGCGCGGGAAAGGTGCGGAAAAGCAGAACAAGGGCGGTGAGAGGCAGGGCAAAGAAGGGGAAAAACAAGGCAAGGGAAATGAGCCACATCACAAAGGTGGCGAGACGCCGAGTCATGAAAACAAAGGCGGTGGTAAGTCGCCGGGCGGTGCGTGGTCGGATGGCAAGAGCGCTTCCACGAATCAAGGAAAGGAAGCGGCGGAAAAGAATCGATCCTCGCAACCAGGAGGAACTGAAGGGGTCGCAGCAGAACGTGCGTCCGGCAAGAATAAGCCATCACAAGCATCCGGCGCGGAGGGCGCTGCGGCGGGTGCCGCGGCTGCCAATCGAAATAAGCCAGCGGCGACCGGGGCAGAAGGAGCCGCCGCTGGCGCCGCCGTTTCGAATCGGAACAAGCCTGCGGCTTCGGGAGCGCAAGGGGCGGCCCTTGGGGCGGCGGCTGCAAACCGCAATCAGCCTGCAGCATCAGGTTTGGAAGGAGCTGCGGCGGGAGCGACGATCGCAAACCGCAATCAAACGTCAGGTGCGGCTGCTGCGACAGCAGGATATGCCGCCGTTGCAAACTCATTTGATCACCCGAATCTCTACAACCAACAATGGCACTCGGATCATCCCGGCGCATGGCGAGCATCCGGTTGGCCGGCGGGGGCGGCATGGACAGCCACGAGCATGGCGGGAGTCGCTGCCTATTGTGGATACGCCAACACGACGCCCGTTTCCTACGGATACGGAGACAACGTCACCTATCAGAATGGCAATGTCTTCGTGGATGGCCGAGACGTCGGTACCGGCGAGGTTTACAGTCAGCAAGCCGCTGATCTTGCGATGACAGGTCAGAACGCGGTCAGCGATCCGACAGAGGAATGGCTGCCGCTTGGAGTGTTTGCTCTTGTTCGAAGTGAAGAACAACATCCGCAGTTGACGCTGCAGTTTGCTATCAACAAGCAGGGGATTTTGCAGGGCAACTATACCGATCTTCTCACGGACCACGCTCAGCCGATTCATGGTGCCGTCGAAAAAGAATCCCAGCGCGCCGCGTGGACGGTGGGAAATAACCAACACTTCTTCATGGAAGCGGGCCTAAGCAATCTGACGAGCGGCGAAGCACCGGCTCTCATTCACAAGTATGGAAAGACGGAAAAGTGGGTTCTTGTTCGCCTTCCGAAACCGGATTCCGCTGATGACGCCGTCGCGAATTCCAATTCACCCAACTAGCGGAGATTCAAGCTGGAATTGATATGCCGAGAAACTCGCGTCCCGCAGGCCAGCGAGCCTGCGGGCGAGACTCGCGAATCTGTCCGTCGTCTCGTCCGCTCATTCCAGCGACGCCGCGGTGGCCGAACTTACTGACAGAATGGTCGTGCTCTCATTTGAATCCAGAGGGGGCTGTTTCTTGAGTGCCGCTGAAATCAAAAAAATGGCCATTCCAACGAGGGCCATCACGGCTCCGACCCAACCCGTGGCAGCCCAGCCATAGCCCGCCGTGATGACGACTCCACCAAGCCAGGCGCCGAGTGCGTTGGCGATATTGAATGCCGAGTGATTCAACGCGGCGGCAAGCGTCTGGGCGTCGTCGGCAACGTCCATTAAGCGGATCTGGAGGGCGGGAACCAGGGCCACACCATGCCCGATCAGCAGGATATTGAGCAAGGCCAGCCAGAGATAATGCGCACTGAACGAGAACAATCCAATCACGACGATGTTCCAGATCAGGGCTCCGCCAATCGTGAGCATCAGTGCTCGATCGGCAAGTTGCGAACCGAGTAGATTGCCAGAGATCATGCCAATTCCGAACAGGGCCAGCACAGCCGGCATCCAGGACTCGGGCAATCCGGCGACCTGGACCATGGTCGGTGTGATGTAGCTGAAAACGCAAAAGAGCCCGCCGAATCCCACAGAGCCAATTCCGAGGGTCAGCAGAACTTGAGGCTTTCGGAGAGCACCCAGTTCACGTAGTGGTGTGGCGTTGCGGTCAGCGGGACGGCGCGGAACGGTCGACCAGATCGCACTGGCTGCCGCGGCACCAATCAGCGCCACGAACGTGAAGGCGGAACGCCATCCCCAGGATTGGCCCAGCCATGTTGCCAGCGGCACTCCGAGAACGGTAGCAATCGTCAATCCAAGCATCATTCGGCCGACGGCTTGTCCTCGTTGTTCCGGTGCCACGAGCGACGCAGCGACGAGTGATGCGACGCCGAAATAGGCTCCGTGCGGCATTCCCGTCAGGAAACGGAAGACCGTTAGCCAAACAAAATCCGTCGCCCAGGCGCTCGCCAGGTTTCCCAGTGCGAACCATGACATCAAGACCGTGAGCAATAAATGTCTGGGCCAACGGGCCCCAAAAACCGAGATCAATGGTGCGCCGACGACCACGCCGACCGCGTAGGCGCTAATGGAATATCCCGCTTCGGGGACTGAGACGTGCATCTGTTCTGCCACATTCGGCAGAAGACCCATAATCACGAACTCGCCCGTGCCGATCCCAAAACCGCCGATCCCCATGGCGATCTCTGCCCACCCGGAGCGGCTGATCGGACTTGAGATCACTCTGCTTTCCATCACCGACACCATGCCATTGCCTTACATTTTGAAGTTCGACAGGTCTTTATTCTTCCGTGAAGCTGGTCGGGTCTTCGCCCAGGCGATGATTTGCCTCCAGCGTTGCGAGCGCCGCGAGATCGTCTTGATCAAGCGAGAAATCGAAGATCGCGATGTTCTGTTGGATGCGTTGGGAATTCTGCGACTTGGGAATCGGCAAGAGTCCCAACTGCAAATGCCAGCGCAATACGATTTGAGCGGTGGTTCGATCGTGCTTACGCGCCAGGGTTTGAATGGCGGATTGGTTCAGTTCTTCCCCCTGCCCCAACGGACTCCAAGACTGCACAAGAATCCCTTTCTGAACTAGCCATTGACGCAGGTTCAGCTGCGAGTAGTTGGGATGCAGTTCGATCTGATTGACTGCGGGCAGTACGCCGGTGGCCTGCTGCAAGTGATCGATATGCTCGGGGAGAAAATTCGAGACACCGATCGAGCGAACGAGACCCTCTTCCTTCAACCGAATGAATGCCTTCCAAGATTCGACGTACAGGTTCACTGTCGGTTGCGGCCAATGGATCAGGTACAGATCGAGATAGTCTGTACCTAGTCGTTTCAGGCTTGTATCAAAGCCACGTAAGGTGTTGTCGTAGCCATGCGCGGATCCACGCAGCTTCGTTGTCAGCACAATGTCCTGTCGAGGTATTCCGCTGTCACGGACGCCTCGTCCCACTCCGACCTCATTGCCGTAGCGAGCGGCAGTATCAATCAACCGATATCCGGCTTGAAGTGCGGCATCGACGGCAATTGTCGCCTGATCGTCGTCGAGCGGCCATGTGCCAAAACCGATCAGTGGCAGTTGGTGGCCGTCGTTCAAGAGGCGTCTTTGAGGCGTGGTCATCGGAGAGTCTCGTTACAAGCCAAGGGAGCTGAATGGACGAGGACACGCAGCATGAGCGTGCCTTCTTGGGACAAAAGGTTGGCGTCAACGGCTCCTGAATGGCCCGCAGAACAAATTGGTTCCTGCAGGCGGGCATTTCGGGATCGCAAACCAGTCCCATGTCATTCTGCTGGCCTGTGAGTCAGCGACTGGGATGGCTTCGTCTGTCCATCGACAGTATAGGCAGGTAGACTGCAGATGTGTTGACATCTACCGCAAAGTTGTCAGATAAAGTTGTCATGTCAATTCGCCCACTTGTCTAGGCAGCAGCCCATGGTTTCGGAACCCAAGTACCGACAGATTTCGCGTGAACTGCTGGAAGAGATCGCCGCCGGGCGGTACGGTCCGGCGGGGAAGCTGCCCAGCGAAGGACAACTGGTCAAACGTTTTCGAGTGTCCCGTCCCACGGCTGCACGAGCGCTGCGCGAACTTCAAGAGCAAGGTCTCTTGGAGCGTCGTGTCGGTTCGGGGACATTTCTATCCGCTCCTCACGTGGCGTCAAAATCAGAACGGCCTCAACTTGGGCTTTTGATCCCTGGTTTGGGGAAAACCGAAATCTTCGAAGTGATTTGTGGCGAACTTGCCAGCCTCACACGCGGCGACGAGATCGGGCTTGTGTGGTGCGGAACGCCGTCGCCTCAGCAGACTGATGAAGAACGCATTCACGACGCAGAGTCGCTGTGTGAGCAGTTTATTCAGAAACGCGTCGGTGGCGTCTTCTTCGCCCCATTCGAACATACTTCGGGAATGGAAGAGGTGAACCGTCGATTGGCAGAGCGACTGCAACAGGCGGGGATTGCCGTTCTTCTCCTGGATCGCGACATCACGGCGTTTCCTCATCGAAGTGATTTCGATTTGGTGAGCGTCGACAACTTCGCTGCCTCCTATCAGTTGACGGAGCATCTGCTGAAACTTGGTTGTAAGGAACTCGTGTTTGTGGCTCCTCCGTTCTCGGCTCCGACGGTGAATTCACGAATTGCGGGATCACGTGAGGCACTGCTCGACTATGGACTTCCGATTCCGAAGAAGTTCGTGCGTCTGGGAGATCCAGATGATCCGCAACTGGTGAAGAGTTTGATGGCCGGCCATAAATTGGACGCGGTGCTTTGTTCAAGCGACCGCGTGGCGGCCGTGCTGATCCAATCGTTTGAGCGAGCCAATTTGCGCGTTCCAAAGGAACTCCGCGTTGTTGGATTTGATGACATCAAGTACGCCACGCTCCTTTCGCCGCCACTCACGACCATGCATCAACCTTGCCGCGAAATCGCGATGACGGCATTTCGTGCGTTACTCGACCGCATGCAGAATCCCTCGTTGCCGCCACGCGGCTTCGTACTGCCGGCCAGGCTGGTTGTTCGTGAATCGTGCGGTGCCTACCTGATGCATGGGCGGTAGCCGGCCGACTTGCTGGATCATCCAATGATGAACGATTCTTCAGAATCTGATTTTCAAGATTCTGATTCGAATTCACGCAACTTTCGTAAACGAGATCGGACAATCACAGTAGAGAAGTCGCGTCTTTTTGACAGACCCGAAACGATCTCTTCTGTCACTCGGTTTGAGACGATTCCGATTCCGATTCGACATCGTCGTTCGAGGTTTGTCGCACAATTGGAGACCGCTTCTCTGTCGCCATGAGCAATTCGACGCAGCATTTCAACTCGTGAAAATTGCGAGGATCTTTTATTGTCGGTGTTCAAGGAGAACGCATCGTGGCAAGCGATATCAATCACACAATCAATCTTTTAGGCATGGCTCAGGAGAATTTCGCGACGTGCTGGTATTCGTCGTACCGGATTGCGCTTGCCGCGGCGGGCAAAGGGTCTGTCGATGTTGATGCAGTCTTGAAGGGAGCCACCATTGATGTCGACGAAGCCAAGGCCAATGGGCTGAAAGATACAGACTTTCCGAAGGCGGCCAATGCGCTCTCCTTCACGAAATTCAGCGGTACAGACTACAATCAAAAAGCCGCTTGGTACGATGTCGGGCTGTCGGATGGTGCCGAGGCATTTCTTGAAGTGCTGCGGCGCGGTCCGCTCTGGGTTTCGCGCGCAGGTTCGAAGAGCAAGCACATCGTCGTCGCCCACGGATATAGTTCCAGTGGCGACAAGCTCTGGTATGCGAATCCTTGGGCGCCGGGTGAGAATGATGCCAAGCAGAAATGGATGGAAATCAACAGCTTTGTGTTTGGGATCACGAACGACTCTGCCGCCGTCCAGCTGCATTCGTCTTATAGTTGATGCAAGTTGCTTTTCGACGACCTTGCGCAGTTCTTCGCCAGTACCTGACATTTGCGGCAACTGGCGATGTCTCCCCAATACTCCACTGCACGCGTGGGGGGAGCCTTGGATTTTCGTTCGATCATAGCTTCGCGGACTGCGTACCGCGTGCGACGAAAAAGACATTCGGGTTTTGTGAATTCGACTCCCGCGTGTCCGATTCGTTTAGGGAGAGCGACGTCGGATTCTGCCGTGTCCGAAATCTGGCGTATGTCGGAGGATCAATTCACAGAATACTGTCCTTCGGCCGCCATGCTGGTCAGGAATTTTTGAGATTCGATGTATTCCTGCGAACTCATTTCTCGAATATTCGTTCGGACCTTTTCTTTGAATGCACGTGCTGAGGCGTCGATCTGGGCGGCGAGATCCGGCGTGCTGCTGGTGTGTGCGCGTACGACGAACAAATCTTCGAGTGCTTTGCGATCCGCGTCAAATGTTGACGAGGTCAACGCTGTAGGCCAATGAATCGTTCCTGTCGCTGCATCGAGTTGGCTGCTGGTGAGACGAGCGGGTGGTGGCAAGGGATGTTCTGCGGCATAAACGCGACGACGAGCGCTCTCTGCCATGGCAGCTTGTTGCTCTTGAGCCTTCTGCGCTTGAGAGATTCGCTTGCGCTCGAGATAAACCTGATTCCACTTCTGCTGATTGTCGAGGTACACACTACGTGCTTGCTCGTAGTTGATCATGGCCTGTGACTGCTGCTTGTTATATTCGCCCTGAGCGCGAATCGTGTCGGCGATCGCCTGCTGCTCGAGTGAGACGGACGAGCCGAATCCGCTGCCGTAGCCATAGTTGCCGAGGCCGTACCCTCCGTAACCGTAGTACGGCCCCACCCCGCCGCCATATCCCAATCCATAACCGAGTCCGACGCCGTATCCGACACCGACCCCACGTCCGCCATACCATCGATCGTATGCCTGAGTGGACGTCGACCAGCACAGGGCCGATGCGGCGAACGCGACAACCGCGACGATAGCTTGCCTGTTCATCTCTGTACCTCGATGACACATTAATGGATTGGATGACACACCGGTGAAGCTGTCTCGCGAAGGATTGCTCGCAAACGAAAAGTCACCCTGGACTTGGGATCAAACTTGTTCTTGACCCGAGCAAACTGAACGCGTGACAGTGGCGATAACATAATTTTGATTGTTAGAATCAAAAGCGATTTCCCACTTACGCTTGTATCCATCCCATCACCAAGTTTCAAGTTTCGGTGACGCTTCAAGGACCCCGAGATGCAACTCCGAGCAATCATTTCCGTCACTTTGATTTGCCTCATGACCAGTCTGGCGACCGCTGCGGACTCTCCGCTCGTATCCCTGAAGAATCAGCTTCGCGAAGGTTCGTCGGCCGAACGAGTCGCGGCGACCCAGAAGCTGGGCGAGATGGGGCTACGAGCCGCTTCCGCCGTGCCTGCGCTGCTCACCTCGCTGGAGAGTGAAGACTTGCCGCTGCAGCACGTGACTTTGATGGCCCTCGGACAAATCAATTCGGAAGCCGATTTGGTTGTTCCAGCACTGATCCGAATGCTGAGTGACAAGTCGCCGCTCCTTCGGCATGGTGCGATTGAAAGTCTGAGAATGTACGGCGTCGATGCACGTCCGGCGTTGCCTCAATTGAGGAAGTTGATGGAGGACAGTGATGCCTTCGTGAAAATCGAGGCCGCACGCGCCGTTGTTGATATTTCGTCCGAGCCGATTGAAAAGCTCGAGCCTGCCAGTGCTGTTCTCATTTCGGGGCTGTCACACGTCAGTCCCGGCATCAATCAAGTCGCGGCTCAAGGACTCATTTCGGCCGGTAAGTCGGCCGTGCCTGCCGTGCAGAAGTTGCTTTCTGGTTCGAACCCTGCCATCACCAATCATGCGTGTGACGTCTTGGGAATGATTGGTCCAGATTCTGCCGAGGCCGTCGATCGCTTGCTAGTGCTGGCAGAATCGAAAGATCCGGATGCGAGCTGGCATGCGATTCGTGCTCTCGGGGCGATCGGTGCCAAGCCCGACCAGGTGGTGCCTATCCTGACGAAGCAGCTTCAGAACGAAGTGCCAGTGGTTCGAATGCATTCGGCCCACGCACTTGGCGCCATGGGAGCCGCGGCAGCGCCGGCTGTACCCAGCTTGATCACGGCACTAAAGGACAAAGACGAATCTGTGCGACGTGCGGCGGTTTCAAGTCTGGGACGAATCGGTCCTGCGGCTGAAAAGGCCGTCCCCGCATTGATCACCGCGCTGGATGACGCATCTGGCTCCGTAACACTCGACGTGGCGATGGCACTTGGTCGAATTGGAAAGCCCGCCGTTCCAGCACTCATCGAAAAGCTGAAAACGCCTGGATATCAACAGTTGATTGCGGGCGTTTTAGAGGACGTGGGGCCCAACGCAAGCGCAGCGGTTCCTGCATTGACGGGACTTGTCTCTGCGGGCAATCCAGAACTGAGTCGTGAAGCGATCATGGCACTTGCGGCGATTGGTCCCGCAGCCTCGTCCGCAGTCCCCGAGTTGTCTAAGGTGTTGAAAGATCCGAAGTCCACCGTTGCACCTGCTGCCGCGTTTGCGCTCGGAAGAATCGGAGCCAAGCAGGCCTGTCCGGCGCTGCGTGAATCGCTCAATGCACCGAACAATCCGATGCTGCGGCTGGCCAGCGTATGGGCTCTGTTGCAACTCGAGCCAAACAATGAAGAGTACATCAAAATTGGAGTCCCCCGATTGGCCGAGGCTCTTTCGAGCGATCGTCCGAGGGTTCGTCGTGAAGCCGCAACGACACTGGGACGCATTGGCCAGAAGGCGCAAAGTGCTGTACCTGCTTTGCGAAAATCGCTGAAGGACGAGGATCCCGAAGTTCGGATGGAATCCCTGGTCGCACTTGCCGAGATCGGTCCTGATTGTGCTGTCGCGCTCGACGATATCGTCACTTTGCTCAATGAAGGCGATCCGGCGTTTGTGCCCGTTGCCATCTATGCCTGTGGCCAGATCGGCGTCGCTGCGAAGTCCGCCGTTCCGCTGCTGAAGCGACTTCTGCAAAGTCGCGATCCGGTCCAGAAGACCGTTGCGGCCTGGGCGCTTGTCAAAATCGATCCAAATCCAGAGACCATCAAGACGGCGATTCCACTGCTGGTCACGGCGCTACAGACGTCAGGTCGGGTCGATACGCGCGTCGTTGCTGCCCGAACTTTGGGTGAAATCGGGGCAGGCTCGACTGAAGCCCGCGAGGCCCTGGTGACCGCGAAGAAAGATGAGAACGAATCGGTACGGAAGGCCGCTGACGAGGCGATTGCCAAACTGAAGTGAGGTGAATCGACGTCAGCCGAAGCGTGCACTTTGGGCACCTATGGCATCAATGGGCCTGCTTAGTAGTGACGATGTCGGTTGATGCGATCGTAGGCTGTTCACCACCGTGAAGGATGCTTACGTTGTTCAGTCTTCCTGCAAGAATCGCATTGATCGTTGCGATGACTGCGTATGGGCTCTTTGGTGTATTGCGAGGCGAGCAGACCGGGGCTCTCATACTCGTCGGAGCAGTGATTCTGGTCGTTGGCTATTTTCGTTATGGAGCGATCAGTCCAGCGTTTTTCGCAGTTCAGAGTGGCGATATTGATGCCGCTCGTCGACACCTGGCGTCCATTCGGTTTCCACAGTTACTCAATTCTCAATCTCAAGCGTACTACCATTGGACAAAGGCCGTCGTCGATTCTCAGGACGGTGGAGATTTGACGACGGCTGAAGCCGAGATGCGTCTTGCCGTAAACGGCAAATTTCGTACATCCAATGATCAATGTCTTGCAACCGCCACGCTTGCCGAGATCGTTGGCCTGCGAAATGATCGATCGCAGGCAGTGCAGATTCTTGGCGATGCAGAGCGTATTGCTCACCGTCCAGCCACAACGCAATTCTTGGAAACCGTGCGGGCGAAATTGATGAATCACGCGTCAAGCTGACACGTGCGTCGATGGCATTCTTGAAGTCTTTGCAATGCCATCGACGTGCGATGATGATTGTCTATTTTGCCACGGCTTTGATCGCGAGCGTGCGGGTGGATTCGAGGTTCTGCACGAGTTCCTTTTCCGTCCACCAGGTCGGTTTCATCTGTAACTTCGAGTACAGCTTCTCTGCCTGATCGGCGTAGTGCGGCGACTTGGGGTTGCCGCTTTGGCCCCACGGAGTACACGTGAGAGACTGAATTCCATCTGGGTGAAAGAACATCAGGATGACGGCCATGGAACCGCTGTTGGCAATGAATTTTCCAGGATGGGTTGGGTTATCCTTCGAGCGAACATCGAACAGAGTTTCCGAGAAGTTGAGCTCTTTGGGGCCAGACTGAAAGTCGGCTCCTGCGGCGGGGAAGAGTTGTTCGTCGCGGCCGACCTGGTGGATGTCGCCCCAGGCGACGTCCCATTTGCCGTACTTCGTCTGCATGTCGTCGATCGTCTTCTGCAGAACATTCAGCACGACTTCTTGCTGTGTTGCGTCGAAGTGACCACCGTCTTGAAGTTGTTCGATGTTGGCCTCGGTCCCGACCTTGAGCCGCCAGAACTTGTAGAGGGAAGTGGCCGTGGCTTCCGAAGTAAAGTATCCATTCCAGTCGAGAATCGCTTTGACGGCTGCGGCGAACTGAGGGTTTTGCATTTTCTGTTTACCGACAGCGTCGATGGCCAGCTTCAGTTCTGTTTGCCAGCGCTGGGCGTGAACGTCGAAAATGTCCATCGTGTAGGCAATCGCCTTTTCGCGCGTGACGGCATGGTCGGCTTCAAGCAGCGAGCGGATACGCAGGCTGCGTGGATTCTCGGTATCCCATGAAACGTGGTAGATGTAGTCGCGATATTTGTCCGCCGTGAATGGCGAGTCCTTCATCATGTTGAGCGGACTGATATTGCAGTTCTGCATGTATCCTTGGGGGGGATTGAAAATGTGTACGAGATCTTCAACAGGATGAATCCCCTTCCAGGCGGTTTTCGACGTGTTTCCAGGAACGGGGCGCTTCCAGTCGTAGCCTTCAGGCCGAATCGGCGTGACGCCGCAACGGACAAAACCGATATCGCCTTTGATATCCGCGAACATGATGTTCTGGGGATTGAACTCTCCCTTGCCGACGGCCTGGAAGAATTCCTGACAGTTTTTGGACATCACCATCTGATACCCCTGCTCCATCATGCCCGACATTTCAAGCAGGGGAGCCGCGCCGACCAGAGCCGTTCCCTGCTTCAGGTCGGGGGCCGAAAGGACGGGGCCGAGATGTGTGTAGAGGGCGGGCTTTTCGACGGTTGCCCCGCCCTTGACTGGGATCGAAAACAATTGCTGAGAAACCGGCTTCCATTCGCCGTCGTATTCGTATTCGAGTTGTTTTTTATCGGGGTTCGCGCGGATGGTCATTTCGTAGACATCCGCCGTGTCGGGACCACCTGTCGTCAGTGCCCAGCCGACACGTTGATTGTGTCCAATCGCAAGAATCGGCGATCCGATCAGAAAGAATCCGTTCATATGCATTTCGCCAGCGTGAACGCGGGCCTCATACAGAACTGACATACCTTCCCAGGTGAGGTGCGGATCAGATAGCAGGATCGGCACATGATCGGCGGATCGAGAAGGCGCGACCGCCCATTCATTCGAACCCATCGGAGGGCGCTTCGAGTTCGGGACTTGGTTCTTCTCATCATCGATTGTGCCGAGTGGCCAGCGGAGGATCATGGCCCGGCCGATCGTCAGGATTTTCCAGGGTTCCAGTTTGACCGCAAACTCGGGGACCGCCTCGGGGTGTTCATCGACGTATGCTTGGATCCCGGCGGTGAAGTTTTCAACCAGAGTCCGAATATTGGCAGGCATGGTCTTGAGTGAGTTCTGGGCAATGTCGTTGTTTCGACAAAGCCGCATGATGTAGTCCTGCTCGAGATAGTTGGAGCCGAAGGCCTCGGCCATGGTTCCCGTGCCGGTTCTAATCGACGTGTAAATGTCATGCAGTCGATCTTCGGCCTGAGCGTAGCCTAGTCCGTAAGCGCCCTCGGACGCCGTTTCCGCGTAGACATGAGGGACCCCCCACTTGTCGCGATGGACGGTCACCTTTCGATCCGCTGCATGGGCGAAATTTGACGTGAGCGAATAAAACGTAATGATCGATAGAAACAGACGAAAAAAGCGCATCCAGACAGTCCTCGGCCCGAGTACGAAATGAAGTTCGATCTGAGAAGATCAATTTCAGCGAGCGGATATTGGCATCCGACAGAAGCAGAAGTTGGTGAAACCTACCAAACCTGCAGCTGATGCTCCAGCGCCGACAAGAGTCATTCGTCGAACCATGGCTTTCAAGCGGAATTGGCTCGTCCCTACTGATTCGCACAGCCAGAGTCATTCAGATGACGTGCTGGCGGGTGCTCGCGAAGAGTGAACAAGCCTGACTTAGCGAATGGCGAGCATCCGTTCGATGGCTTTAGCGACTCGTGGCAGTTCAACGATCTGGTCGGCGACGCCCGCCTGAATCACGGCTTTGGGCATGCCATAGACTGTGCATCCCGTCGCATGCTGGGCGAGAACGCGGCCGCCGCGGGAGTGGACGAGTTCGCAGCCTGCGGTTCCGTCGCGTCCCATGCCTGTCAGGATCACGGCCAGCAGATGCCCCTCGTATAGTTCCACTGCGGACCGCAAGGTGAAGTCAACTGCGGGGCGGCACCGATGTTCGCGCGGCGCTTCTGACAGTTTCACAAGGACACTATCACCGGCGCGATGGCTGAGTTCAAGATGGCGGTCGCCGCGGGCGAGTACCACTTGACCCGGGCGAACGCGCAATCCATCTTCCGCTTCGAGTACCTCAAGTTCACTGGCCTGATTCAAGCGGGATGCCAATGAGGCCGTAAAGCCCTCGGGCATGTGTTGGACGATGAACACCGGAGCCGGCAGGTTGGCGGGAAGGTCAGGGATGACGCGGGCCAATGCATCGGGGCCGCCGGTCGAACAGCCGATCACGACGGCTTTCACGCGAACCGCAGGATGTGGTGTTGACGTCGTCTGGTCGGTATTGGCCGCGTTTTCTGCAGGGGCGGTCTCTCGGACTGCCGAGATCCTTTCTTCGAGGGCCGCGCGAAGTGCCGCTTTGTTCGCGACGGGATCGCCACTTGAAGGCTTAAGGATGAAGTCGAAGGCCCCTTCGATCAAGGCATCGGTCGTGACTTGAGCCCCGGCCGTCGTCCAACGGCTGATCATCACGACCTTCGCACTGACACGTCTTCGTTTTAGTTCTCGCAAGACGTCGATTCCACTGACGTCCGGCATTTCAACGTCCAGGGTCACGAGATCCGGGCGCAGTTCAGTGATCTTGTCGATGGCGGTTTTTCCATCGGCAACGCTCGCGACGACTTCACAATGTGGAATTTCTGCCAGCAAGTTCCGCAGCATTGTGCGGAACAGGGCCGAGTCATCCACGACCACTACGCGAAACGAATCCATGTCTCACGCCCCTTTACATGTCTCGATGAAACCGTTCGAAGAAGGCCTGTAGCTGCTCGGGATCGAACGGTTTCACAATGAAGTCCACGGCACCGGCGGTGATGCATTCTCGCAGCTTTTCTTTTTGATTTACCGCACTCACCATGACGACGTTTGCGGCGGGATGGCTTGAACGGATGGCTTTGAGAGCGGATAGGCCGTCCATTTCGGGCATGACCATATCAAGCGTCACCATGTCGGGATGATGCTCGTCGAACAGTCGCACGGCTTCGGCGCCGTTCGGGGCTTCCGCTACGACGGTCCACCCGGCCTTGGTCGCGATCTCGCGAATTTTCATCCGCATGATCAAGGCGTCGTCAACGATCATTAAACGCTTCATAATGTCTCGCACGTTTTGCGATGGAATGGACCGAATGAACAAAATTGGACGCGCTCACAGTTCGACGGGTGGGCAGCCGACAATTTCGACGATAACGCTGCCAGTCTGCACATCATAGGCGACGCGACGCCCCTGTTGCCCGCCACAATGTCGGCCGACAACCGGAATTCTTGCATCCTTTAACAGTCGCTCTACCATGGTCAGGTTTTGATCTCCGATACCGGCCATTTTGGTGGTTGCGAACATGTTCGCGCCGCCTGCAATTTTTGCGGTCAGGTTTCCGGGCTTGCCCCCCGCTCGTTGGATGAGACGAAGCAGTTCTGGCAACGCGGTATCTGCGAATTTTCCTGGCAGTCGAGTTTCACCGTTTGATGTCGGCAGGACGATATGGGCAAGACCACCGACACATTGTTTTCGATCATGAAGAACTAATCCGATACATGATCCAAGTAGCGTTCGAAGCGTGCCTGTTCCTTGGATGACGTCCAGTTCGCCGATCCCAATTTTTCGTTCGGTGCCGTCACGATCATCATGAGCGGGAATGTCGGGCATCGCGTCTTTCCGGGCCAATCATGACAGGTCTGTGAGGATTTCTGAGAGTCGCTGTAGTGACGCGGGATCGGGGATCAGCAGGAACGTCCAGCGAAGTGCCTGGCCCTGCAGGTCGAATCGTGTTCGGGCAAAGACCACGTCGCCGTTGGCGACCGCCTGGTCCATGAATGCGGTTTCCAACAGACTTTCTGCGAAATCGCGCAGGAACATCGGCGGCGAAGGGATTAACTCAACTTGATTGTGACTTCGTTGCGACAGGTCATTGGAGATTCCATTGAGGTATGCACTGCCCGCAATGTTCATCGTTTCCAAGACACACGAGCTTTCGACTTCACCCCATTCGTTGGCAGTTCCCGCCGTGCGCCCTGTCAAGATATCGGAAAGCGCCAGTCCGCTAGGATCGTCGAAGGCTAGCAGCATATGACCCGTCAGTGTGCCCTGCATTTCCATCAGGCACATACAGACGGGGCTGTCTCCTTCACCGAGTACCCCGATTGCGACGTCGAGTGGACACTGATTGACGGAGTCGATCGCCATGGTCATGGTCGAGTTCAACCATTTCACCAAGGCGGCCGACGCTTCGGCCGCGCCCTGATGAAAGGCCTTGGTCAACTGTGCAATTTGTCGATCATTAAATGTCTGAGATTGCATGGTCTGGCAAACGACTCCTTTCTTTTGGCGTGAAGTCCGCGTGAAGGGCGATCAGACGGCACCTGTGAGCGTTCGTTCCGCCGCGAGGTCAATGAGCGCCGCCGAATCAATCATCAGGCAGACGGCGCCATCTCCCAAAATGCTGGCACCTGACAATCCACGGACGGGCTGAAAATTCTCTGTCAGGGACTTGATGACCAGATCGGCTCGACCCACCAGTGAATCGACGGTCAGTCCCAGTGTTTTTCCACGGGCATGAATCACGACGACATTTGCCGTGCGAGTGGTGCTCGTCGTTGACAATTCCGGCGAGTTGCTCGTCGTGCCCCACTTGAAGATCCCCTTCATGCTGACCAAGGAAATCAGCTCACCTCGAACATCAATGGTGACGTGACGGTGGACCACATGAATCTGATCGCGCGGGATGGAAACAATCTCGCGGACATCGTCGAGCGGGATCGAAAAGTAATCGTTCTGATAACGCATCATCAAGCTGTGGATGATCGCGAGGGTTAGCGGCAATCGAATCGTGAACGTGGTTCCGACTCCTGGTGTGGATGCGACTTCGATCGTACCGCTGAGTTCAGAGATGGTGCTGCGGACAATATCCATGCCGACCCCGCGTCCCGAGATTTCCGTCACCGATTCGGCGGTGCTGAAACCTGGATGCCAGATGTGGCTGATCGTCTGCGCTTCGGTCATCTCATTCACTTGGGCCGCCGTCGCGAGACCTCGCTCGATAATCCGGGTGCGAATCCGGTCGGTATTGATTCCGGCTCCATCGTCACGGACCGTGATCCAAACGCTGTTCCCGCGGTGGGCGGCTTCGAGAACGATCGTCCCGACCACTGGCTTTCCGGCGGCCCGACGCTGCTCAGGGCCTTCCATACCGTGATCGATGGAATTCCGAACAAGATGCAGCAAGGGATCGCCGAGCGCGTCGATCATTCGCTTGTCGAGTTCCGTTTTTTCTCCTTGGATGATCAACTGCACCTGTTTGCGGCGTTCCGTGGACAAATCGCGAATGACCCGTTTGAAGCGGTTGAACAACGGGCCGACGGGGACCATGCGCGTATTCAGTACGCCTCGCTGCAGATTCTTGGAAACGCGCGTGAGTTGATCGACGGCGTCACTGATGTCCGCAAAGTGACGATGTCCCTCGGCCCAAAGAATTGATTGCCGGTCGAGCGCTTCCAGATCCTCGTCGAGGCCCTGTGTGATCTGCATCCAAACGTCGTCCTTGTCGAACGATTGTTGGCGTGATTGACGAAGGCTCTCGAATCGTTCTCGAAGTCGATCCGTTAACTCGCGTGACTTCTTAAAGACGGCGCTATTTCGGAACAGTGGACTCATGTCACTGGCGATTTGCGAGAAGCGGGCGTTTGCAACGACAAGTTCGCCCGTGAGGTTCATGAGGCGATCAAGACGGCCAATATCGACTCGGAGGGTTTCGCTGGACTGGATTTTCGCGTCGGGGGCTTCTGTCTCGGACTTGCCGGGAGTTACATCGGAAGCAATGGCAGACGCGTCAGGAGGTGCGGAGGACTCTGGTGGGGCAGGTGTCGTTGCTTCGGCAGTGAAGGGACGCTCTGGTGGTGGCTCGACGATCGTCGTCGGTCCTGATGGAACTGGTCCTGATGGAACCAGCAGCTTCATATTCAGCTCGTTGCCTTGAATCTCGATGGCTTCAACCCCGTCGACGTTGGCGATCTTGCGGACTTCGTCGATCTTTCGATCGGTCACGAGCGTCAAGGAGAACAGCGGGAGTTCGTCGAAGCTATGCGCATCATCGATTGGTGGCTCGCACGAGATGATTTCGCCGATAGAGGACAGTCGCGCGACGATCAGTCGCGCCTTGAGGTCCGCCAGTTGCAGGCCGGGGCGAAACCGAACAACCAGATGCAGGCCGCCGGAGATCGTCATGACGGGCATCGTCGTCATGACGACGGCGGGTGTTTCTGGATTTGAGGATCTGTGTCGTTCGTGTTCCTGAAGCTGATTCAGCAGTTCGGTAGGGTCGCCCTGGTTGAGATCATCGCTTCGCAAGCGTCCCAGAAACAGGCGAAAGTAGTCGACGCATTTGAGGACGAGCGTGGTTGTTTCCCGATCCAGGATCGCCTGTCCCGATCGATAGCGTTCGAAACGATCTTCGAGTTCGTGGGCAAAATTCCCCACGATTTCGAAGCCCAGCATCCCGGAGGATCCTTTCAAAGAGTGCAGCATGCGAAATGCTTTGTGCAGCGCTTCGTCGTGGTGCGGGTTCCCTTCAAGTTTCAGGATCGCTTCGACCAGACCGTCGAGCTCTTCTTCTGATTCGTCGATATAGACTTGAAGGTACTGGGCCATGTCGTCCGAGAAGGGCGAGCCAGAGTCCGACGTCGGTGGCGGGTTGTCATTGGTCATACTGTCGCCAGCGTTTTCGTGAAATAGGGGGCAGGCACCTTGGACGTCACAATGTCCTGGCATGTTTGAAGCGGGTTGGAGCGAGTCTCCGTTGTTTCAACAGGCTGCTACGCTTTCTGATAAAGGAACGTGGATCGCTTCTGGAGCATGCCGAGCATGTCAAAGATTCCCTCTGAGGGTCCCACCACCAGATACCCTCCTGGGGCCAGTGAGTGGACGAGATGGTTAATGACGATTTGCTTGGATTCCCGACTGAAATAGATCAAGACGTTTCGAATGAAGATACAGTCGTACGCCTTTTGAGGATTGGGCTCCATCAAATTGTGATTCGAGACGGTGACGAGTTGCTTCAGTGAAGATTTCGCTTCCCAGCACGATGATCCGGCTTCGTGATGAAAGTATCTTGCTCGAAGTTTTTCTGGGACTTCCGTGGCAACATCGGGCCCAAAGAGCCCGGCGCGGGCTTTTGCAAGTACCGTTTCGCTAATGTCAGTTCCGTGAATCTCGATCTTCCAGTCAGTCAGCTTGTGGCGGTTCTCAGCCAGGCACATCGCGATCGTGTAGGGTTCTTCGCCGCTGCTACAGGCGGCCGACCAGATACGGATACTTTGGGGGTGCGTCCCCAGGCGCGCTCGTTCGCGTAGCTCGTCGACGAACGTTGTGCCGAGCCATTCGAAATGTTTCTCGGTCCGGAAGAACGACGTTTCATTCGTGGTCACGACATTCAGGAACTCTTCACGTTCATCGCGCCCGGCCGGCGAACGCAGCAGCTTCAGATAGGCCTGGAAGTCAACGGCTCCAGTTCCTTTCAATCGTCGGCGAATCCGATTGCTGAGCAACGTCACCTTGTTCTCCGGCACGCGAATCCCACAGAGTTGAAAGATTAACGCCTGAAACTGTTCAAATTCCTGCGCCGTCAGTTGCGAAGCATCCACAGCCGCCCTGCCCTTTTTAATTGAGACTCCGTTTACGCCATTCGCATGGTGTGGAAAAGTGCCGGACTGATGGGTATCAGACTTTGAATCTCTTCACCAAGTCTCGCATGGTGGAGGCTTGAGCACCCAGTTCTTCGGCGCTCGCGGCCAATTCTTCCGAGCTGGCCGCATTTGATTCTGTCGTTTTTCCCACGGAATGAATGGCCGATTGAACCTCTTTCGCACTCTCGGCCTGTACCTCCGTGGACTCGGCGATACGGGTGATTCCGCCCGCTGTTTGTTCGACTGCCTGGACAATCGCATGCAACGAATGCCCCACTTTCTCGGACAGTTGAGCTCCTTCAGAGACGCGTCGTGTCGACTCTTTGATGAGCTGCGTGATTTCTTTGGCGGCCAGGCTGGAACGTTCCGCCAGTTTCCGAACTTCGTCGGCAACGACGGCGAATCCCAATCCATGTTCTCCGGCGCGTGCGGCTTCAATTGCGGCGTTGAGTGCCAGCAGATTTGTCTGGCTGGCAATCTCGCTGATCACCTGGATGATGTCATTGATCTGCTCGCTCGATTTCTGGATCAGTTTCATCGCGGCGATCGCTTCGGTGACGGACGAACCGCCGGACTGAGCCAGGCCCGTCGTCGAGCCCGCCTGCTGTTTGGCAATGGCGGCACTTTCAGAGATGACCTGGATCGATCTGAGCAGATCTTCGACCGAAGCGGACATCTGTTCGACCGAGGCAGCCTGTGTTTGCGCGGATTCGCTGAGGTTTTGTGAACTCTCGGCTATGGCCTGCGCGCCTTCATTCTGCTGGTCCGCAGACTCAATGACCTGGCTGATCAATTCCCGTAGATCAATGCTCATCCGGCGAACACTGGCGGCCAATCGACTGAGGTCGTCATTGCCGGCGTCCTCGACGTTTTGGGTCAGATCACCATTGGCGATCGCTTCGACTACGGTCGTCAGTAACGTCACGCGTTTTCGCAGGTCTTCCGCAGCGGCGCGCTGTTCGGTCTGGATTCGCAGCGTTTCGTTCTGGGCCAGCACGGCGCTGGTAATATCGGTTGCGAATTTGACGACCTTCAGAATTTTGCCATGCGCGTCGGCGATCGGATTGTACGCGGCTCTGATCCAGACTTCGCGGCCTCCCTTGGCAATCCGTTTGAAGTCATCCGCGATATGTTCGCCGCGTTGCAGTTTCGCCCAGAAATCGCGGTAGTCGCTGGTTTGCGCGAACTGATGATCGACAAACATGCGGTGATGGTGGCCGCGAATTTCGTCGAGCGAATAGCCCATCGCGTTTAGAAAATTGTCATTCGCCGTGATGACGGTGCCATCGGGAAGGAATTGGATGATGAGATTGGTGCGGCCGATGGCTTCCATTTGTGCCGCATAATCGGCTTGCTGCATCTCGAGTATTTTCTTCTCGGTGATGCGATCCCAATTGACCATGGGGCCGAAGTAATTTCCTTCGGAGTCATACAAGGCGGTCACGTTCAGGTCGAGGATTTCGGGGCCAAGCTGAATTTCGGCATGATGTGGAAGATTCTTGGGATTCGAGAGCAGCCTGCGTTGGCTTTCGGGATTGGCGTGAAAGACGTCGATCGACTTACCTATGAGTTGATCGACCGGAAACGGCAACAAATGTTGCAGTTCAGTCAGCGTCTTCACTGATGCTGGATTCATGTAGACGAGATTGAGGTCTCGATCGGCGACGATGACGCGAATGGATGCGTTTTTGACGAGTTGTTCAAAATCCAGGGTCTGTCGCGCGGCGGCCGCGCGACCTCGGCTGCGTGTGGGGCGGGCCGGTTTGTCCAAAGCCATTACAGGCTCCTCAGAAGTGAAGTCGACGGTGTGTATGGAGTTTATGCACAACCAATGATTGGTCGGATGCAGGTTGTCGAAACGGGGGTTTCATTGAGATCTATGGATTTGTTTTGTTCATGAATACATTCGGGAAGGATCATTTTTTCATGGATGACGTCACTGACCTACTCTTTAAGGTCGAATGACACCCCACGACTCGCGATCTGTCGCACTTGTTCCATCTTCGCGGGATCGAGCAGTTCGTCGATTTCGAGCAGGACCACCAGTCGGGTATCGAGCTTGGCGAAGCCGGCGATATAGGCCGTTCCCTCTGATTTGACAATCTCGGGCGCGGGTTGAATTTGTTCAGGTGTGATGCGAATGACCTGCGTGACCGCATCGACCGTGCAACCGATTGTCTTTGTCCCGACGTTGGCGACAATGGTTCGCGTTTCTTCGTCTTTCTCTTTCGGCTCCAGATCAAAAAGCCGGCGGAGATTGATAATTGGGATGATGGTTCCCCTCAGATTGCTTACGCCTTCGATGTAGTCGGGAACCTGAGGCATACGTGTGACGCGATCGGGAATTAGGATTTCCTGAATTTGCTCAATTCGAAATGCATATTCTTGATCCGCCAGACGAAAACCGACGAACTGCATCGACGACTTTGCTTTCGCGCGGGAAACGGCTGGCGTCGAACTGGATTCTGCCTGGTCTGCCACCGGTCGAAACCCTTGTCAAATGAAGTCCGTGTCGAAGCGAGAATGTCTCCCATGACGTCAGGGAACACGTTCTTTCCTGACATCAGATCAAGAGTATTAGAGAGGCTACGTCATGCTCATGGTCTGAGACGACCTGTGTCAATGTGCTTTAACACGGTTCGGGGCGACATCTGTTCTTATCGAGTCAGGACCGGCACGCTTGGAATAAACAGACTAGGCGCTGTGCAGTGAGTTCGCGTTGACAAATAGCAACAACACCCTGTCGCTGGATTGCGCGAAGGAGAAGTTTCCCGTGATCAACTTGTACGGTCGCCACGACCGGCGCCAATTTCGCGGATTTTGCGATGCATGCGGCAATTCCGGCACCGCTGTCAGGCGAATCGGATCGCCGAAGCTGCAAGATTAAATCTGGCGGTGAGTCTGATGCGGTCAATTCTTGAGATGACATCCGGACGTCCACATCCAGCAGATTTAGATCGCGAATCAGGTCGGCGAGTGTGTCGGGAATCCGTCCAGAATCCAAAACGATCTGCAATCGTACTGACAGCGGATCGATTGGCACTGTCAGCGGTCCAGTGGTCATGATGCTGGGACCCGTTGCGTGCACCACACTCAAGATTTCGTCGGGGCGCACTTTTTTGGGAGCCAGGACAAGACTGGCGACCTGACCGATTGCCGCGAGATCTTCGATGGTTGAATCGTTTGAATTCAGCACGAACGTCGAGTGCCGAAATTGTGGCTGCTGGCAAAGTTCATGTAGAAAATCGATTCCACGCCCGTCTGGCAATTGCATCGACGTGATCAACAAGTCCGGTACGGATTGCATCACGGCCTTGCGGCCGGCCTCGATGTCCGGGACGACTTGTGTGGCACGAGGGCAGACTTGTTCGAAGACGTTCCGCAGCATCAGCCCCTGCAGTTTCGAGGGCTCAACGATCAAGACGGTTTTCAATGGGCGGTCGACGATTTCCGAATTACTGCCCGAAACCGTCGTAGCTGCCGGCATCCCGTTGAGAAGTGCTTCGAGATCGGTTACGAGTTGCGTGCAAGTTTGATAACGGTCAGCGGGGTTCTTCGCCATGGCTTTGGCGACAATTCGATCGCATTCCGCGGGTGTCGATGGTGCAAACTCCGTTGGAATTGGCGGAGGCTTGGTCATGTGGGCCGTCATGACCTGTACGATCGAGCGACAGTCATGATAGGGGAATCGTGCCGTCAACAGGCGGAAGAGTGTGGCTCCGAGGCTGTAGATGTCGGTCCGGGCATCAATCTCTTCGGCTTCGAATTGTTCGGGACTCATGTACTGCGGAGTCCCCAGGATCTGCCCCGCTTTCGTGACGGCAGAATGGGGATGGTTTGAAGCATCCAGAAGTTTTGAAAGGCCGAAATCCACAACTTTGACGAGACCGTCTTTCGTGAGCATCAGATTTTCGGGTTTGATATCGCGATGGATCATTCCCGATTCATGTGCGGCCGCCAAGCCACTTGCAGCCTGAGCGATCATGCGGCAGGCTTCGTCCCAAGGCAAACGGCCAGCATCGCCGACGCGATCCGCAATACTGCCGCCGGACAGCAGTTCCATCACAAGATAGTACTGGCCATTCCATTGATCGATGTCATAGATCGACACGACGTTCGGATGATTGAGCCGCCCGATGGCTCGTGCTTCACCCAGAAATCGCTGCAGTGCCGTGGGAGAGCTGCTCAGATCGCCCGAGAGAACTTTCAGTGCCACTTCGCGTTCGATGAGCGGATCAAAGGCCAGATAGACCGCCCCCATGCCACCTGATCCGAGTTGTGAGCGGATCTCGTATTTTCCAACGTTTTGCCCGATCACGACGCTTACCCCGGGGGTGTCACTTTCCGTCGTGAGGCCGACCACCGTTTTCGAGTCTCGATCGGATTCTGTTGACTCAGAACCCGTACCAATGAACGTTTCCGCGCTCAGGGTGGACTCGGCATCATCCGCGTCGGGCGGTTCCGATCGCGATGTGGAATCAATAGGAATCACGAGAGTCTCGATCGAAAAGCAATAAAGATGGCCCATTGGAACGGTTGTCTGACTGACAGCACGCGCGCCGTGTCGTCGCAATCCCTTGCAAGCAATTGAAAAATACGGGCACAAGCACCTCCACTGAGCGACTTCAAGGCGCTTGTCCGTTTTGGCGGGACTGGGCTCCGTCTTTCAATCATTTGCAGAGTGAGTAAGCTGATTTGACTAGCTTCCTCACTGAATCCATCGGCTTGAGCACCGATGCCGATGGGATTCGAGGCAAGAGAAAATCGATCCACGCGCTACACTACCGATGTTGGGGTAACGGATCAATCAGTGATTCTGGATTGCCGTTGGAGAATCATCGCAGAGGCCAGCCATGATTTGTCCGACGCTTTTTCAACACGCGTCTTAATTGGGGGCGTCCTGCGTGGAAATGCGCAATTCCCGCTGTCTTCCCCTTGGCTGGCGTGAATCGATCACTTCCCTGGGACCGGTATCCTGCACTGCTTTGTGGTGGCAGGATACCGGTCCGACATCGTTCTGAGAGCTCATTCCCGTGAGAGTCGCTTTTTTGATGAACATAATTTACGGCGGGTTGGGAATGCTTCGCTTGGCAATGCTTTTTACACCCCGGGAATGTGCCTGCGTGGCCCTGATCATGATTCTGTTCGAGGAAAAACAAAATCATAAGGAGCGTTACCAAACGGAGCTTGGTAACGAGGAATGTCTCTGTCGTTTCCAAGAGTTTGGAAGGTCTGCCGATGGCTGGGAAATCTGCCGCGTTCGTCCGTTTCGCCGTCAGTCAGTCGTGTTTCGCGCGAGCAGAATCGGGGCTAGTTCGCGTCGAGCAAAGCGGGGGCTCATGGGGCCGTAGTGATTGCTGAAGTTTCCGTCGAGAGCCATGGAGAAATCGTATGGACGTTGGAAGAGTTTTTGATGGTAGAGCTGAAAGTCATAGGGGTTGTTCGGGACGTGGAATCCGGTCGCACCGGCTGCGGGGCCGTAGTGGCGATCGATGGTGCCGAAGAGTGTCGTGCCAGCGACGAGCAACGGTGCGTCGCCGATTTGTGATGAATAGTTCCAAATGCCGCGACGGACTTTGCAGAGCGCGGATCTGAGGTCGTAGTCGGGTGAGATTGCCGCCGCCAGAAGAATGGCGGAATCAACCTGACGATCGGCGGGTAAGGCGTCGAGTGTCAGAAGCACCATTCCACCGCCCCCCGAGTGCCCGATCAGATTGACCGGGCAGCCTGGATGGGCGTCCTGAAAATGGACAATCTTGCTGGCAATCAGTGTCGCCTGCGCGCGGTTTCGACTCTCGGACATGAGGTGATAAAGCATGAGCGCCGGAGTGCCGGTTGTCCAATCGACGATCTCGATCTCGGACTCGACGCCACCCCGTTTGAGGCCGCGTACGAATGATGCATGGCCCAGGTGCGCGCTTTCAATTCCCGTCAGAACGAGTGTCAGTCCCTGAGGATGCGAATCGGTCAAA
Organism: Schlesneria paludicola DSM 18645; assembly: GCF_000255655.1. Taxonomy (NCBI): domain Bacteria; kingdom Pseudomonadati; phylum Planctomycetota; class Planctomycetia; order Planctomycetales; family Planctomycetaceae; genus Schlesneria; species Schlesneria paludicola. The sequence continues at coordinate 1,907,886 of NZ_JH636435.1, read as the reverse complement.
TGGAGATTCATCAGACGCGCGCAACCAAGACTCGGCATCACGCAAATCAATGCAGTGATGAGACTCAGCCCGATGCGCGTTCGAGGCACGAGCGTGGTGTTCACGATGAATTCTTACTGCATCGCACGATTCAGTCCTCTTCGAGCACCAGTTCGGTGGAAATTTCCCGGCCTTTACGGAGCAGGCGGAAGGAGACTTTGCGACCGGGCTCGTACGTGAGAAGTTGCCGCATTGCGAACTGGTCGAATTCCGTTGCCGATTTGCCGTCGATTCGCACCAGAACGTCGCTCGGTTGGATTTCCGCCCTGGCAGCGGGGCTCGTTGGCTTGACCGATTCCACAGTCACGTTGCCACTGATCCAGCGCAAGGACATCCCGCAACTGGCATGTGGTTCTGGTTTCGCATGATCAGCGCCGGTTCGCAGGTAGACGGCTCGATCAGGGAAATCGAAAGTCACTCGGTAGCGAGAGAGATACCGCAGTCCGATGGAACTCGGACCCACGCGGGACATTCTCAATCCTTCGTGGTGAATCGGACCAATTGCAAGGTGATCGAGATATCCGCGTCCCCCTTGAACCGGTCCTGCGACGGTGACACTCGAAAAGGGGCCGCCTGCTCGCAGATGTTGTTTCTCGACGAGCCGATCGAACAGTTCCGGATTCAGAGAATTTCCTTGTGCTCCAGTATCGATCAGAAATCGTTCTGGGTGTATGTCGCCAACCGATCCTGTCAGATAAGGAACTCCACTTTCGAAAAAACCGAGTGCAAGCCGGGTTCCTAGCCTTGATCGCGGCTGCAGCAACGAGTCCATGAAGGTGAGCGTTCCACGGTCAAAATCAATCGTCAGGCGTTGAGAACGCAGGATGTCCATGCCCAGCACGCCATCGATTTGCTTGCTGGAGGCCTGACGCAGATCGGTGAGATCAACACAAACCACGTTCAGGTCCGATTTGAGTGACTGTCCATTAAGAGAGATTTTCGGCCAATGAAATGTTTCAACGTTTGTGATCCCGGCAGGCGTCTGCAATCGCTGGCGTCCCACCGTGGTGCCAAGTGTATCGCGTAAGCTCAGATCGAAACCGGTACGGCACGCGCCTGTATCCAACAGGAACTGGAGAACTCGTCCTTCCATTTCGATTGGTAACAGGATCATGCGTCCATCTTTTCCGACGGCGAATTCTCCGGACAAGCTAGGCATGTCGTCCGCGGCGAACGGGTCGGCAGTCCAGCCGATCGTGCTGATGGCCAACACGCAGAGGGCAACCAAGGCGAGCGTGCCTGACCGATGAAATGGGATCAACCTCTTGAAGAGATGGCTCAATCTCGAATCACCGCAATCCGGGACTTTCGCCTGGACATCGCGCAGGGCGACGCATTTGTCACGCGAAGCGTCTGATCCTGTCGATTCCATGACTGCCCATTGACACATCGGTTTTTTGCTTCTTGCAGCGTTATCTGGCCACCGAAACATTGCAGGATCTTCGCGTTGCGCTTGTCGCGGAGATTCTTACCAGACGTACCGCGACCCGTGTCGCCATGCCCGGCGAACGGTTTTTCTCATGAACGATTTGTTTCCGCAACGGCAATTTTCATCCGGCCTGCGAGACGTTTGCAGGGGGGGTAAGACATTTTTCGGGGTGTTTCAGGCATGAAGTGCGGGTCGAGAAACTCAGAGCACGTAGACCCACGAGTGAAACTCGTCTACCTGTCTGGACAGCGTGGCGGCGCCACTATTCGAACAGTCGTTGGCGTGCCGCATCGGTAATGGCGACCACTGCGGGATGCTTGAGTCGTTTTTCGACGGAAATGGCAAAGAATCGTTCTTTGATCGAGTCGACTCGTCCCAGCAACTCGACGCGGTGTTGCTGCTGAATGCTTTGTTCAACGACAGTCGGAACCGCAAACACACCCGCTCCGCCCGAGCCGAAGACCTCGAACAGGTCGCAGTCCCCGAATTCCCCCCGGACCATCGGCCTAATTTCCAAGGCGTCGAACCACTGATCGAGCGAGCGACGCAGGGAACTGCCTTCCATTGGCAGCAGGAACGGCGCGCCGTTCAGCGATTGGGGGAAGCCGCGCCGATACTTCGCCGCCAGGTCGGCACTGGCCATGAATGAGACCGCACATTCGCCGAGTAGATGATTGAACGCACGCACGTTGACGAATGGACTCGCAGGAACGTCTGACAATACGACATCCAGTTCATTGATCGCCAATCGCGCCAAAAGTTTTTCAGTCTTGTCATCATGGCACACGAGCTGAACGGGCTCGGGCAGGTTCAGTACCGGCTCAAGCAGACGGTACACAATCATTCCCGGCAAGACGTCGGCGACGCCGACCACCAATTTGCGCGTACGGCCCGAGGGGCGGCCACTGAGCGTTTCTTGCAGTTCACGGCTGAGTGAGAAAATCTCTTCGGCGTAGCGGAAGACGGTCTGGCCGGTCTCGGTTAGGACCAGATGTCGGCCCGATCGTTCGAAGAGCTTTGCACCGGCGGCTTTCTCGAGTGACCGGAGTTGAGCGCTGATTGTCGGCTGTGTCAGAAACAGAATCTTGCACGCCTTCGCGATCGTGCCTTCACGGGCGACAGTCCAGAAGTAGAACAGATGCTGGAAGTTGAGTTGATTCATGTCATTTACAATACATAGATTTTATCTATGAATCAATCGGTTTATATCGATTTGTCGCGATCGTCGAGCCTCGCCTACGATGTGGCATGTAAAAAGGGCAAACGAGGTTTTCCCAGCGATCACCGGGCTGAGAAGCTCGGTTGACGTTGTTACGTATCGCGCGATTGAGAGGAGCACGCTTCCGTGGTGCTCGCGCGGTGTGCCTCGATTGGCTTGTGCAAGCCCGCCTTGAGTGAATGAGACAGTCGTGCCGCAGGCGCCTTCCGTGCATGTTGCGGCCACAGACAGGATGAAGGAGCTTCGATATGGCATTCAAAAAAAATAGCCTTGCTGTTGCCGAGAAACCAATCGAAACACGAATCGACCTCGGCAGAAAGGAGGCTTCTTCCGCAACGGAGAGCGCGGCACGCCCGATTACGTCGCTCAGCCTGATCTTCTATCGGATGGTCTGGTGTTTCGCGGGACCGGCACTTCTGGCATTGTCGCTGGCGAGAATTGCGACGACGAACGATGGTTGGGTGGCGTCGACCGACATCGGGTTTGTGGTGATTCTGGCGGGTACCGTGGCGGCGCGATGGCTGGGGTTTATGTCAGGAGAACGCGCAAATACCGTGGGCGAAATCACGACGAAGGAGCAACTGCATCGGTACACTTTGGTTTGGCTTGTTGGCGGCTCCATGGCATGGATCGTGGCGAACGTCATCGGCGGTCGGATTCCGAGTTGACGTTGCCGGTGGCGCGGCACAATTGTGTAGCGAGAATTCCGATATACGATTGTGGGGGAAGTGCACCGCTTCAAAAACCGCCTTCGTGTGTGGCTCTGGGTTAAACGAAGACTCGCAGGAATTCGAAAGCTGTCACGAATTCTGACTCGTGTCGATTGGTAGATAGAGCGTCACAATTGTGAACGGTCATCGAGTTCAGCGATCGTTGAGAAAGCTGCGGATAAAAATAATGAGACAACGCGTCCGACGTCGAATTCTGCTGCCGGGCCTGTTGCTCGCCGTGACATGGATGCTGATGTTCTTCGTCACTCAACCACGTGTTCACGCCGATTCGTCTGCTGTCGCAGACGCCCTGGCTGTGGAAAGTCATGCAGGTGAAACGCAACATCCGGCCGGTCATCATGACCCGGTCACGCCCGTGCTGCTAGGACTGTCGATCGTGTTGTTTGCGGCGAAAGCCGGTGGTGCCATTGCGGTCCGTCTGAGGCAGCCGGCCGTGCTTGGTGAACTACTGGTCGGGGTATTGTTGGGAAATCTTTTACTCGCCGGTTTTGACGGGGTCGAATTCCTTCGTCCGGCAAGCCCTGCGGATCATGGGACACAGGTGACCGGCCTTGTCGCGTTGACGCTCGACATGCTAGCGCGGATTGGTGTGATCTTGCTTCTGTTTGAAGTGGGGCTGGAATCCAGTGTTCGCGACATGGTCAAGGTTGGCTGGTCGTCACTCCTGGTTGCGATCTTGGGCGTGGTTGCACCGTTCAGTCTTGGCTGGTTTGTCGGCCAGTGGATGCTGCCGAATCATTCGTGGCACGTGCATCTGTTTCTGGGAGCGACTCTTTCCGCGACGAGTGTGGGGATCACTGCGCGCGTCTTTAAGGATCTCGGCAAGAGTGATACTGATGTCGCCAAGATCGTGCTTGGGGCAGCGGTCATTGATGACGTTTTGGGTCTTGTGCTGCTGGCGGTCGTTCAGGCCGTCATTATCCATGGAACCGCGGATTTGGTCGACGTCGCGTGGATTGTGGGGAAGGCGCTGGTCTTTTTGATCGGCAGTGTCGTCCTTGGCGACTGGCTGAGCCCCTACCTGTTCCGGGTTGCCGCCAAGCTGAATGTGCATGGCATGCTGATGGTTTCGGGCCTGTTGTTCTGTTTTGGATTGTCCTGGGCGGCGAGCCTGATGGGGCTGGCTCCGATTGTCGGTGCATTTGCGGCAGGGATGATTCTTGATGAGAAACACTATGCCGCGCTGCGGACGCAGGATCAGCGTTCACTGGAAGACTGGGTCTTGCCCGTCACGACGCTGCTGGTTCCGATCTTCTTCGTGATGATGGGTTTTCAGGTAGATTTACGGAGTTTCCGTGACCCGCAAGTTCTGATTCTGGCGGCTGGAATTACCGTCGCGGCGATCATTGGGAAACAGTTCTGCTCTCTCGGAGCCATCGGCCGCGGAATTGACCGTCTGAGTATTGGGTTCGGAATGATTCCCCGTGGTGAGGTGGGGCTGATCTTTGCGGCCATTGGTCAAGGTCTGGTCTCGAATGGAAAACCTGTGATTGAGGCGTCGGTTTATTCTGCGGTCGTCGTGATGGTCATGGTGACCACCTTTGTCACGCCTCCGTTGCTCAACTGGTCATTGCAGCGTAAGTCGGCCCCGGTTCCGACCGCCATTTCGTGATCGGGATCGAGTGGTTTGTTGCGAATGAAAAATTGGAGGCTTTCAATCCGGGCGACACGATGCGTTGTCACGTCCGTTGTGTCTCATTGAGGAATAATGAATTCTTTGACGATCCATTAGTGAGACACTTACAAACGTGATGATGACACATGTGGTACAGAGACGTAATAAATGTTCTGCACACAGTACGTTGTGATTGTACGGATAAGATTTGAGCGCGAAGGTGCTCGTTGATTTAATCGCCGAGCGTTGGCGGTGACGACGACGATTCTTCTCAATCCCAAGCTCCGCCTGATTGAAGTGACGGGACAGGCACCTTGCGGATGCACTCCCCTTCACTTCAATGGACCGTAACGCTTCTCAGTTGCCTAACAGCCTGTTGAAGTAAGTTTGGCAGGCACCGTGGCGTTGATGATGTCATGGCGTTTTTTAAGCTGGCATGAGCCAGTCCCCGTTACTTCAACAGGCTACGAAGTCTCGATGACCGAGCGACACATGCCTTGATACGAACCGCAGGGGCCGTCCGTCACATGTTTGAAGTACGGTCGACAGTCAACGGCAATGAAATTTCCGCTACATATGGGTAGAATCGTGGGTTCTCTTATAAACCTATCAAAATCGATCGTCATTTGTCTCAACGGCTCAGTCCGTTGAGTCAGTCCTTATATCGACTGAACTCGGAGAAATACCCATGTTTCAAACTTGGTTACGAGCTCAGCGGCCGTTATGGCTGGTGATTCCCCTGATTGTCATCGGTATCGCTCTTGAGTTGCATGTGGCACGGCGAAAGGCTGCGTCACGACCGAAGGCGGAAGTGACCGATGGTCAATATGATTCACGTCGAAATGAAGGCGAACTTCTGCAAATCGTCCGCGAGTAGCACCGGGGATGAGCCGCCTGTTGAAATCAGGGAGAGGGACAATCACTTTCGTGTTGACGCTGTCATGGCGTTTTTGAATTCTGGCGGAGCCCGTCTTCGTTATTTCAAACGAGTGTCTTGGGATCCGCAAATCTTCTGGCGGTGGCTGAAGGGCTTTGCCGAAACCCAGGGGCCTCCAGTGATTCGCTTGTCCAGCGTTGGCCCCCGATCCGTATTTTGGGCCCCGACATTTCCTGCACGTCCCGTGTGAACCCTCAATTGATGATCACCGGTCGCAGAGAGCCTTGAGGGTGCTTCGTCTCGCGACGGCTGACCGGATCAGGTAGAAGGCGAAGTCGACGGGCGTGTGTTCGTACGGTTTGGCAACGAGAAGCGAAAAATGGTGCCTGTCCCGTGTTGGCTTTCGACCGTGACGCTTCCATCGTGCGCTTCGATAAATGTTTTGACGATGGCCAGCCCCAATCCGAGTCCTTCTTCATTGTCAGGATCGGACACGCCTTTGTCGAAAACCTGGTCGAGTGTCTCGACGGGGATCCCCGACCCATTGTCGCTGATCTGGCATTCGACGGTCTCTTCCTGGGGCTGTTCACGTGCTATGACAATGACCTCACCTTGTGGCGCGTATTTGATTGCGTTGGCCAGCAAATTCTGAAAGACGCGATGTAAGAGGCTCGCGTCGGCATAAACGACCAGATTTGGCGGGACCTGATTGGTGAGCTTCGTACCTGACGTATCCGACATGGGGCGAAGATCGTGAATGAGCGATTCGACGAGCGGCCACAAGTCGAATTCCCGCCGCTCGACTTTAATTCCGCTGCTCGACTCGAGGTGGGCATTTTCCTCGAGAACTTTGCCGATCAACTTTTCGAGGTGCTCAACGTTGCGGCGCAGCGAGGTCAGCATCTGAATCGACTCGACGCTGGACGAGTCTTTGGGAATGGTCATTTCAAGAACCTTCCCGGCAAGGGAAATCGCGTTCAGCGGCGTGCGCAAATCGTGCGTCACAAACGAGAGGTACTCGTTGCGTCGTTGTTGTTCTTCGTGTGATCGTCGCGTCGCATACGCTTGAAGCGCACAACCGATGGCATGGTCGAAGAACCCGTTCATTAAGTGGAACGGCTGTCCTTGCAGACTGATGCCATTTTCGTCGGCGACATCATGGATGCACGCACGCAGGATATTGTATTCCGCAACGACTTCTTCGATGTCAAAATCGTCCTGGAGTCGTTGGAGGCCGTGTGCAGGCGAACTTCCCTTGGGCAACTCTTCCGGATTCGTCTGGTCGGCACGTGTTCGAAGGGTTGCGACGAATTCGTCGAGAAGCATCGGAATGTGATCGTTGAGAGCCTGGAGATCGAGGGGGCCCGCGGAGGGAAGTCGTCGCATTTGACGTCGCCACCGTTCGAGCAACGCAGGGCGTTGTTGTTGGATGAGCGTTGCCAGAAGGCTGAACAGGTTCGTCGTCATTATGCCTCTTTATCAAACTGGGTTTGCCGAGGCCTGAAAGAGCAGTTGCGAGCGTACAGAATTCTCGTTGGCGGAATGCGGGAGTGCAAGACCGACATCGCTACCGTCCGTGTCCACTACCGAATGGCTGGGGGCCGATCTGCGTGATTGTAGAAGCGGCTGGAGGGGAGGCTCTACGGGCACTTTCTGCAAGGAAATGCGGCGATCAAAAACTGGGCCCTTCGAGTCTCTGTGGTGAAATTCTAAATCCTTGACGAATTGTCACCACGAAGCAACAGAGAGGAAGACGCGCCGGTGGACTGAGATAGAACGGCTGTGTGTCATTTGTCTTGATCATGACGATGAAGCACAGGCAAACAAAACAGCACGTTGATTTGCCCTGTGGCGTTCAACGTGCCGTTTGTCGTTTGTTATTTTTTGAAGTCGAGTCCTGTGTCGTCCGGTGGACCTCCGTAGAGTTTGAAATTGAAGCCGTTGTCGGCCAATGTGACGAGGCCGGGCATCTGCTGCCCGTCGCTGCGTTCGAGGACAAGGATCGCTCCGTCGACGGAATACTTGCCGCCAAATTCCTGCTTCTTCGTTCCTTGCGAGAAGCCCCAGGTGAACTTGGAATCGGACGTCAGATCGAGTGTGAATGTCGTGCCATCAGGACGCTGGGCGTTCCAGTTGCCGACAATCTTCGTGGCGTCGATGTCCAGAGGGGGGTGAGGCTCTTCTTCTGATGGCGTTGCCGTTTCGGGGGATGTCTTGGGGTCCGGTGGCTGCGGCGTCGGTGTGGCAGCCGCTTCGGTCGTGCCAGTTTCCGCAGCAGGGTCACCGCCGAGGAGCTTCAGAAGTTGAGCTGAAAGCTGGTCAGCCGGTTGGAGTTTGACGACCTCTTGGTACTGTTTTCTGGCCGAATCGGAGTAGCCACAGGTCAGATAATGATAGGCGAGAACAAATCGCGCATCGGCCGAACTGGAGTTGTCTTTGACGAACTGTTCGAGAGTTCGAAGCTGGTCTGTATACGTTGCGACGTTGGAGTACATGCCACTGAGCGTCGTCCAATCCCAGCCTGGACCGGCCGACAGCACGGCGTAGAGCGTGCCCGCCGCCTGCTTGTAATCCTTGGTCGCAAAGAAAACCAACGCACGAAATTCGTGCAGCGCGGCATCTTTTGGCAGCGCCTTGATCGCGAGATCGATCTCGGTGGCTGCGTCGGCATAGTTGCCATTTTTGAAGGCCTCGCGAGCAAGATCCATGTGCGACGTTCCTTCCTGCACTTCTGGGGAAGGAGCCGCTGCGGTGGTGTCGGCGACCGTCGTATCGGCGACGGTGGTTCCGGCATCGACCGGAGTTGCGGTTGCCAAAAGGCTTGAATCCGCTGGCTGATTGATCACGGTGATCGGTTGGGAATAGTCATAGTAAGCGCTAGAACTGCCCCCGCCGACATAGTAGGGATTGCTGTATGAGGCGTAACCTGAGCTGTACATGATCGAGCCCAGCGTCCAGGCGCCCAATCCCCAGGCGACGGGACTGGCATACCAGGGGCGACCCCAATAGCCACCGTATCCGCCGTTCCAGTATCCGCCCCAGCCACGGTTCATGTAACCGTGGCCGTAGCCGTGCGCCCAGCCGTTCCAGTATCCGCCGCCTGGACGGTTCCAATTTCCGTTCCAGTTTCCATGTTGCCAGTTGTTGTAGTAGGGGCGAGTCGTCGCGTGGTTAAAGTTGTTTTGATGAATGTTGATGTTATTGAAGTTGTTATTGTTGTTGCCGATGTGGCCAAAGTTATTGTTGTTGCCGAAATTGGGACGATTGCCCCCAGCCCCAGGGCGGATGCCATTTCCTGGACGAAACTGTTCGCCCCCTCCGCCTGCTCCAGGTCGGTTCGCCCATCCTGGCCGATTCTGTTGGCCGCCCCCGCCGCCACCAGGTCTGTTTCCGCCTCCGGGTCGCAATTGTTCTCCTCCACCGCCGCCACCGGGTCGGATTCCCGTTCCCGGTCGAAACTGTTCACCGCCGCCGCCCGCACCGGGGCGCGAGGCGATGCCTCCGGGTAGTACCGAAGGACGATTGCCCCCACCGATTTGTGGCCGATTGCCGATGCCTGCATTGCCACCTCCGAAGTTGGGACGCGAGGAACCGCCGCCGATCGGATGGCTGAATGAGGGGCTGTGGTTGGGGATGTTTCCGAGATTAGGGCGTCCCCCTCCGCCGCCCCCCGAAGCACCTCCAAAATTCGGGCGGGGCCCGCCTCCAGCGCCTGGTCCACCTCCGAGGTTCGGACGTGCTCCTCCGCCGACCCCGGCACCGCCCCCAAAATTCGGACGTGCCCCTCCGCCGACTCCGGCACCGCCCCCAAAATTCGGACGTGCACCGCCTCCAGCGCCTGGTCCACCTCCGAGGTTTGGACGTGCTCCTCCGCCACCACCACCACCACCACCAAAGTTGGGTCGAGCTCCCCCGCCGCCTCCGAAACTCGGCCGGGCACCGCCACCCCCGCCGGCGCCAGCTCGTCCCCCACCGCCACCCCCACCAGCTGCGCGGCCACCGAAACCTCGCGCCATAACGTCTCCAGGCAGGCAGAAAAGCGTTGAGACAAGCAGAACGGAGAGCCAGTTGATTGTCTTCATCGCAGTATCCTTCAGAGATCGTGTATGGGCGTGCAATGTGTGCGAAGGAGAATTGATTCAATTGGGAAGCGGACGAAGCCGGTCGTTTCGTCTATTCCGCGGGATGGGGTGGGCGGCGTTTGACAACGATTTCGTCGATATCCTCCTGACGCTCACCATTGATCACCCGGTCATACGATCGCCAGCCGACGGTGTCTTCATCGATCAGGCGGTAGACAATCATGGCCGAGGCGGTTTCGCCCTTGGCGGTGGCACCTTGCGATGTCACGATCCATTCGTCGCCGTTGCTCAGCCACAGGCCTTCGGCATGACCACCGTGCGAATCGAAGACCCACGATTTGAATTGTTTTCTGACGGCATCCCAGCCAATGCGCATGGTGCCTGACATGGCGATTTCGCCTTCGACCTGGACTTGGAATTCCTGCATCAGAAAGTTGTCATTGTCGTGCCAGTTGCAAACGTTATGGACGATCGTCGTGTCGCTTTCTTCGATCCATTCGCCGACAAGCCAGGCGAGTTCCTGCAGGTGGTGATGGGGCGTCAGTTCGGGAGCGTCCGAGTCCCAATCGCGGACGCAGCCCAGTTGCCACTTTCCGTCAGTCTTGACGTGAATCGCGACGTACCCGGTCACCGATTCGGGATCGTTTGGCGAGGTGTACGATCGAGTCACACCTTCTTCAATGGCTAAGCTGGGGGTGAGAACACGAATGGATTCGATCTCGACCTGCATCGACGATTCAGGGTTTGCTTCGAAAACACTGGCAAAGGCCTGTTCGATCGCATCGCGTCCCCGTACCACCTGTGCGTCTTCGTCGATCATTTCGGCCTTTGTGGCGAACAGCGTCGCGAGTCCTTTTGCATCATGTTCGTTGTAGAACTTCGCGAAAGCTTCGGCGCTGGTGCGAATGGACTTCTCGTCCAGCGCTTCTGCGGAATCCGGGTCTGCCGATTGGGGTGTGGGTTTTGTCGTGGCAGGATTGAGGGGGGCGTTTTTCTTGTTGCCTGCATCGTCGGGCTTCTTCGTTTGAGCAGCACCGGGTTGAGGAACGGGTGTCGTCGGTTTCTTTCCTACAGTTGGCGTATTTTTGACGTTATTCGACGGTTTCTCGCCATTCTGGGCATGGACGAGAATGCCGCAGAACAGTGCGGCACCGATCGCAGCGGCAACGATCCCGGATTTAAAACGCATGGCAGACCTTACTCGGAAATGAATTGAACGTGCAGAGAGAGTGACAGCGTTCGACTTGCATTTCGGCGGATTATATCGGTGCCGAACGGTGAAGGCGAACATCTTGTAATATTGAAAGTGCGTGTCTCACGAATCGTTCTTGTCACTGCACGCGGTCGATTTCGTGACGCCTTCGAAATGGAGAGCGGTCACCTACAAAGTCGCCTGTGATGACGGTCTAGCCTGGGACAACGTTCTGCTAAAGGTCGTTGTCATCCAGTTCGAAGAGCTCTTTGAGTTTGTTAAGGTCGCCTGTTTCAAAGCCACGACGGAACCATTTGACGCGCTGGGCGGACGTTCCATGCGTATATTTTTCAGGTGAGGTGAAACCGGTTGCTTGTTTCTGCAGGCGGTCGTCGCCGATGGCATTCGCCGATTGAATGGCCGATTCGATGTCTCCATTTTCGATAAAACGAAACTTCTGCTGTCCGTAGTGTGCCCAGACACCCGCCAGGTAGTCGGCCTGAAGCTCAAGCCGTACGGACCATCGATTCGCTTCTGTTTTTGATGACGTTTGTCGTTTTTCGTCGACAATCCGGCTATAGCCGAGCAGGTTTTGAACATGATGGCCCACCTCGTGCGTAATGACATACGCCTGAGAGAATTCGGCTGCCGAGCCACCCAGGCGATCACTGAGTTCTGCAAAAAACGTGGGATCAAGGTAAACCGTTCGATCGGCGGGACAATAGAAGGGACCGACGGCGGACGGTGCGACGCCGCAGCGGGTCTCGACCTGGCGCGAGAACAGCACCATTCGCGGCGGTTCGTATTGTTCACCGGCCTTGCGAAAGAGCTCGCCCCAGACATCTTCGGTGTAGCCCAGAATCGTGGCGGCGAATTTGCGGCTGCGTGCCTCTTCAGGCGATTCGGTTTCGTCGACGGCGACGTTACCGGGGGCCCCCCCTTGCTGCTGATTGTTCAGGAGTTTTTGGATCTGGTTCGGATCGAATCCCAAAAGCAGACCGATGATCAGGATGATCAGACCGCCTCCCCCAATGGCCATGGTTTTGGGGGCCATCTTTCGTCGATCTTCCAGATTGTCGCTTTCGCGGCCACCTTCCCATTTCATTGTTGAGCGCCCTTCCGATAGCGGTGAATAGTGTCAGAGATGGATCGTCGGAAAGATCATGCGCTCTACGTGAGGGACCTGTCCATCCCGCGCACGCTGGAACCTGTTGAACGTCGAGCGGAAAAGGTCTGCCATCACCGGTTTCTCAGGTCGGCGAGCAGTCGATCCAAAACACCGGGCTCGGGCGGTTTGACGAGGTGATGGTGGAAGCCCGCGTCGGCGGTGCGGCGGCGGTCTTCTGCCTGGCCCCAACCGGTCAGCGCGACCAAAAGAGTGTTTTTCAATTCTGGAACCATTCGCAGGCGGCGCGAGACTTCGTATCCGTCCATACCAGGCATTCCCAGATCAAGCAGCACCAGATCGGGAGTGTACGACTGCACCAATTCGAGAGCCTCGGCACCACTATAGGCGACGCGCACTTCGTGTCCCTTGAACTGCAAGAGCATGGCGAGACTGCGGGCGGCATCTTTATTGTCATCGATAACAAGCAATTTGTGTCCTGAGGCACCCAGGACTTGCGGCGTGAATTTCGGTTCGGTGGCCTGGCTATTTTCAGGCGGGCCGAGGGGCAGGGGGAGGCGGACCACGAACTCGCTGCCTTGAGCAAGTCCCGCGCTATGGGCTTCGACCGACCCACCGTGAAGCTCGACCAGATTTTTGACCAGGGTCAAACCGATCCCCAAACCACCCTGGGCTTTAGTTGAACTTTGATCGGCCTGGACGAACAACTCGAAAATCTGTGGCAACATGTCCGAGGCGATGCCGATACCGTTGTCGACGACGCTGAGCACGGCCTGCTCCCCTTCCCTCCTGGCACTTACCCGAATCGTTCCGTTTGGTGCAGAGTACTTCGCCGAGTTGGTCAGAAGATTGCCGATTACTTGCGTCAATCGCACGGGGTCCGCAGACAGGGGCAACGATTCTGACGGGAGTGAGGTTTCCAAGTGATGATGTTGAGCGTCGATCAGGGGCTTGGCCGTTTCGATAGCACGGGTGACGATCGTGGCCAGTTCGACACGTTCCAGGCGAAGCTCAATCTTGCCTCGCATCACGCGCGAGACATCCAGCAGATCGTCTACAAGCCGCACGAGATGTTGGGTCTGACGTTCCATCACCTCGAGCGTCTGTTGTGTCGTTTCGGCTTCGATCGACGGTATCTTGAGAATCTGCAGTGAATTGGCGATCGGAGCCAGCGGATTGCGCAGTTCGTGAGCGAGTGTTGCCAGAAACTCATCTTTCCGACGATCGGCATCACGGAGTTCCGCTTCAACCTGTTTCAAGCGGCTGATATCCAGATTAATCCCGACCCACGACGTCAGTTCACCTTGTTCGTTTCGCACTGGGACGCCGCGCGAAAGAACGGAGTGCCACTTGCCGTCGACGCCTTTGACGCGGAGCTCACGATCCCAACGATGTCCGTACCGAACGCATTCCTGCCATGCGGCGATCATTGTGTCGGCATCGTCAGGGTGCAGAATGGTACCTGGTCCGTCGTGAGAATATTCTTCCTGCGTCAAACCGACGAGGCGGAGAAATGACTCGCTGATATACGTGTTGCGTCCAGTGGCATCGCAGACCCAGACGCCGTAGTCAATCGATTCGCCGATGGCACGATAGCGGCGTTCATTCTCCAGCACCGCGGCATGCCCTCGCTGCCGTTCGGTGACGTCGCGGAAAATCAGGACACTGCCGATGATGTTTCCCGTTGCGTCGCGGATGGGGGCGGCGGAATCATCGATGGGGCGTTCGGTACCGTCGCGCGAGATCAAAAGGGTGTGATTTGCCAATGCAGTAATGTCACCATCGGCAAGTGACTGCAGGGCTGGATTCGGTACTGGTTGACGGGTGGTCTCGTGGACGATGTGAAAGACCTCAGACAGTGGTCGTCCCGCGGCCTGGGGGGATTGCCAACCGACCAGCTTTTCGGCGACAGGATTAAGGAATGTGACTCGCCCTTCCCTGTCGGTGCGGATGACTCCATCGCCAATGCTCGCGAGCGTCGTCATCAGTTCATCGGCCCGTGCCCGTTCTGCCAACTGGGCACGTCGACGCGCCTGAACCTCATCTTCGAGCAGACGCTGTCGTTCTTCGATGCGACGCCAGGCACGCTGTAGAAGTTCTCCAATGGCACTCAGTCCGGCGCCGAGGAAGACAAAAGACGAAAGTCGAAACAATTCGATGGGTTTGGTTGCGGCTCGAACAATGTAAGGCGGTGAAAACAGGAACAGCGCACACAGCAGGCCGCAGGTCGTCGCAACAACGCCCCCTTTCCAGCCACCAATGACGCTCGCGACGAAGATCATGCCCAGAAAGAGCAATGATGTCAGCATGCCACTGAATGAGTCGGGAAGGCTCCATTGAGTCATAACGAGCAGAACGCACCCGACCAGGCAAATGGCTGTCAAGTTGGTCTTACGTCGTGGTGGCCACATTGGTGAGTTTCCGCGGCGTCGAACCGATGACGACGCACTGCTGATTTCAACAGGGGGGAACTCTGATGGTAGAGGACTCGGCTTTCGACCGCCATCTTGGACGCGGGAATCATCGAGGCGTACGAATGGCTTCGACCAACTGTCTCACACGATCGAGTTCCACCGGATTTGTGGCGATTCCGTCTTGCTTCAGGCTGGTTCCCACAATCAATCCGTCCGCGATCGATTTGAGCCGCGGAACGCCGTCAACGGTCACACCGCTGCCGACGAGGACGGGAGTGGAACCGGCGGCCAGCTTGACATCACGCAAAGTCATTTCTTCGATCGGTTGCCCTGTTGCCGTGCCCGAGACAATCAACGCATCACATTTTCCGCGTTCGATCAGATCGCGAACTTCGTCTCGAAGCGGTCGCTGTGCGAGTGCCGCAGAGTGCTTGACGTCCACATCGGCCCAGATCTTGACGGAGCCGGCGCGCAGGTTCGCCCGGTCTCGCAACAGGTCATGCGCAATGCCGTGAAGAAGACCCTGATCTGCCACGCGGGTCCCACATAGGACATTGACACGAATAAAAGAGGCTCCCGAGGCGACGGCCACCGCGAGTGCACTCAGGCCGTCATTCCGTAAGACATTGATTCCCAGGGGAACATCGAATCGCCACATCAGGTCGCTCGCCAGCGAGGTCATGGCCGCGACAGTGATCGCGGGAACGCGACCAGGATAGAACGGCGAGTCGCCGAAGTTCTCGAGCATCAGCCCGTCAACACCGCCCTCCAGTAAGGTTTCCGCGTCGCGTAGAATGGAGTGTCGGATGGCGGCAAAGTCGCCTTGAAAATCCGATGATCCGGGCAGTGGCGGCGCGTGTAACATTCCGATCAGGGGGCAGTCCTGTGGATTCCATTCGGGGTGGAGCATCGGTTGCGGTCTCGTTGGAAAGGGGCTTGCGGACTTGGGCAATCGGATCAATACTTCGGCGTGAAAACTTGAGTGTGATTTCAGTCCCCCACTACAAGTGTACAGGCGAAGTGCTGGGTGGCCGATCCCAGCTTTCTTGTAACGCTGAAAACAATCTGCAGCGGCTCGGATAAAATGCATTCACGTGGCGACCTCGGAACTCAAAAAACTCCGTTGAGGGAACAACATGGCTCGCAAATCCACGACATTGAAGGCAGTGAACGGCAAAACGTCGACAGCAAAAATCGCGACTTCGGTGAAATCTGAGTTGACGATCGGCAGCTACCTGATTCAGCGGCTGCAGGATTATGGTTTGACCGACATTTTCGGAATCCCGGGTGACTTCGTTCTCCAATTCTATGGCATGCTGGAAGAAAGTCCGATCAAAGTCGTCGGCTGCACTCGTGAAGATTGCGCCGGGTATGCGGCCGACGGCTATGCCCGGATCCATGGGCTGGGAGCGGTTTGCGTGACGTACTGTGTCGGGGGGCTCAGTCTGTGCAATTCGATCGCCGGGGCGTTTGCGGAAAAATCGCCCGTGATCGTGATCAGCGGTGCACCGGGGATGGACGAGCGGCGTGCAAACCCATTGCTGCATCATCGTGTTCGCGACTTCAACACACAGCGTGAAGTGTTTGAAAAGATCACTGTGGCCAGTGCGGCTCTCGAAGATCCTTTGACGGCATTCCGAGAGATCGACCGTTGTCTGGAGGCGGCGGTCCGATTCCGTCGTCCCGTCTATCTCGAACTGCCGCGGGATCGAGTTCACACCAAGTGTCCGTATCCGCATGTGGCCAAGACCGAATCGTTTACGAGCGATAAAGACTCGCTGAACGAAGCGCTGGCGGAAGCCCGCGATGTGATCAATGCCGCGAAGAAACCGGTGATTATCGCCGGGGTGGAAATGCACCGGTTCAGCCTGGCGGATGACGTCGTCAAACTGGCGGAAAAGAACTCGATTCCGATGTGTGCGACGCTGCTTGGCAAATCAGTCGTCAGTGAAAAGCATCCTCTTTACCTTGGGATCTATGAAGGCGCAATGTGTCGAGACAGCCTGCGGCGTTACGTTGAGGACAGCGATTGCCTGATCATGCTAGGGGCGTTTCTGACCGATATCGACATGGGCATTTTCACGGCGAATCTTGATCCTCGAAAATGTATCGATGCGACGTCTGAGCACATGCGGATTTCGCACCATCACTTCCATGACATCCTGATCACCGATTTCGTGAAAGGTCTGGGAAAGCTCGACTTGAAAGTGGCGAAGCGGCCGATGCTGGCCCGTCCGAAGGGAGCGGACGCGAAGTTTGTCTTGCGTCCTGACGACAAGGTCACGAATGCGCGTCTGTTTGCCCGCATCAACGATTTGCTGGATGAGACGATGGTCGTTGTTGCCGATGTCGGCGACTGCCTGTTTGGGGCTGCGGATCTGACCATTTACAAGAAGACCGAGTTCCTGAGCCCGGCGTATTACACTTCGATGGGGTTTGCCGTACCGGCTTCGATTGGTGTCAGTGTGGCGGCACCCGATCGTCGGCCGATTGTGCTGGTCGGCGATGGAGCTTTCCAGATGACGTGCATGGAACTGTCGACGGCTGTTCGGCATGGCTTCAACCCCATTGTGATCGTGTTGAATAATAAGGGGTATACGACCGAGCGGTTCTTGCAAGATGGGCCGTTCAATGACATTCTGAACTGGAACTATCACCGCATGCCGGATTTGCTAGGTGGCGGTTGGGGGTTTGAGGTGCATACGGAGGGCGAACTCGATCAGGCGCTGAACGCCGCGATCGCCAACCAGGACGCCTTCAGTATTCTAAATGTTCACCTCGAACCAGATGACATCAGTCAGGCGCTTAAGCGGTTGGCAGAAGGATTGTCGCAGCGGCTTTAAGGGGGATCGGAACCTGCATGTCCGTTGGAAGGCGACAGAGCCCAAACGGACAGGGGGCAAATTTTGCCGCCGCATTGGCGTCAAGGGAGACGCGGAGAAATCGAAGAAGTGAATTGGGTACCGTGATGGTATTGGATGCTGAATGTTGCGGTGGTCACTTCGGCGAGGTGACTGCCGCGTTTTCCTGGTCGAGGGAATAGAGCATGGTCTTCAAGACCTTGAAGCCAAGCAGGCCGCACTTCTGGCGACTGGCCGTTAAGCGGACCTTGAGTAGATCGAGCATATCCTGCGCTTGGAATTCTCGCAGTTCATCCAGAGATTTACCTTCGATCGTTTCGCACAGAATTGATGCCGCCGCCTGACTGATGGCGCAGCCTTTCCCATTGAAGAAAGCTTCTTTCACCGTTTTTTGATCATCAATTGAGAGCTCAATCGTCACCTGATCGCCACAGATCGGATTTCGATCCGAATGACTGCATGTGGGACAGTCCAGATGTCCCTTGTGATAAGGCGATTCAAAATGATCAAGAATGTGGTCGTCGTAAAGCTCGTCCGTCACTGTCAGGTTCCAGAAAAAGAGGCGCAGACGCGATTGTCGGGCGCTAGGCGATTTTCAGCAGGCCATGACGTTCGAAACGCATCGCCCACGTTCCCTTATCTTAGGTCGTCAGGCCATTGATTCCAAGGTGCGGAACGGGAATGACATCGGTGAAGTCGCGCGGGCAACGAGATCTCGCGGGAGGCATTATCGCTTCGAAGACGGCTGGCGCTGCGTTCGATTTCTGGTCCTGTCAAGCACACATTTTGGACTTCTTCACAAAACAAACGACCGCTTGGCTGGCAGAAAATCAAGGGTTGTTCGCCCTTCTGGATTCGGGTACCTTAGAGTTCAAATCAATGGACATTGTAGTGCGAAGTATCTGTCCCGACCGGGACGCACTCGCTTTGTTTGGGTTCATGGGCGTGCTGCCGACGTTTGATCGAATTGCGATAGGATCGCGAACATTCGGACTGAATTCGACGTCAGGTCAGCCATTGTAGAGGAGATGATTGTGGCATCCGTTCGAGCTGAAGGTGTTGCGGAAGCGCTGTGGGAGTTGAAACGACTGGATAAGTTGGCGACGTTCACGGAGATCGCGACACGGGCAGGCTTTAAGCCCGGTGCCGGAGGACGCACTTTGATGACCTGTCTGACGGCAGTGCAACGTGATTGGCCCCACCTGCACTGGTGGCGGGCGATCCCCGATGATGGCATGTTGGTGAAAGAATCAGATCACGCGAAGCAACTGGTCTCCAGCGGATACGAATTGTCGGAATCGAGCGCCAAAAAAGACATGGTGACCATCGTCACTCTGCAAGAATCCTTGTTCTCGTGGGAAGCGCACGCAGTCGCCTAGTGACAGCAGCCACGCTGTCCTGCCGAGTGGCACAGCCTGACAAGGTTCACTAGACGACGCCGTTTCACAATACGATCGAATGAAAAAGCCACCCGAGGGACGTCCTTCGGGTGGCTTTCTGTTTGGCACTGCATTGATTCGTTGCGACTAGGCTTCGGGGCTCTCGTTCATAAACACTCGTTCAAGATGCCACGTGGCAAGGCCGAGGAGTTGTTTGAACTGATCATATGTCTCGCGTTTGGACGACTGGTCCGCGGCCGATTGATCGGTGCGTCGCACGGCGCGCAGCAGCAGGTTTTTCGGCGTGTGTTCCGTCTCGATGAATTCCAGTACTTGTGTCCGATAACCGTGAAGGTCCAGGAACTGTGCACGCAACGCATCGGTCGCCAATGATGCGAATCGCTCTTTCAGAATTCCATGTGTGGTAAACGCAGGTAGCGTCACCCGTTCCAGGACTTGGCAAACCTCGTGCTGACAGCACGGAACGGCCAGAATCACCTCGGATTTCCATTTGAGCGCGGCGGCCAGCGCGTCGTCGGTCGCGGTGTCACAGGCATGCAGTGAAACGGACAGATGGACATGTGACTCGGGCGTAAACTTTTCAATCCGGCCAATCTCGAAATGCAGGCCCTCGCAGCCCAGTGTCGTTGCGATTCGTGTGCAATCTTCGATCACGTCGGCTTTGACATCCAGGCCGACAATACGCACCGCGCGTCCATGAATTTTTGTCAGCAAGTGATGCAGAGCAAATGTCAGATAGCTTTTGCCGCAACCGAAGTCGACGACGTGGATCGGTCCTTTCGCAGGCAATTGTGGCAGTACGTCTTCGACGAATTCGAGATAGCGATTGATCTGGCGGAACTTGTGATACATCGACGGGCGCACCTGGCCGCTGGGCAGCATCACTCCGATTTCGATCAGGAATGCACACGGCACACCCGCGGGGATCAGGTACTGCTTTTGGCGGTTGTGATCAGCGCCCTCTGTTGGTCGTTGCGTGGGGGGCTTGCGCTTAATCCTTTGCGGCTTGCCATAGTTCCAGCGGACCGTCAGATCGGCCTCGGTTGTGAACAAATGAGCATCGCCGAAGTTCGAACCGAACTCGGTTCGCGCCTGAACAACGAGTTCATCAGCGGTCAGGTTCTTGTGAATTTCCTTGGAGTGCTTGCGGACGACCCATTGGTACTTGGTTTCGCCGCTGACTTCGACAAGGCGTGCCGAGGCCTTGGTTGCCGCACCATCCGACTTTGAGAGCGGTTGGCTGAGGACGAGCCGCAGGAATGTTCGTTCGCGCAGTGACCCCGCCAGCAGTGAAGTAAGCGATTCGGCGGTTCGTTTGGCGGGCTTCGCGGTTTTGGCCGGTGGATCGTTCGACTTTTCTGGCGCGCTCGCTTTCGTGCGTGTCCGATCGTTTGACGGCGTGGCGGCGGGTTTCTTCGACGGTGATGACGGTTTCGGTCGCGGCATACTGTTTAGTAGGTCTCTCTGGTTTGCAGGAACACGGCTTTTTTCTCGCCGGGCAAGGTGAAATCGAATCCACAACGTTGGAAAAATTCATCCGAGGAAGTGATCGCCATCACTTCGAACACCTGGCGTTCTTTGGCTCGATCGACGCAGGCTTTTACGAGTGCTTTCCCGACGCCATGCCCTTGGAATTCTGATGAAACCGCCAGACTGCGAAGCTCGGCGAGTTTGGCAGAGTAAATCTCGAGTGCGGCAAACCCCACGATTCGACCGTCCGCGAACGCAGCGAATCCATGTTCGGTCAAATCTTCGAGCTCATCGCGTGTTCGTGGCAGCAACCGTCCCTGCGCCACGAACGGTTCAATGAATTGTCCCAGCGCTTCAACGTCATTGATTGTCGTTGGTCTGACGTGAAAAGAAAACTCGGGCGGATGATTCTTCGACATGGCGATCAATTATGAAAGGTGGGCTCGGGGCCGAAAAGAATGCGATCAAACTGTGGGAGGGTTAACGGGGATCGATGATGGTTGCTTTGATAATTCCATCCAGATTGGGGAATTCGGCTTCGAGATACTTGTTTCCGATTGCCTGCACCTGAAGTTGATCGGGCTTTTCACCGTATTCGCCATTGATCATGTCGACGACGTCCATTCCCTTGACGACCTGGCCGAAAGGAGCGAAGCCGGATCGATCAAGAACGGCCGAATTGTCTTTGTAATTGATAAAAATCTGTGTCGTACGGGAATTGGGAAGCCCCGCTTTTGCAAATGTCACGAATCCACGTTTGTTCGACTTCATCAAGGGGTCATCTTTCAGGTTCGCTTTCTGCCATTGTGCGGAGATGTTCGGGTCACCATTGATGCCAAATTGAACCATGAAGTCGGGAACAATTCGGAAAAACTTGCATCCGTCGTATAAGCCGTTGTTGACCAGATAGTAGAACCGATCGGCCCCGATCGGCGCCCATTCACGCTGCACTTCGATCACGAAATCACCAGCCGTCGTTTCAAACTTTGCCTGGAATTTGGCGGGGGCTTTCTTCGACTTTGGTTTGTCCTGCCCAATCAAATTCAGTCCGCCGATGATCACAATTCCACATGCGACAAGCACGGAGAGGTTTCGAGTTCTCATCTTTTCCTCCTGAAACAGACTATCCTTCACAACGACATCGACGTGACGTCCGAATCAATGTCACGTCGGTACCGGAATCGCGCACTCACGTATTCGATTCCGGAATGGGATCTGGATCCCTACGTTTGCTGATCGCAATTTGATCCCAACGAGACGTCAGCAACACGAAGAACCTTGAATTCGAGCCGAGATTCTAGCCCGCGGAGGGGACACATTGAAGGGACTTTTCCAGTGGTTTCGGCTCGTCGATTTCGTCGCTGATCCAGGTGGCGACGCGATTTTCTCGTTGCAGGTTGTCGGCATCCTGAATCGCTGAATCTCGACGAGTGCACGAGTTTGGGGCCTGTTCGCAATCGCGAAGCGACACGCGCCGGTTTAGTGCTGAAACAGGAACTCTTTCGATGTGAGGACGCTCCAGAACAGGTCTTCCGTGACGGAGCGTCGTTCTTCGGCGGGTACTTCCGCAAACAGTTTCTTCAATCGCTGGCGCTCGTCGTCGTGGGGATACCGGGCGAACGCGGCGAGGTAGAGTATTTCGATGACATCTTCGGTCGAGGCTTCGGATTGGATGAGCGTGCTGACTCGTCCTTCGGATGACTCCAACTTTTCCTGAATTGTTTTGCCGTTCGTCAGATGTAGGACCTGAGTCATGCTGGGTTCATCTGAGCGTTCACAGGTGCACGTCAAGACGCGTTCGGGGCGGCCAAACGTATCCAGGAAATAGGACGCAACATTGGCGTCCGGCAGTTGGATGGCTCTGGTATTTGCGGGTTGGTCCTTGAAGGCCGTCGCGACGCCGGTCACCTGCGAGATCGCATCGAGCAGGACTTCCGCTTTCATGCGACGTGGCTGGCTGTGAGACAAGAACCGTTGATCGGACTGATTCTCGGGCAATGTGGCGTGTGACCGCTGATATGTTTCCGACTGCAGAATGCTTCGCATCAAGCTTTTCAAGTCGTATTGATTGCGAACAAATTCTTCCGACAGACGACAAAGCAGTTTTTCGTTGCTGGCGGGATTGGTCAACCGGAGATCGTCAACCGCTTCCACGAGTCCGCGTCCCATGAAGTTGGCCCAGACTCGATTGACGATCGCTTTGGCGAAGTACGGATTTTGTGGGGAGGTCAACCAGTTGGCGAGAGTCTCGCGCCGGTCGTGCGAGTCATCGAACGAAATTTCCGCGGCATCCAACGGCTTGGGGGCTCGCGGGCGTCCGGTTCGCGGCTGCAGGACTTCACCCTCGTCGGCAAGGAAAATCGTCCGGTTGCCATCGCCACTGCGCGAGTCGCCGCCCCACCCTTTTCCGCGGACTCGTGCGAACAGGCTAACCATGCCGTAATAGTCGTCATTCGTCCATTTTTCATTTGGGTGGTCGTGGCAATGAGCACACTGGATCGACATTCCCATGAACGCCATGGATGTCGTTTCCACCATATCCTGCGGATCTTGATGAAGTGCGTAGAAATTGGCCGCACCATTTTCGAGCGTGCTGCCCTTTGCCAGGATGATCCCGCGTGCGAATTCGGCCCACGAAACATTCTCGGCCACGCGATCGCGAATCCATTTGTAGTACGCTTTGATGGCATCGGGTCTGAGACGGTCACCGGTGAGCAGTAACACATCGGACCATTGATACGCCCAATAGTCGACGAATTCAGGCCGCGCGAGCAGCGAATCGATTAGATGAACCCGCTTCAGAGGATCTGAATCACTCAAAAACGTTTTGACCTCGTCGACGGTCGGTAATAAGCCGATTGTGTCGAGGTAGACTCGCCGCAGGAATTCGCTGTCGTCAGATCGCGGAGACGGAGGCATGTTGAGCGCTGCGAGCTTTTCCAGGACCAGATCGTCGATGAAGTTCGCACGCTCCGCCGAGGTGAATGTGTCGGGCGCGACAGGTTGCGTGTACGGAATCGTGATTGTTGCCGTCGTATTCTGGGCCAGATACCACGCGACGATCGCACCCTCGCCGCCGCCCACAACTTTGACGAGTCCTTGGTCGTCGACCGAGCAGACCGCGTGATTGGTCGAAGTATACTTGGCCCAGCGCGTTACATCTTCGATGTGTCCGTCACTAAAATGAGCGCGGACGATCATCGCCTGCTCAGTTCCCACTTTCAGGCGTGATGCTTCCGGAAGGATCTCGAGTCGATTGATTCGCGGATCATCACTTTTGGGAGCCTGTTGCCCCTGAGCAATCCACTGGGCAATGACCTGATACTCGGACGAGTTCTCGGCGAATCGCAGGCCCCCTTTATGTGGGATCGCTGCAGTCGGTTTGGTAAGAATCAGACTGCGCCCCGGATCGGTGGCAACGACACGTCGGCCGCGCGACTGTCGCGTGATCGCAAAGTAGTCCCCTTCTGGATCGTACCCACGCAGCGAAAGCTTGAATCCGTTTTTGCCTGCAGCGGCTCCGTGACAGGCGCCACTGTTGCAACCTGTCTTCGACAGCACGGACTGCACTTGATTGCGAAAGTTCCAGTGATAGACATCGTCCATCTTGTCGACGACGACGTTTGCCACGGCAGATTCGCCGTTGACGACGACCTTCACTGTCGTGGAACCATTCGCGACGGGAACGACGCGACCATCGATCACTCGGGCGATTTGCTCATTTGCGGAACTCCATTCCAAACCCTGGCGAACGGGAGCAACGGCAAGTGGACCGTCGGCCATCTCAACCAGTACCGTTTGAAACGCCTCGCGTCCGGTCAGTCGAATTTCAGCCGGCAGGATCACGATCGAATCCGCTGCCTTGGCAGAATGCGTGCACAACAGGCCGCCGCAGACCACCAGAGCTGTCATCTCGCGGAACGAGACGACGATGGTTGCGGAAAGAGTGTCGAACAGGCTGCCGACGGTCAAGCAAGTGATTCCGCGCCAAAGGTTCATCCGTCGATCCTACCAATGAGGAGATATGCTCTGAGCGAGGGCATCGATAAAAGCGGTTGTGGCCTATTCCTGCAATGGGATAGAACCATCCAGGTAACGCCAGTTCTTGAGGAACGAGATCAGGTCTGCCATTTGCTCGGCGGAGATCGTTTTCTCAAAGCCGACCGGCATCAGTGACTGCCCACTGGATTTTAGCTCGTCGATATCCGATCTCAGGATTGTTTCTTCTTTTCCTTCTGGCATCCGCATCGTGATTGAAACAGCCGTTTCAGATTTCACAAGTCCTGTGTACGTCTTACCCTGGTTCGTCACCAGGGTGAAACCGAAGTAGTTTGCGTCGACGGCTCGATTCGGATCGAGAATGTTCGTCAGCAAGTACGCGGGCGTCTTGTCGCGGGTATCGCCGATGTCCGGTCCGACATTGACACCCAGGTTTGCGACACGATGGCATGTGACGCAATTCTTTTCGAAGATCGCACGGCCATTGGCGGCATTGCCTTTTGCTTCGATTGATGGCTGGTATTTCGTGAGTACGGCGGCACGATCGGGCGCAATCGCCGAAGCGAACAGTTTTTCTGCGCGGGCACTGAGCTCTTTGTTGCGGTGCTTCGTCAGACGCGTCTGGCGGACGGGATCGACTTCGGAGACTTTCAGTTGGTCTTGTTCGAGCGCGGTCAGCAAGGCTGCCACATGGCTTTCCTGGGCCAGCAACAGGTCGAGCATGGCGCGGCGTAGCTGGGGAGTCTGAGCATCGAACGCTTCGAGGACTTTGGGGGCAATGCTCGGATCGTTGATCGAACCCAGTGCATCCAGCGACGCCAGTCGAATGACGATGTCGCTTCCGGAAAAACTGAGATCGAGAAGTTGTGGGACGACGGCGGGACTATCATCGTAAACCAGAGTTCGGATGGCGGCCAAGCGACGCGGTACGGGGGTTTGAGGATCTGCCGCACGTTGCCGAAGTGACTGCATTAGCCCACCGAACAGATTGCGTTCGCGCGTGTCGAGTTCTGCACGGATCGCGGCAAATGATGAACCACGACGTGCCATTCCCAATCCGAGGCCGCGGATCCCCGCCGCTGCGAGATCGAGCGCACCGTCACCCCAACCCGTGGGCGTGAATGCAAGCAATTGCGACAGCAGTTGCCGACCAACTTTGGGTTCAATTTGAGCTCCCGCGATTTCGCTAAGCTGTTCGGTCAATTCGCTGCCACCTGGCAGAGTCTTGGGGAGTTTTCCCCAATGTTCAATCAAGTCTGTCAGCAGTGCCTCGGGAGGATTGGACGTCATTGTTCCTACGGCGACTCGCAGCCAGGGATCGTCGACACCCCGATCAAGCAATCGGACGATCGCCTTACGTTCCTTTGCGACATCCACGCTTCGACCGCTCAATGCGAGTGCAAGACGGAACCGAGTTCGTTCGTCGGCCTCTTCGCCTGCGAGGCTGACGACAACATCCGGCAGAAGTTCGTCCAGGTTCTCGCCGATGACGGAAATCACTTGTTCGCGCACACGAGGATCGCGATTGTCCGTCTCGGACCAGGCGAGTACCGCGGGGGTCAGTCGAGGATCAAGTAGACGAATCATCCAAAGCACTGGCAGGCGGCTGCGCGTCAGGCGATTCTGCTTCCAGTTGACTTTCAGTGCATCAAGGACTTCATCGCGATTGCGTTCAAGTAACAGGCGAAAAGCTGTCTCGCGGTGCCACGAGTTTCGGTGTTCGAGCAATTGAACGAGCAACGGCGTCGTGAGCTTGACCAGTGGTGGATCGGGGCGCTCCTGGGGCAGGATCGATTCATCGGATTTGATTCGCCAGATCCGGCCGCGGTCACTGCCATCATTCAGGTCTTTTCGATTTCTCAGTTCCGGCGGCATCCAGTCGGGATGCTCGATCACCGCACGATACATATCGATGACATAAAGCGCCCCATCGGGACCGTGCGCCAAATTAACGGGACGGAACCAGGTATCGGTGCTGGCCAGAAATTCTTGTTCACCGTCTGAAGGATGGCTCACGAACGTGGCGCCCTGCGGGACCAGGGTTTCGCGATGGACCAGGTTTCCAGTTGGATCGCATGTAAAGGCGTTGCCCTTATTTTCGGGTGGCAGTCCGTCGCCACGATAGATCGTCACACCACAGGCGGCCGTGAATTGATTCGCGTGAAGCGTTGATGTCGTCCAGGTTTCGCTGATCGGGTGCAGTTTCGAATGTTCTGCGAACGCGGCGACGTCCTGAATCGTCGATTTGATCGCGAAGAACGGATTGCGTTTCGCGTAGTGGTCTTCCAGCACGACATGCTGAACAGGATTGCGGTTGGAGCAAACGAATCGATTTCCATAGTCGTCAAAACAGAGCCCGAACTGACCATGGCCCGATACGGCGCCGTATTCACCCGTCACAGGGTTGAACCGGAAATCGAAACCGGCCAGGGGCAAAGGTTGTCCTTTTTGCCGCCATTCTTCTTTGACGGGAACGATTGTTCCGCCCCGCAGGCCGTTCGCAACATAGATGAAGCCATCCGTGCCAAAGGTCGGGTGATTGGCGCGAAGTTGCGAGTTTTCCTGACTGAATCCTTGAAACCAGGTCTCTTTGAAATCGGCTTTGCCGTCATCGTTGCGGTCGGCGAAAAATGCAATCTCCCCCGCAAGCGTGACGATCACGCCATCCTTCCACGGGACCAGGCCCGTCGCGAACAGCAGTTCGTCGGCGAAGACGGTGGCGGTCTCGAACCGGCCGTCGTGATTATGGTCGTACAGCCGCTTGATTCGCGATTTTGGTTTTTCGTTGCTGCCAGGTTTGGGGCCGTAGGGATAATCTCGCATTTCGACGACCCACATCGAACCGTCTGTATCGAATGCGATCGCAACGGGAGCCACGACTTCGGGTTCGCCCGCGGCCAGTTCAATTTTTAATTCGGGCGATGCAAGGACGAAGCTTTTCAGGGCGTCATCGGTCGACAGCGGGCCCCTACTGACCTTGGGTTCTTCGGCTCCGGCAACGCAGGCGACGATCGAAGCGATCACCAATCCCAGCACGAACTGCGGAACAATCGTCGATCGAATCGGTTTGACGCCGCGATCCACAGTGCGGGGGATCGGGCAGAACAACGCGAGGTTGCTCCATTTCCTGTCATTTCGATTACGAATCATGTCGCATGGCTCTTTCAAGGATGACCAATTTTAAAGCTTGATCACATGATATGCCGAATCGGCGAGCAATCCCACCACGCGAAGGGGATTGCCCGAGTAGGAATTTCCGATCCGCAGACCGCACGATCGAAAAGTTGATCGTGATTTGCTTTCTCTGGCGACGTCTGACGTCAGATGTACGTCAGACAACGGCACCGCGTCGTATTCTGGTTCCTTCGTGATTCAGGCTCCGCGTTTGCGAACGAGGGGAGGCGTGCACGGTTCCGGGGAATGGTCGGCGTGACGGGCCTTATGGGAGCTTGGAGGCATTTGACTCAGCCCGTCGATTCCCTATGGTCCCCTTTGGGCTGGGGAATGGCTGGACCTTGGGCCCGCTGGTAATGTCACGGTTTTGTTTGGGAAGTGCCTACGATCGTAAGAGGCGTTACCAAGCGTGGCGGCTTGGTAATGAGGGGAGTAACGGGAGTTTGGAATGCGGGGGGAAAGCATCCGAATCGGGGGGGCATGATCCCGAGCGTTTGTCGTGACGAGGAGCTATTGTTCGTACTTCATCAGAATCTCGGCAGCGTGGACGCCGGCAATGGCTGTGAAGCCGCCGTCACGGATGCCTTCTCCCAGTTTTGTCATCGCGCGGAACTCGCGATCAGTCGGGCGTTTTCCAGTCAGTGAGCGGGCGAAGTCCTGGCAGATGCAGTCGCCTGCGGTTCGTACCAATTCATCGGTTTGGCGAGCCGCGTACAGGCTGGTGCAGAGCATGATTAATGCGGTTTGGATGCGAGCGGAAACCTCGGCCATGCGGCATTGACGATCCGCCAGGCCCAACTGGTATTTGCGCATGACGCCACTGATCTCGAGTGCGCCACGGCTGAGCGCGTTTGTGGCAAACTCGGCGTGCTGACGCAGTTTCTCCGGCATGGCGGGCCACTGCGGCGATGGGCGGCCGCGTAGCTTCTTTCCAATCAGCCAGCGTGTGTACTTCGCCATCGGTTCCCGCAGCAGCCACAGATGAGCGGGATTGGCGAGATTCGGTTTCTTGATCCCGCTCTGATACAGCGTTTTTCCGATTGGTTCGAAGAACTCGACGCCATGTTGCTTGATCAAAGATTTGAAGAAGGCCATCCCCAGCATTTCCCCTTCCCCTTCGTAAATGCAGGGAGCGAGGAAATCATGAATGTTGTCACCGAACAGGTGTCCGTGTAGGAACGAGCGGCCTCCGTGGGTTTTCATGAAGAGTTCGATGGCCGCCTCCTTTTGGGATTCGCTGCCAAAAATCTTTGCGACGATGCATTCCATCTCGCCTCGGTATCCCTGATCGATCAAGGACGAACACCACTGGGTCAGAGCATCGGCGGCCACGATCAATCCGGCCATTCGTCCGATACGGCGCAGGACCAGTTCGCGAGTTGAAATCTTCGCGCCGTACGTCGAACGATAGTTCGCCCACGGCAGCATTCCAGCCAGCATCGTTCGCATATTGCCTGCTGCCGAAGCGCAAACCGCGGTTCGGCCCAAATTCAGCCCGTGATAGGCAATGGTCAATCCGTCACCCTTGGCGGGCGTCAATAAATTTTCTTGCGGTACACGGAAGTTACGGAAAATCAGTCCCATATTGTGCGTGTGCTTAAGCGCATGCAGTCCATACGGTCGCAACTGAAATTCGTCCGTCTCTGTCTCGGGCAGATCCACAATCAGTACGGCCGGTTTGCCTTCGATCAGGCAGACCAGGCCGATCGTTCGGCCGGGAATGGCGTTCGTGATGAACAACTTTTCGCCATTGACGATGTATTGATCGCCTTGCAGAACTGCGGTGGTACGAAGTGCGGTCAGATCCGAGCCGGCACACGGTTCGGTCAGCGCAAATGCCGATAGTCGGCGTCCACTGGCGAACTCGGGCAAGAATCGCTCTTTCTGCTCGGGGGTGCCGAATTGTCGAACGGGATCGACGGCACCGATGCAGCCGTGAACGCTGGCCAGCCCTGCGACGGTTGCATCGACCAGCGACATCCGCGTGAGGAATGGTGCGAACGCCGAGAATGGTGCACCCGTTCCCCCATACTTCGGTTCGACGAGTAATCCCCAATAGCCGACTGAGGCCAGGTCGTTCAAGACGCTGGAGGTGAGCTTGCCGTCTGGGCCATAGAGCTGTCCCGTTTCTTTCAATCGCTGAACGACCTTGATCGAATCCTCCATAACCTTTGCTGTGGCGGGCGGAACGGGTTGTGGCGCCAGGTTGAATAGTTCGACCGGTACGCTTGCGTCATCCCAGACGGCCCTGTGGGCGGGACTGGCGGATGTCTGGTAGTTGCGGGCAAACAGCGTTTCGACGTCGTCGTCCGCCTGATCGATCGCGCCGGTGCGGCGTGATTCGTCATCACTCTTACCGCTCAGCTTGAGCGCCGTTTCCGCGAATGATGTCGTTTTGGTTTCGTCGGCTGTCTGAGTCACGATTCGTTCCTCCACACAAGTCGATGCACCTGGTTGATTTCAGATTCGTTCGAAGATGACGGCGATCCCCTGCCCTACCCCGATGCACATTGTTGCAAGGCCCAAGTTGGCCTTTCGGTCAATCATGTTATGAATCAGGGTTGTGGCAATCCTGGCACCGCTCGCGCCTAGCGGATGTCCGATGGCCAATGAGCCACCCCGGACGTTGATTCGGCTCTCGTCCATTTTCAAGAGGCGCATGCAGGCCAATGCCTGAGCGGCGAACGCTTCGTTGAGTTCGATCAAATCGATATCGGCGAGTGACACGCCCGCACGCTTCAACGCCTTTTTCGTTGCGGGTACGGGGCCTGTTCCCATGCTGCACGGTTCGACACCGCAGATTGCCGACGCGCGAATCTTGACCAACGGCTTCAGACCGAGTTCGTCTGCGCGATCGCGGCTCATCAACAAGAGTGCGGCGGCGCCGTCATTGAGCGGTGAGCTATTTCCGGCGGTGACGGTTCCACCTGCAGGCATGAACGCCGGCTTCAGTGATGCCAGGCTTTCCATGCTGCAGTCGGCACGAACGCATTGATCGATTGTGATCAACGCCCGGTTGCCCGATTCGTCGCGCCCGTAGACGGGAATGATCTCTTTGAGAAATTCGCCATTGGCATGCGCGGCGGCCGCGCGCTGATGGCTGCGAACGGCGAATGCATCCTGGTCTTCGCGTGAGATTTTCATCGATTGCGCGAGGAACTCGGCCGTCACACCCATGTTCAACGCTCCCGCTGACGTGCGGGCGAAAAGCTTGGGATTGATATCGATATCTTTGGTCATCGGAATGTGCAGCATGTGCTCAAGACCGCCAACGATCTGAACATCTTCCGCGCCGGCGGTTGCCGCGTGGCCGGCCTGAGCGAGCGCCTGCAGGCTGGAGCCACATAAGCGGTTGACCGTTGTGCCACCCGACGTGAACGGAAGACCGGCCATCAGTGCCACGTTGCGAGCAACGTTGAAACCTTGTTCGCCTTGCTGCTGAGTGTTTCCCAGCACGACGTCTTCGATGACGGCGGGGTCGATTCCGGTTCGATCGAGCAATGCCTGCACGACGGTCACAGCGAGGTCGTCGCTGCGCACATCGCGGAAGACTCCCTTATCCTTGTGAGCTCGTCCGACAGGCGTTCGAACGGCGTCGACGATGACTGCTTCACTCATCTCAATACCCCCGCGCTCGATGGCGCAATATTTGGATGCTGTATTTCGAATGTCTGCATCTGACCAATTCTACGAGCAGACTCAATGTCGAGTGATTGATGGCTGGCCGACGAGCTCAAGGCCTTAGCGGTCCAGGGTTTGCAAGAACCCTCGACGTTTGGGCTTGAGCCGTTTCGGGCAGGCGGATGTAGCCCTGAATTGCCTGGTTCACGGCGTCGTTTTGATCAGGTCGTAGAACTTGCGTCCCGAGGCGGCCAGTTCGAGCAGGAGAGGTGTCGGATGGAATCGTTCACCGAGTGCTTCGAACGGTTTCAGCAATTCCACAATCTTGGTGGCTCCAATCGTATCGGCCCAGAACAAGAGGCCACCCTTGAATGGAGGGAATCCGATGCCGAAGATCAGACCCAGGTCGACGTCACGAGGATCGCGAACTTTCTGTTCTTGGAGTACGCGAGTGGCTTCGAGAACCATGGGCAGGAAAAGTCGCAGCGTCAGCGTTTGCGCATCGGGGACCGGGGCGGCAGTAACGAATGGGGCATGGATTGCATCGAAGGCGGGATCAGGTTCACCGCGGTCCGATTTGTTCTTGTATGCGAAAAAGCCCGCGCCGGACTTTTGTCCCAGACGTCCAGCTTTGACGAGCGATTCCAACAGTGGCGACGAGAGGAAGCGGTCGGGGAATGCTTCCGCCATGACTCGTCCGGCGAACAGGGCCGTATCGAGTCCAACGACATCGCTTAGCGTCACGGGGCCCATTGGCATTCCGAAGGCACGTGCTGCACCATCGATCGCTTTGATCGGGACGCCAGACGTCAGCAGGTTGTACGTTTCGTTCATATACGGGAATAGCAACCGGTTCACGAGGAAGCCCGGACCATCCGCAACGACAATCGGATTCTTACCCAATCCCTTTGCGAACGCGACGGCGGTCGCCACCGTCTCATCGCTGGTTTTGGGCCCGCGAATCACTTCGACCAGTGGCATCTTGCGGACGGGATTGAAGAAGTGAATCCCGCAGAATCGTTCGGGCCGCTTCAGATGTTCCGCAAGCCGACCGATCGAGATGGCCGAAGTATTGGAGGCCAGGAAGGCCGTTTCGGGAAGCAGAGCTTCGATGCGGGTATGCAGTTCGCGCTTGACCGATTCGTTCTCGACGATGGCTTCGATTACCAGATCACAGCGCGAGAAATCACTGTCGTCGACGACTTCGTGCATATGCGGGGCAAGATTCAGAATGCGTTCCGCAGTTGGTCCCTTCGTCGCCTTGTCAAACGAGGCTTCTTCGATGGCCAGTCGGACGCCAGCGGTCAGCGACTCGGGTCTGGCATCCGTCAACGAGACAGACAGACCTCGTTTCAGGCAGGCCGCGGCAATTCCAGAGCCCATAATCCCCGCGCCGATGACACCCACGCTTTGAAGCGGTGACGGCTTCACGGAACGATTGTCGATTCCAAGATCCTTCTTGTTGTGATCCGTCAGGAAAAAGACGTTGATTAGAGCACGACTGACCGGGGAACCGAAGAGCTCGGCCACGGCCTCGGCCTCGCGCTGGCCAGCCGCACTGGAATCGAGCTGTGAGGTGGCTAGCATCAACTTGAGTGCCGCGAGTGGTGCCGGATACTGTCCCTTGGTTTGCTGCTGGATCATGGCGGTTGCAGTCGCCTCGAGGAACACCAGTTCAGTCGGATTTGTCTTGATCGGCTGTTTCCAACGCTCGCGATCGCGGAGGTAGTCGCCTGATTGATGTTCCGCACGGACGAGGGCGATTGCCGAATCGAGCAAGCTGGCGGCGGGAACCAGATCGGTCACAAGCCCCATCCGTACGGCGGCCTGACCTCCGATCGATTCGCCGCCGGTGATAAGTTCGACGGCATTGCCAAGTCCGATCATGCGCGGGACGCGGGCAGTACCACCCCAGCCAGGGAAAATTCCGAGCTTCACTTCCGGGAAGCCGATCTGGGTTTTGGGGTCATTGGTGGCGAGACGGCGGTCGCACCAGACAGCCAACTCGGCGCCTCCGCCGACGCAAACTCCATGGATCGCGGCGACGCTGGGGAATGGCAGCTCGCCGATCCGCTCAAACAATTCACGACCATGGCTGGACATGGCCACCGTTTCCGACTTGGGCTTTCCAGCATTCTCGACGAACTCGCGAATGTCGGCACCGGCAATGAAGACGCCCGGTTTGGCGGAAGAGATCACCAGGCCGATCAAGTCCTTTCGCTGGGCGAGCGTGTCGAGGTGCGTGGAGAACTCGTCCATCACACTTCGCGAGAGAATGTTCGCTCCTTTACTAGGATCATCGAACGTGATCAGTGCAATCTCTGCCACAGGGAATGAAAGCCGGACGGTGGGCGCGACGGTCATCGTATTACGTTCCCAAGTTTTGCCAGTCGGTAAGAAAGAGACAATTTCATTTTGACGATCAAAGTGCGTGGTGGGAAGGAGCACGCTCGATCGGCGTCGAATTGGCCACAGACGGTGACCTATTGGAGGCACCAAACCTGAGCTGTCGCGTGACTATTTTAGACGAACGGTGAAGCGTTACCGCCCTTCTGATTCAATCGCGCATCGGGGGGCGTGACGAAGAGAAACTCCCCTCGTTTTCAGGCCCCATAAGTTCAACCAAATTCTACTCTGGCCAGTGGCACACAAGCATCTCCGGCAAATCCTTCAACGCGTTTCCATCAAAGGATGCACTGATCCGAGAGTGTTCAGCGACGCTTAGGTAGAGGATTCAGAGGATTCAAGCGCCGGATACTCTCGAACGTGGAAT
The DNA here is from genome assembly GCF_000255655.1 of Schlesneria paludicola DSM 18645. NCBI lineage: Bacteria > Pseudomonadati > Planctomycetota > Planctomycetia > Planctomycetales > Planctomycetaceae > Schlesneria > Schlesneria paludicola. Next base: position 1,873,864 of record NZ_JH636435.1, on the reverse strand, counting down.
ACTTGCTCGGCGTCACGGCCGATTTGCTAGGTGTCGGTTGTGCGACGGCGTATTCCAGATCGACGGCGGTGACCCTGAGATCATCCACCAGAACTTCACCAAGTCCGTGCAGTGCGATCGTGATCGTGACGTCCTGGCTTTCGGGAACCGGTCGGATCAGTTCGAAACGCTGCCAGTCTTGAGCGGCCTTCAGACGAACCGCGCCTGGTTTTCCCAGCAAATTGTCATAGATCATCGCTCCATCGATGCTGCCCGTAATGGGATTGGGAACTTTGGCCCAGCCTGTGATTCGGACCACTTGATTGGTGTGAACTCCGATTCCTGGAGAGACAATTGAGACGAATGGTTTGGCGATTCCCTGCGGCGGTAGTTCACCCAGAATGGGCATCGCTGACAATCGAAGGCTGTTGCTTCCCTGTTTCGCGGTAGGGTGCAATTCCGCAATGGATTCAACCGAATCCAGCTTGACCTGCTCGGGTGTCCAATGCGAGGCGATCAGTGTGCCACGGTCTTCAAATTCACCCGAGGGAAGAAGATTCGTCTGCGAGTCCTCGGGGGCCAATTTCTCCAGCGCGTTCATCAGCTTCCAATGCTCGGGCAATGATTGGAACGAGGCGATCCAGGGGGTGGACGTAAAATTGGGGAGTTGACGAACCGCATATTCCCAATGCGATCGTTGCAGCGAACGTCCCAACTGTAGTGCTTCACCGGCTCCCAATCTGGCTTCTGCATAGTGCTGTGAGCGCAAGGCCGATTCGGCGCGATCCAGTTGCAGCTTGGCATCCCCCAAGAGCAAGCTGGCATTCGGTCGACCGACGCCAAGGCTCTGTAGTGCCTGATCGACCTGGAAGATTCGTTCCAGCTTTCGTTTGGCGAGCTCGACAGAGACTTGGGCACTGCGTTCTTGTATGTCGGCAATTTTCTGGTTCAGCGCCTCGACCATTGATGGGTCTGAGGTGATCAGAATGGCGGCCGTTTGATCGAGCCGTGGTAGCGTAATCTGCACCCCCCCAGCGGCACGTTTGCGGTCGAGACAGCGAAGCGGACCTGTCGTGGTAACCTCCCAGGCAGACGTGGTTTCACTCGCGACAGGAACAATGATTGACACGTCGCGTGCAAACATTGATCCGGGAACGAACTGGCCATATTCGTCCATCCACATCGGCAACAGGAGAGCGCCATGTTCCGACTGGATCAGGGCGGCCTGAAGGACCTTCTGATGCTTGGTTATACCCTTGGCTCCCGTCCGTACGGTGCGGGTCGATTCTGTTCGCGACGTGCGACCGGCTTGGTTGATACCATCGCTTCGCACAAGGTCGACATTGAATGGTACGAGTTGCGGAGTGCCGCTAGACGACAACCACGATTCGAACAGTTCAAGTTCCAGATTCAATTGCGTTATGGCGAGCAGCCGTTCATGCGCGGCGGGACTCGGGTCGTCCAGCGGTATCGAGGTCCAGTAGCCGACTCCCCGGAATCCGGCGGCCAGGGCGGCATACACCTGCGATCGAATCTGTTCGGGTTCCATCATCGGCGACGATTCGATTTTCCGCGACATGTCCGTCAGAGACGGACTGAGCTCCGTTTGAATCCAGGTCCAACAGAACGTGTCGGGCCATGCGAGGTCACGGCGTTGAATCAAAAACTCGAGGTATTCGATGAACGAAGTGCTGGTGCCGACGACGTGTCGACTGATTCCAACCATGTCGACGTAACGCGAGTATGGTCGTTCGTTTTCGATAACGTCGGCGGCGATCGGACGCTGATTGAAGCGGCGATCTGCGTTTCGAATCTGCTTCGTCGAGCTTGGTAAGCGAGGTCGCGTCTCTGCCGAGATACGGGGTCCCAGCATCCAGAACAGAATGTTTTTCGTGTTGTTCTGAAACGGCAACAGGCTGGCGTCTTCTGAATCGAGCAGTTCGCCATCGGTTCCTGTCGCATACGGCGGGGCGGCGGTCGCCCACAATCCGTGCTGTCGCAAGGCATCTGTGACCGAAGTGTCTTCAAAATTGGGAACCCAGACGACGTTCATTCCCGCTGAGGCAAAGACGCTGGGATTTTCGCCGTTGCGATTCACAATTCGCGGCACGATCGGACGGTCATTTACGGACAGTTGATGCAGATTAAATTTTACTGGGACAATCGGCTGAGAATTATTGGGACTCGTCGTGACGATCGACTGGCTTGCCGGACGAACCGCATCGGACCGGACTTCAATCTCAAGAGGCTGGTACCGGACAAGCGGTGTCAGTGTCAGACCATCAAGGATCAGCTCGGTGTCCTCGGGGGGTAACTGTCCGCTGATGACGACGCGGTCGACGAACATCACTTTCGGGTTGATCGAAACACGTCTTCGTGCATTGGCACGCAACACGCGCAATTGTTCATCGACCAAACGGGTCAGCGTACGGCACTTGAGCAACTGCCACTGGTCCGTGTTCTCATATTTGTCACCCATAACCGAAAACTGGAGTGGCTCGTTGGTATCGGGATTCAGCACTTCGGGGATTGTGACCCGCATTTCCAAGGCAAACCCGTGATGATTCGATTTGACCCAGAGCGACGCCTCGAGTTCATCAAGGACTGTGGCGCTCGGCACGACATGTTCGAGTCGAATTGGCGAGTTCTCACGCGAGGATCTCAGTTTCAGGACTTCCGCGCCACCGACCCGGCCTGCCCCACGGCGGCGATCATGAACTCGTATGCCGCATTCATTGAGTCGTAGGAAGACTTTCCAGGATGTCTCGGGACTTTCGAATTCCGAAACGAAATCTTCCGCCGCGACATTGATTGGCGAAACGACGTAACCGATCAAGGCGGCGGCGACGATCGTCATCCACAGCAGCAATCTGGCCGTTACGTTCGTCACCGTCTGCATCATCGTATTGATCGATGGAGTTGGAATGATTGATTCAATCGGAACAGGCATTGACCGAATTTTCAGAAATTTCCGCTCGATTGCGATTCGCGTTCAAGAACGTGAACTATGTGCAGATTGGTTGGAAATGTCTGTCGAAACAAGATGCTGTTGTTGTAGTAAGTCGTTGAATGTAATGGACTTCACAGAATTTGCCTAGGCGAAACACACTGGCTCGCGACCCGTCACGCATGTTCAGGTCGAAGCCTAGTCTTTGTTCTAAAGTGCATTGCGTCAATCGTTTAAGTTTTGCGTTGTGAATGGTCAGGAGGCACAGCACAATTAAGGACGTCGACGTTTCTGTGCAGCCTTGCCGGGCCTGAAGGATCTGTTCGTGAGCCAAAACCTTCGTTTTCCAACGACTGACACCGAATCCACTGTGGACGGCATTCCTTCGGAACTTGCCGAATTGGGGCAGTTGATTCTGGCGTCACAGGGGCCGGGACGCGCCGAGTTGGAAGTCGCCTTCCAGAAGATTGTCGATTCTGTTCGTCGTCGACATCGGATCCTGGTTCTCGTGCAAGAAGCGCTTTCGCAGCTTCGACTGGATATCAAGTACTTGATGTTCGATCTCGAGGTGACCCGCCGTGAGCGAGATGCACTCCGGCAGCAGCTCGAAGACTGATCGACGCCTGCCGAATGTTGTTTTCCCTGATCGATTCTTGAGCGCCGCGTATAGAATCGTTGGCCTGCCTGCGACGAGTGCATCCAGGTGCGAGCTCGACGACGGGGCTCGGTCCAACCGCTCTTTCCTATTCCTCAGCCCGTGGACGTTCACCGGACACGCGCCTACGCTTCGGTAAAGACCCGAACGTGTCAAATGGACGCCGCCGAAATTGCACGGCGGTGCTGAGGAGCCAAAAATGTCAGAACGAATTGAGGATTATTGGCCGCTGGCCGCAGGTGACGACGCCGTCGGAGACTCGTCGCAGCCAACACAGAAGCGATCTTCGCCGCCGAATGAAGACACTGATTTATTGGACGCGTATTCCCGCGCCGTGATGAATGTGGTCGATACGGTCACGCCCGCCGTGATTTCGGTGACTGGACGAAGTGGTGAGCGCGAGGGTGGACAAGGATCGGGATTCATCATTACTCCCGATGGATTTGCCGTGACCAACAGTCACGTTGTGGGAGGGCGAACATCGCTCGTGGCACTCACAACGGATGGAGATCGGCTGGCTTGCGACGTCGTCGGTGACGATCCCTCGACGGACCTGGCCCTGCTGCGGCTGGCCGGTCGGGACCTGCCCTACGTACCGCTCGGCGATTCACAACTGCTGCGAGTTGGTCAGCTTGTCATTGCGATGGGCAGCCCGTTGGGACTGCAGTCGACCGTGTCGACCGGAGTGGTCAGCGGGATGGGGCGCAGCATGCGGGCCGGTGACGGCCGATTGATCGACAACATCATCCAGCATGCCGCACCCATCAATCCAGGGAATTCGGGCGGCCCACTGGTCGATTCGCGTGGGCGCGTAGTTGGCGTCAACACCGCGATCATTGCGTTTGCCCAAGGAATCGGGTTTGCCGTTCCCAGCAATACAGTGCAATGGGTGACGGCGGAATTTCTGCGACATGGGCAGGTCCGTCGGCGGCAGCTTGGAATCTCGGCAGCGGTGGTGCAACTGCCACGGTCGGTCGTAGTTGAGCTGGACCTGATTTCGAACTTGGCGGTGCAGGTGATGGAGATCGATTCACGCGGTGTGGCGTATCGCAATGGGATTCGACAGGGTGATTTGATCGTTGCGATCAACGATCGGATTGTTTCTAACGTCGACGACGTTCATCGCTTCCTGTCGAGAATGCCAGTGGAAACGTCGCTTGAGTTTTCGATTGTCCGCGATGGTCAAATGACGCAAATCGCACTTGTCCAGCACTGATCGCAGGGACTTTTCGATTCCCAAGTGGTCCGCCTGCTCCGTGGTTCAGTGGTGAGCGACTTCGCTCTGAGGTACCTCTCTGAGAAAATTCGATTTCATCACTGATCACACGGAGGTCAGGAAAATTTCTTCGATTGTCGTCTGGATCGTGAAGATGCCGGGCGAACCGAAAACGGTGGTGTCGGACGTATTCTGGTCTGAAGAGATGCACTGTCCTGTTGCTCTTGCTTGCTGACGGTTGGCTGGAAATCGCCAAAAGAATGAGCCAGCTCGAATGGATCGGGCTGGCTCATCCTTTTTGTTTGAGGTCACGGGACGGTCTCATCATGGCAATTGCCGTGACGAGACCGTCACCATCGGTTAAGCAATGTTCAGGTTACGCACTCGGTTTCAAGACCAAGAAGCGTGAGCCCTGTGCGTTCGAGACCAACAGAAGCATGGATTTCGCATCCTGTTGCATCGCGTCGTTGAACTCGTCAGCACTGTGGACACTTCGGCGATTCACTTGCTGGACCAGCATGCCTGGTTCCAGCCCAGCGTCGGCCGCCGGAGAATTCGGCGTCACTTCGGTAATAATCACTCCCGAATCCTGGCTGTAACCGAATTTCTTTGCCAAGTCTGGTGTCAGCGTCTGAACCGAGAATCCCCATGAATTGGCAGGTTTGGCTGCCGATTCCGCGACGACATTCGCCGTTTCGGGCAGCTTGTCGAGCGTTGCAGGGACTGTGATTCGTTGACCATCGCGAACGACCGTCAGATTCACTCTCGATCCAGGCGATTTCATGGCAATCGCATTTCGGAACGCGGCGGCTTCTTCGATCTTCTTGCCATCCAGTTCCACAATCACATCCGCCTGTTTCAGGCCAGCTTTGTCTCCAGGTGTTCCCTTCTGGACTTCGCCGACCAGGATTCCGTGATGGTCATTCAGTCCAAATTTTTCAGCAAGGTCTTGCGTCAGCGGTTGAATTCTGACGCCCAGGTATCCCCGCACGACCGAACCGTGTTCGACGATTTGTTCGTAGACCTGTTTTGCCATATCGATCGGAATTGCAAAGCCCAATCCCACCGAACCCCCATTTCGACTGAAGATTGCGGTGTTAATCCCAATCACTTCTCCATGCATGTTGACGAGCGGACCGCCCGAATTGCCGGGATTGATTGCGGCGTCCGTCTGAATGAAGTTTTCGTAGTTCGTAATACCAACGCTATTTCGACCGACAGCACTGACGATTCCGGCCGTCACGGTCTGAGTCAGTCCGAACGGAGCTCCGGATGCCAGGACCCATTCACCCACTTCAGTCTTCGACGAGTCGCCCATTGGAACGATGGCCAGATTCGTGGCGTCGACCTTGATGACCGCCACATCGCTTTGGGCGTCGCTCCCAACGACCTTCGCGAGCATTTCTCGTCCGTCCGAGAACTTGACCGTGACCTTGGTGGTGTCGCCCACGACGTGATGGTTCGTCAGGATGTACCCGTCGGATGACACGACAAAGCCCGATCCCTGTCCGACGACCGCGTGCCGTTGCTGCGGGGCTTGGCGCTGTCGGAATTGTTCCGGCATGCGATCACCGAAGAACCGTTTGAGCAGTTCGTCATTCAATGGATTCGACTGATCATCACCGGGAAGACCGCCGATTGATTCATTCGCGGCCTTCTTCTCAACCTTCAGCGAGACCACCGCAGGCGAAAGCTTCTTGGCAATCGCGGCGAAGGCCTGTCCGGATTGCTGCAGGTTTTGGATTGCACTATCCGAAGGCGCGGGCGTGGTTGATGGCGGAGTGGCCATCGCCATGTATCCGATACCGCCCATCAGGATCAGCGAACTGGTGACGACACTACCGGGCAATGACCATCGAGGTTTTGTTTGCATTTGAGTATCCATAAACAGGTCTCCTTATTGTTGCTTCATATCTAACTGAAAACGGGAAGAGAAAGTTCGCAACGCTCATCAAAGTTCTGATCAATTCATGGTGGTGCGAGCGTGCGAACTTTTGCGATCAGGTCATCCAGGCAAAATGGTTTGTCGAAGAATGCGACCGCGCCCATTCGTTCGGCTTCCAATCGAGTCAATTTGTCACCGAACGCCGTCATCAGGATGATGGGCGGACATCTCGGTTTTGCTCCGTGAATCTTGAGAACCCCCAGACCTGTCAGTCCGGGCATTCGTACGTCCGAAATCACCAGATCAACGCGTTCGGCTTGGCTGGTGGATGATTCACGCAGACACAGGGACAGTTCTTCTCCATCGCGACATTCCATCACGTTGTACCCGGCATGCGTCAGCGCCAACGCGAGCAACGAACGCATCTCGGCATCGTCATCCGCGATCAAGACGTGAAGCTTGGCGGCGGACGATTTCCCCACGGGGGCGGCGGACGCTACGGACAGACGTTCAAGGTTTTGAGTTACCATGCGAAACCTCCTGCGATTGCCGTTCTTAAAAACGGATCGTTGAGGCGGGTATAGGCAACTGTGATGCCAATCACGTTCCTGCCAATGGAATTGATGGATCGGGCGTGATTTCGGCGAAGTTTGCCTGAGCCACGCAGCTGAATCAGCCTGTCGAAAAGCGAGTTGCAGGCCCTTTGGCCGTCACAATGTTATGTCATTTTTCGACTTTGAGCGGGGCCCGCTCCCGTGATTTCAACATGCTGCGATGCGAGACGATCGCAACTTTTGCGAATGGAAAACGTCGTGGCGACTTGGGGCAAAGTCGTGGGGCAATCTGCCCCGGCGGGGAAATCTGCCCCGAGGCAAAAGTGTCTCGGAAGGACGGGTGCCCGTTCGGTTGAATCGACCGAATGGTGCTGACGAATCCGTTGGTGCTGTAACCTTTTTTGGAGCGAATCAAACTCGATAAGAAATGATGCGTTGATTGGCGCATCATTTCTTATCGAGTACGTCGATCGGTTCGCCCATTTGTTTCAGCTTGCGATAGAGTGTTTTTCGATCGAACCCAAGGATCTGTGCTGTTTGTGTCCGGTTGCCGTGAGTGGCGTTCAGGACATGTTGAATGTATCGCCGTTCGATCTCTTCCATCGGACGTAGTTCCGACGGGTTATCCCCCGCGAGTTCCAAATGAGTTCCCCGATAGTTCCGAATCTTGTCCGGGAGGTCATCTACGGCGATCCGATCGAACCGAGTGAGTGCAACGGCTCGTTCAATCGCGTTGCGCAGTTCTCGCACGTTGCCGGGCCACGAATAGTCGAGCAATTTTTTGGCGGTCGCGTCGCTCAGGCCCACAATTTGTTTGTCGTTCTGCGAGGCGAACTGCTCCACGTAATGCTGTGCGAGAAGCAGGACGTCATTTCCCCGCGAACGCAAGGGCGGCAATTTGATCTGAATGACATTGATACGAAAATACAGGTCTTCGCGGAACCGCTTTTCCTCGACCGCCGTTTCGAGGTCGCGATTGGTGGCGGCAATGAGGCGTACATCAAAGGCGAGTTCGGTTTCACTACCAACGTGGCGCACGGTGCGCGCTTCGAGGGCACGCAACAATTTCGGCTGCAGGGCCAGTGGGAATTCCGCGAGCTCATCCAGAAACAGGGTTCCTCCGTCCGCCTGCAAAAACAGGCCTTTCTTATCGGCGACGGCATCCGTGAAGGCGCCGCGCTTGTGGCCGAAGAGTTCACTTTCCAAGAGTTGTTCAGGAAGAGCGGCGCAGTTGATCGCGACGAACGGTTTGCCTTTGCGTCGACTCTGTGCGTGCAGGGCTTTTGCAACAAGCTCTTTTCCAGTCCCGCTTTCACCCGTGATTAGAACCGACGCGTCGGTATTGGCCACTCGACGAAGTTCGTCGAACAACCGCTGCATGACGGGACTTTCTCCCAGTAGGTGCGCGAACCGATTGGACTGCTGCACTCGATCACTGAGGACTCGCACCTGTTCGGCCAGTGAACGATGCTGGATGGCTCGTTGCAGGGTGAGCGCGAGCATATCCAGCTCGACTGGCTTGCTGACGAAGTCGTAGGCCCCGGCGCGGATGGCGGCGACGGCCGTTTCGAGGCTGCCAAATGCCGTCATGACGACGACCGGAATATCAGGGCGATTCGCGACGATCCGTTCACACAGGGCAATTCCGTTCAGTCCCGGCATCTGCAGATCGGTCAGGATAACATCGAATTGGCCTTCATGAATGGCGCGAATGGCCTCGTCCGCCGATGTGAACCATTGGCACGCCATGCCGCGTGAAGCGAGATCTGCCTCGATCAATTCGCACATGCTGCGGTCGTCATCGACAATCAAGACTCGTCCGGACACGACTCGCTCTCCGTTGGCAGGAATACTTGGAACCGGCTGCCATGACCGACTTCCGATTCGACTTCGATCCAGCCGCCATGTTCATGCACGATACCATACGCGATCGAAAGGCCCAGTCCTGTTCCCTGCCCCACATCTTTGGTTGTCACGAACGGTTCAAAGAGTCGCTGGCGGACATCGTCAGCAATTCCATGGCCGGTGTCGGTAACGGAGAGACAAAAGACATCGCGTTCGTACACTCGCTCCCCTTCAGTGGGCGGTGGCTGTCGTCTTTCACGCGTGACGTCGATCGTGACGCGGCCGGATTCGGGCGTGGCTTGGATGGCATTGACGATCAGGTTTGTCAGAACCTGTTGAATTTGTCCTGCATCGACACAGGCGGATTGAGATTCCGGATGGTCGACGACGATCAATTCAACACCGTGCTTGCGGCTGAGCGGTTCCAAGATCTGAGAAGTTTCCCGCACAATCATCATCAGATCCACCTGCACTCGATGTGATGTTCCGGTTCGGGAAAAGTCCAGCAATTTGCGAATGATGTTCGTCATCCGCTCCGCCTGCGACTTGATGATGCCCGCACTTTCCACGATTGCTTCGGCATTCAGGCGACCAGAAGTGATCAGCGATGCGCGACCGGTGACAACGTTGAGAGGCGTGCCAAGTTCGTGTGCAACACCCGACGCCAACTGTCCGACGGTCCTCAAGCGATCTGCGTGGCGAAGTTGTTCAATGGTCGCGATGCGCGCTTCCGTTTCCTTACGTTCGCGAAGTTGCGATTCCGCCAGCCGTTCGCACATCTGATTGAGCGTCAGTGCCAGTTCGGACAGTTCATCACGTCCGCGGAGTTCGATGGGGCCGGTCAGCTCTCCCGCCCCAACACGTCGCGCTTTGTCCGTTAACCGTTTCAGTGGCCACCCGACCAGCCAGATCCCGAGCAGGAGGGTCACCGCCAGGATCGCTCCGACGACGATGGCGGCGAGCGCGATCTTGCGGTAAATCGAGATCCGAACAAACGAATCGACAACATTCAGGGGCTCGGCAAGTTCAAGAGCACCCGGGCGTTGACCGACATTGACCTTAATGTAGGTGAGCAGTTTCGAGGTTCCCGACCGATCCTGGTAGTGCATGGCCACGACTTCACCGCGTGCCACCGGTTTTAGACGGTCGACGGGGGCCTGCGGCGTGAAGCGATCACCCGAGGCATCGTCGAGCCAGACCCAGCGAATGATTGTCAGCGTTTCGCTCTCGTTCGCGGCCTGAATGAGTGCCAGTGCAACGTCGGGCCCCTGGCGGCGCCAGGCATCTGCTACCAGTTCTTTCATGGCATTGCCGACTCGATATGCCTTGTTCTGCAATTCTTTTTGAAGGAAGTCGGATTCACGCTGGACAGACAAAACCGCGTCCGTACCCAGCATCACAATGATCAGGGCGATAATCGCGAACATGAGTTTTAGGGTCAGTTTCATCGTGTTCGGTCAGTCAAAATCAATCGATTATTGGGGTTGTCCCCGTAGCGGAAGGGGATGGGAAATGGCATTGCGTCGTCGACCCGTGATACTACCGCAATCTGTCGCCGAGATCATTGAGGGCGGTGCATTCTGACGTTTCATGCAAACACACGCGCGGCGCAATTCAGGAAATGAGCGACTTCGTCGGGGCAATTGCGTTTTCGTTTGCCGGATTTTACGATCATCGCTTCTCACGCCAATTCGAACATCATTCAGGTCTTCGTCAACCTTGATGGATGTGGCAGACTGACCGCGAGCCGTCATCGAGCCGTTATCGGTCGTGTTCCGTTCGCGAAATGCGCGATCCCAGAAGATTAGAAAGCGAGACTGGCAGACAACTGTGGTGCCCAGAGAAGCTTGAAGACTGTTCGGTAAAGTGGATGGAAATGTTTTTTCAATAGGAAGCTGTCGCGACGAGCCAACAGATGTGCAGTCGCGGTGATCTGAATCGTTCGTGATACAAACAGAAGTCCCGACTCTTTTTTGATTGACAGAAAGCCCGTTATGACCGACCCGATGCAACTCGCCACACAATGTCTGCACGCCGGACAGGTGCCCGATCCCACGACGAATTCACGGGCCGTTCCGATCTATCAGACGACATCGTACACATTTGACAGCACCGATCATGCGGCAAGCCTGTTTGCATTGCAGGCCTTTGGCAATATCTACAGCCGCATCATGAATCCCACGTGCGACGTGCTTGAAAAGCGACTCGCGGCGATGGAAGGCGGCTCGGGAGCTTTGGCGGTTGCATCGGGGCAAGCCGCAGAATCACTGGCCATTCTGAACATCACGCAGGTTGGTCAGAACATTGTTTCGGCAACCAGCCTGTATGGTGGAACGTACAACCTGTTCCATTACACATTCCCTAAATTTGGTATCAAAACCAAGTTTGTGCAGCAGTCTGATCCGGATAACTTCCGCAAGGCCATCGACGACAAGACCCGTTGTATTTACCTCGAAACGATTGGCAATCCGCGCGTGGACGTTCCTGACTTCGAAGCGATCGCCAAGATCGCTCACGATGCTGGAATTCCGTTGATCGTTGATAACACTCTTGCTTCGCCGATTCTGTGCCAGCCATTCAAATGGGGTGCAGACGTTGTTGTGCACTCGTGCACGAAGTTTATTGGTGGTCATGGAACCTCGATCGGCGGGATCATTATCGAGAAGGGCGGATTCCCCTGGGGTAACGGTAAATTCCCTGAGCTGACCGAGCCTGATCCCAGCTACCATGGCATGAAGTTCTTCGACACGTTCGGTCCGATGAATCTGGCCTACATCCTGAAGACACGCACGCAATTGCTGCGAGATTTAGGCCCCGCGATGAGTCCTTTCAATGCGTTCCAATTGTTGCAGGGATTGGAAACACTGCACCTGCGGATGCCGCGACATTGCGAAAATGCACTCGCCGTCGCGAACTTCTTGAAGTCACACCCAAAGGTCAGTTGGGTGAACTACACCGGGCTGGAAGATCATCCGTCTTACTCGTTGGGTAAGAAGTATCTGCCGAACGGTTGCGGTGCAATTCTTGGCTTCGGCATCAAGGGGGCCACGCCAACGCAGCAGAAAGAAAACGGAATCAAGTTGATCAACGGAGTCAAGCTGTTCAGTCATCTGGCGAACGTGGGAGACAGCAAGTCGCTGATCATCCACCCGAACAGCACAACGCATCAGCAACTGACGCCGGAAGAGCAACTGGCGACGGGCGTCACGCCAGACTTCTTGCGGCTGTCCGTCGGAACCGAAGATATTCAGGACATCATCGCTGACCTGAAGCAAGCGCTGGATACCATCTGAGTAAGATTGCGCGATGAAGTCTGCGAAGAACGTGAAAGCCACGGCCCGGCGAACTCGCTGAGCCGTGGCTTCCTATTTTGATCAAGTCGGCTGAGGTGATCCGTGGATGCTTGTTGCCATGTCCGGTGAATGGCGATTTATGAGAATCACCGGGGCGTGGGCCAGCACGGACCAACGTCAAAACTAGTTTGAGGCGATTGCCGAACGTAACACGTTTCGGAGTGTGAAGGTGGCCCCTCGGCGGCCGATGTAGTCATCGCACGGTCCAGCGTTCCTGTCCGTCCGTGATTGACCAGCGTCGCAGGCTGCCGTCCAGATCACCTGAGAAAAGCGTGCTGCCCTGATCCATGAACGCGAGGCTGCTCACCATCCCCGTATGTCCGTCGAGCGACCACAGTTCGTCACGATCGGACAGGTTCCAGACTCGAATCAGGTTCCCGTCACCAGCGGCCAGGAAGTTTCCATCCGCCGACAATTCTGCTGCGACAACCAGTTGTGCATCGGTCCTGACCTGGTGCACGAGGTGTCCCGAGTCAGCATCCCAGACCTTAATGACTCCGCCAGAACCAAACGTGACGAGCCGTCGTCCATCTTGCGACCATCGCGCGAATCGTACGTCCTGGTCGCCGGTCGGAATTCGCCGCACGACCTGCTCACGATCGATATCCCAGATGAGAACTTCACGGTTCGCAGAGATCAGGGCGAGTTGATCGCTGGCGGAAGAGGCTTTCATATCTGCAAGCGGAACGCCAACAGAACTCTGGCTGGTGAGAACAATTCCCGCGGAATCGACTTCCAGAATCCAGAGAGAGCCTTGCTTCGATGCCACGGCAATTCGATTTCGTGCTCCTGACAGATCGCACTCGATCAGAACTTCGTCATCATACTGTTCCGGAAGGCGGCTGCGCCACAAGGTCACTCCGTCGCGGATGAGCTCCAATTCGCTTTGCGAATTGATTGCAACCCAGCCCTTTGCGTCACCCATATTCTGAAATCGGGGCAAATTAGTGGGCGACAGGCGAATGGTTCCGAGCGTGTCACCTGAATGTGCGTCGCGACGAAAACAGACCGTTGCCCCCTGAACAACATCAAGGAACTGCCCATCGTTTGAGGGGGAGATGGAGCGGATCGCTTCATGCGTTGCTGGGACGATTTCCGCATTCGAGTGATGTGGAATTGCGATCGCGTTGATATTTGACTTCGATGCCAAATCCCAGACGACGAAGACCCCCAAAATGAAACTTGTCAGAGCCAGAGCGGCGGAGGAATACCATCCTGCGTTCAGTTGACGCCGATCATCCTGCGCGAGCCTGGGCTGTCGATTCGAGGTGCACGAGGATCTCGCCTGCAAACCGTTCTGCGGTTGGCAACTTGACATCGGAAGGTTTGACAACCAGGACCAGATCGATCGCATGAGTGAATCCTGCTGACATGAGCCGTCGCGCATTGACCGCCGACGACGCATAAGTTCCGCTTTGAGTTTCGCGGTTCAGGCGACGGGCCTGTTCCCGTCATGTCATGCGAGACTTTGCTGCCAATCCCCTCAGAAAATCTCCTTGATTTCAGAAATTCGGTTGGCATGCCATGAAAGGATCGGGAAACCGAATGGCTTTCGACGTTTGTCCGCCGCGATGGCAATGAATGGAGATCACTCGCTGGCCGCGCGCGAGAAGTACTGTGCGAATCGCCGCTGAAACGCCTCGAACGTCAACTGATCCGTCGAGAAGTCCGGCTTTTCAATCAGATAAACGAGTGCATCTTCGAGCTGGTCGCGGTCGGAATGCAGAACGTCACCCGAGGGGCTGATCGAGATGGCCGAATCTGATTCAAGCAACAGCGCCTGATACAGCGTTTTCCCCGTTGCTACGTCCCAGATTCGGCTTGTGCTGTCGAGCCAACTGGCGGATGCAATCTGTGTTGAATCAGGGCTCCAGACGACATCATGAATGCCTCCCTGATGTCCCCGCAATATCGGGCCAGCGGTTCCGTCAGGTTTCCAAAGTCGAACCGTCGAATCGCTGCTTCCCGACGCGATCCATTGTCCGTCGGGACTCCAGGCGACGGGGTACACTTCGTCAGTGTGGCCTTTCATTACGGAGCCTGGTGTGCCATCAGGACGCCAGGTTCGCACAGAATCTCCGCCGCCCGTCGCGAGCCATGTGCCGTCAGAGTTCCATGCGACGGATTCTACACCGCCCCGATGACGATAGACCGTGTTCACATGCTTTCCTTGCGCATTCCAGATCGTGACGCTGGCATCCGTCCACGTGGCACCTGCGATCCAACCATTCCGATTCCAGGCCCACCGACGCATCCGGGGAATGGTTCCTTCCAATGGATAAGGCACAGTTCCATCGGGGCGAATATTCGGCTGGTCGGCGTCCCACCATTTCAGAGAGGTGTTCGCCGATGGAGGAGATGTCGGGGTGAGATCCGACGCGCTGTAGAATTGTTGCTTTCCCCGAACGGTTGCTGCGAGCGTTTGCCCATCCGGGCTCCATTTGAGAAAGAAGAAGCTGTTTTCAGAAAGTCCTTGCAGAAGCATAGTCGTGCCAACCAACTGCGAATCATTCCATTCGCGGACCGAACTGCGATTGCACGAGAGGATGCGTGTTCCGTTCCTTGACCAGGTGACCGAGGTGATGTCCAGTTTGTGACTGGACTCGATATCCACAACGGAATTTTTGTTTGCATCCCACAGGCGCAGGATTCCATGGCGTCCTCCGAAGGCGATTTTTCGGCCTGAGGGGTCCCAGGCGATGGCATTGATCGTTCCCATCTGTTGTGAGATTTCTTTCACCAGGGTTCCATCGCGCTTCCAGATCCTGATGCCCGCGTTGTCGATTGGAGCGAAGGCGTCTTGTGTACAGCGATAGAAGTCTCCATAGCCGGCGGCCAGCTGAGTCCCGTCCGAGTTCCAATCCAGACAGAGCGTGCTATGTCGCTCTGATCCACCTAGCCGGTCGATCAGTTCACCGGAGTCCAGGTTCCAGACGCGGATCGTCGTGTCGCCGGGAAAGCCATCGTTGTTGGGCGGGTAAATGTTTCCGCCGCTCGACGCCAGCCATTTCGAATCTGGGCTCCATGCGATGCAGAAGACATGGCGTTGGCCTTCTTCGATCCGTTGGCGAAAGGTGCCGTCAACATCCCAGATGCGTATCGATCCATCCGCAGATGCGGACGCGAGCTGTTCGCCGTTCGGCCGCCATTTCACTTGATAGACAGGCGCCGAATGACCGTTCAGGATGTGTGTGGGGACACCTCGACTGTTCCATAGTCGCACCGTTCCATCGTCACTTGCCGACGCCAGACGTGTTCCGTCTGGATGCCAGGCAATGGATCTGATCGGCAGTTCGTGACCAACAAGCACGTGAAGAAGTCCTGAGTTCGCTGCGTCATAGATTCTGACGTTGTTGGATTCTGCCAGGGCGAATCGCTTTTCATCGGGACTCCAGACTGCGGACCGAATCACGCCACGCGGTCGCTTGGTCATGAGCTGCCATTTTCCGATATCGGGAATCACACGTGGCTCGGGGACCAGGCCGATCAATTCTTTGTTTGGCGAAATCGGAGTGGAGATCAACAGTGAATGCGTGGGGTTTCCGGTCTGAGGTCTTCCCGTTGTCGTCGGTTGCGGATTGGGGAGTGGGTCTCTTGCTGCAGGGGGCGATTCGAAGTTGCGAGTAACATTCTGTCGTATGGGTGTCGTGCCGCGAATCAGTGTGATCAGCGCGTAAATGGACAGCGGAATGCACAACGACATGAGCGCCGTCAGCATCAGGAAATTCGCGGTGCCGATTGCGCGCATCCGTCGCTGGATGGATTTCCGCAGCCGATAAATGCGTGAAGGTGGGCAGGCGGTGATCGGTTGAGCATCGAGATAACGCAGTAAGTCTGCGGCAAACGCATCCGATGATCCATAACGGCGGACACGATCCTTTTCGAGCGCTTTCATCACGATCCAGTCCAATTCCCCACGCAGCGTGCGAGTCAACTGCCGCTCGTCGAGACCTCGTTTGCTGGAAACGGTCGAGCGGGCGAGCGATGACAGAGTGGTGATGCGCTGACTGGGACGAGGTGGCTCGTCTTCGCGGATCATCCGCCGAAGTTCGTCGTATCCGACGTTCGAGAAGGTTTCCCGATCGAAGGGGGGTTGGCCCGTAAGGATTTCGTAAGTGAGAACTCCTAAAGAATAAACGTCGCTCCGGGCGTCGACGTCCAGTCCGCTGAGCTCAGCCTGTTCGGGGCTCATGTACATGGGCGTTCCCAGCATTTGAGCCACGCGCGTGTAAACCGTTTGCTCAGATAGGCGGTGGTTGATGGCTTTTGCGACCCCGAAATCGATGATTTTGGCGACGGGCACTCCGTCGTGCAGGGTAATCATCACGTTGGACGGCTTGATGTCACGATGGATGACCCCACGCTGATGCGCGTGCTGGACAGCCTGGCAGACCGCAATCACGAGACGAATTCGATCACGCGGTGACAACTGACATCGGTCACAGTATTCCGTGATTGGCAGTCCGCGGACCAGTTCCATCACAAAGTAGGGGCGGCCGGATTCCGTCGTTCCCGCGTCATGGACTTTGGCGATATTGGGGTGATCCATCATCGCCAACGCTTGCCTTTCGGCCTCAAACCGCGCGACGACTTCTCGGGTGTCCATCCCCGGTTTGACCAGCTTCAGAGCCACAGTGCGGCGAATCGGGGATTCCTGTTCGGCGGCATAGACGATTCCCATACCGCCTTCGCCGAGGACTTCGCGCAGTTTGTACGGCCCAATCACCGTACCCGTGGTTTCTCGAAGTTCCGGTTTGATCGGGCGATCGACTTGATCCGCGCTGGTTAAGAACTCACCCAACTGCGATTTTGCCGTGAGAAGTTGCTCGATCCGACGCCGCAGTTCGGGGTCGTTCGCACACGCCTCGTTCAGAAATTCCTCTCGTCCCGCATCGGATTTCTGCTCCAACGCTGCAAAGAACAAGGATTCGATATGTGTTTCGCTGACATTCATTAAGCGCTCCTCGCTCCAGAATGCGAGAGTTCGTGTGCGAACCCCTCATGAAATTCCACCCGCGTCGACTGGTTCACACCAAATCGTGGCGTGATCGAGGTTTAGAAACAATTATTGAGGGGTGATTTCCGAGAGGGAATTCTCCTGAGGGGGCTGTTCGCTAAGCTCGCAATAAAGCCAAACTCGGGCGTATGTCCAATGTCTTTCGGCTGTCGCTCGAGAGATTTTGAGTGCGGCAGCGGCTTCCGGGATTGTCATTCCCGCAAAAAACCGCAGTTTGACTAGCTCGGCCCGTTCAGGAGAAACGGTGGCAAATTTAGTGAGCGCTTCGTCTAGCATCAGGAGGTTTTCGTTCGGCTCGTTGGAAAGTGTGGCTCCCGCATCAAGATCGATCCGCCGCCAATCACCACCCCGCTTCGGCCCCCCTTTGCGACGTGCGGATTCGATCAGTATTCGTCGCATCGCTTCCGCCGCCGCCGCGAAGAAATGCCCGCGCGAGTCCCACCGCTGTGCATGTTCCACGTTGACCAGTCGCAAATAGGCCTCGTGGACCAGAGCTGTGGCTTGAAGCGTATGATCCGGGCATTCTTGTGCCATTTTCGACGCCGCCATGCGCCGCAGCTCTTGATAGACCAGTGGCAAAAGCTCTTCGGCGGCCTGGGTGTCGCCCTGTTCGATCGCAGACAGAACGCGCGTCACATCCTTCATAAAACTTTCCACACGCCCTGAATTGAACGTTTGCGAAGTTCATACGACATCGGTGGACGGCGTGCAATAACAATTGACATGGTGTCTATTGTTGGCGGTCTCAAACCGTCTCGCAAGACCTGACTGATCAAAAGGCGGTTAAATAACACACCCCTGGCACTGGGCGATTCGTGGATCGAGTTGGACGGGTGTATCGGAAGGCAGCGCGGATCGCTTCAGAATTCCAAGTGCCACGACGGATGGCGTCGAGTTTGCCGCCACGTGATCGGGGTTGATTGCCGCCGAGGTGATGACGCCGACCTCCGTTTCACCCGAGGCATCGAAAACAACAGTTCCGCTGGCGGGAACGTCACTTGTGTCGAACCGCATGCGTCGAAGCTCGCGATTGGTATGCCCCAAGGCATCAATCCGCGCGATCGTCTCTTGGCCGAGATAGCATCCTTTATCAAACGAGACACATTGTTTGGTTCGCGCCACTTCCTGCGCCAGATTGTCATTGGTGATATCGATACCAAATGCAGGCGAGCCCGCAGCGATTCGTAGTGCCTCGAACGCGGCTGCCGATCCTTCGACCACGCCCACCGTACGAAGGCCCAACAACACGGTGTCCCGTCGTGATTTCGGCACGGAGATCAAATAACCAGGAGCATCCAGGAGATCGACACGGCGGATGTCGAACGGGTGCCCGTCGGTTTCGCGAGAAACATGGCCAACGAGTGGCAGAGCATCGTCAAGCTGTAACAACTGGGACGCAATCGCACCCGTCACGAGTAGTTCGCTTCGCTCGGCCGTTCGAGGATGCAGCTGAACATCGTCAATCAGCAGGTACTTTCCCAGGTGACGCAGGATGGCTTCGTCCTGGCCCGGTGAACCGTCCAGCCATAGCGATTTCTCACCACAAAAAACGAAGACGTGCGCAACGACTTTGCCTTTCAGGTCGGTGATAAACGTCTCGCATCCCTCCCCTGCTTTCAGACGCTTGATGTCGTTGGATACGAGTCCATGCAGGAAACGAGTGCGGTCGGTACCCGTGATTTCGATTTGAGTGCGATGACTGACATCGAACACCGCGACATGAGTCCGTAACGCTTGGATGGCGGTCGCGATTTCCTGGATTGGTGTGAGATTTGATTCCGACAAGGTGGACGTCTTTCGTGTGGATTTCAATGCCATTGCGTTGTTCGGTTACTGGAAGCGACCGAGGGCTGTGGCGGTGAGTCAATTGTGGGTTGCGGTTGGAGTGATTGAGTTGCGATGACAGCCGAATCGACGAGTCTCAGGATATCGTAATGGAATCTGTCTCTGTCGGGAAATTCACCGGTTCACCGTGCTCGGATCGGGCCTCGTAGCGACCGCTGTCGAAGCTGCGACGACGCTCAAGTCGATGACTGTTGCGACCGATCCTGTTGTGGCCGATCACGCTCCCAAAGAGCAGTGACCATCGAGTTCACGGAGATAGTGGAAAAAAGCTGCGGCAATCCGTAAAGTCTGCCGGTCTTGTGGTTTGATGCATTTCGCGTCTTGAATGGTGCGTCAAACCTGAATTGACACGTTGATGAACTCGCCGCGAGCAAACCAACGAGCTTGCGGACGATGCGCACGAACCTGTCAGTTAAGGATGGCTGTGCCATGAGATGTGGCTCGACATTCGTCGGGCACGGACCGAAGACACACACACACACACACACCAACAGTAAGTCGGTTGAGCCGCCCATTGAATTCGACGAGAACGACACCATGATGGTGCCGACGTGATGGCATGATCCGCTCGTTGCGACGTCCTCCTCGTCATTTCGATCGGCTGTCATTTTGCAGAATCCCAGATTATCGATCCCCGTCGATCGCAAGATCGACGATGTAGCACGACGGACAATTCACGATGAACGATTCACTCAGTCTCGGTCTTGATTTTGGCACGGAAAGCGTGCGGGCATTACTTGTCGACCTTAAGGGGCGCGAGCGAGGTGTGGCTGTCGCCAAGTATCGGCATGGCCAGATTACCGAGACATTGCCGGGCACGGGCGAAAAGCTGCCGCCCGATTTCGCGCTGCAGAATCCACAAGACTGGATCGATTCCACAGCCGATGCCGTCCGAAAAGCGTTGGATAGCTCGAAATTGTCTGCTTCCGGCATCGTGGGGATTGGTGTTGATTTCACCAGTTGCACCATGCTTCCCGCCTTGGCGGATGGCACTCCGCTGGGGTTGACTGAAAAATGGCGGAGTGAGAAATATGCATGGCCCAAACTGTGGAAGCACCATGGGGCCATCAGCCAGACCGCACGAATTAACCAATTGGCCCGGGAACGGAACGAACCGTGGATGGACCGATATGGAGGGATCATCGGCCTGGAATGGTTCTTTCCGAAGATGCTCGAAACACTCGAATGCGCCCCGGCGGTTTATGACGCGACGCAGGTCTGGCTGGAAGCTGGTGACTGGTTTGTGTGGCAGTTGGTCGGCGGGGATGCTGCTCAACTACCGCGTTCGACCTGCCAGGCGGGCTACAAAGGGATGTGGAGTCGCGAAGAGGGATTTCCGTCGAAAGATTATTTGAAGGCGTTGAATCCCAAGCTGGAAAATGTCGTTGCCGAGAAAATGCCGGGCCGGTTTCTGGCACCGGGTGAACGAGCAGGACGCCTCACCTCGCTGATGGCGGATCGATTGGGGCTACCTGCGGGAATTCCGGTCAGCGCCGCAATTATTGATGCGCATGCGGGGGTGCCGGGTGCCGGTGCCTGCGATCCTGATACTCTCGTCATGGTGATGGGAACGAGCAGTTGTCACATGCTCAATTCCCGCGTGGGGAAGAATGTTCCTGGAATCGCGGGGATCGTGAAAGACGGAATTCTGCCAGGCTTCTACGGCTATGAAACGGGGCAGGCGGCGGTCGGTGATGCCTTTGAGTGGGTTCGCCGGTTGCTTGGTTCACCCGATTTCACCGTTCTCTCAAAACAGGCGGCAGCGCTGCCACCGGGTGCCGACGGTGTTCGCTGCGTCGATTGGTTTAATGGTTGCCGCACCCCACTGATGGATGGTTCGTTGACGGGGGCATTTACGGGCCTGACGATGAATCACGGGCCGGCACACTTGTTCCGAGCGGTCCTCGAGGCGAGTGCTTGCGGTTTGCGGTGGATTGTTCAGACCTTGCGCGATGGCGGGGTGCCCGTCCGCCAGTTCGTCGCGACGGGTGGGTTGCCGCATCACAGTCCCTTGTTCCTTCAGATTTGCGCCGACGTATTGAACGAAACGATCATCGTTCCGGATACCGAACAAGGGCCTGCCCTGGGGGCCGCCATTCTAGGTGCCCTTGCTGCGGGGGCCTTCCCTGATGCAAATTCCGCAATTAAGACGATGACACAGTCGTTGTCGTCACGCACTGTTTCCCCTCAGCCCGAGGCCGCTCGCGCTTGCGAGCAAGTCTATGCTGAATACCTGGCCCTCACGAAAAAGTTCTCTTAAATCATGAATGCAAAAACAATCTATCTTGTCGCCAGCGGTGACTTGCGACTGTCCGCCAACCAGGTCTGCTGGCCCGCTCAATCGGCGATGGAAGAATCGATTGAAAAGGCGTTGGCGGCGGAAGGCTACGCAGTGAAGCGCGCCCATCCGTATGATGCCCGTCAGAAGCATGGCTTCATTGATTCCCAGCGAAAAGGGATCGAAGTCTTTCGCGAGATTCCCGCAGATGCACCGCTGATCGTTGCTGAAGCGGTCTGGCAGTACTCACATCACGTCCTGGCGGGGCTGTCGACACATCGGGGACCGATCCTGACACTGGCGAACTGGAGCGGCCAATGGCCGGGACTGGTCGGATTGCTGAACCTCAATGCGTCGCTGACCAAGCAGGGTGTGCAGTATTCATCGTTGTGGAGTAAAGACTTCACCGATAGCTTTTTTAAGGCCGGCTTGCACGAATGGTTGACGACGGGACGGGTGACGCACGACACCTCGCACGTTCGTGATTTGACGCGTCTGAAGCTGCCTTCCGCCGACGAAAAGCTCGGTCGTGAATTCGCCCGCGACTTCCGACGCAAGAAGGCAATTCTGGGGGTCTTCGACGAAGGCTGCATGGGAATGTTCAATGCGATCATTCCGGACGATCTGCTGCACGCGACAGGCTGCTTCAAGGAGCGGTTGTCTCAGTCGACGCTATTTGCCGCGATGCGCGAAGTTTCGGACGCGGATGCGAAGGCGGTCTATGACTGGATTGTCGCACGCGGAATTCGACTGAAGTTGGGTCAGGATGAAGCAACGGAACTGACCGAAAGCCAGGTTCTGTTGCAGTGCAAAATGTACATTGCGGCGCTTCGAATCGCCGATGATTTCGGTTGTGATTCGATTGGAATCCAGTATCAGCAAGGCCTGAAGGATCTGGCTCCTGCCAGCGATCTGGTTGAAGGGATGTTGAACAACGTCGATCGTCCACCGGTCAAGTCAGCGGATGGGACCCGCGTGCTGTTCGACGGCGAAGCCCTGCCGCACTTCAACGAAGTCGACGAATGTGCCGGGATCGACGGTTTGGTGACCTATCGCCTATGGCGTAAGCTGGGATTTTCCCCCGAAAACACGCTACACGACTTGCGCTGGGGACAGACCTATGGTGATGACTATGTGTGGGTTCTGTTGATCAGCGGTGCCGCGCCGCCGGCGCACTTCATCGATGGTTGGAAGGGGGCCAGCAGCGAGCGTCAGCCGCCGATGTATTTCCGTCTGGGTGGCGGAACGCTGAAGGGAATCAGTAAGCCCGGCCATATCGTCTGGAGCCGCGTTTTTGTGGCAGAAGGGCGATTGCAAGCGGATATTGGAACGGCCAAGGTCGTGTCGCTACCGGCTGAAGAAACCGATCGACGCTGGAAGGAAACGACACCCGCCTGGCCGATCATGCACGCGGTCTTTGACGGCGTATCGCGCGATCAGATGATGGCGCGGCATCAGTCGAATCATATTCAAGTCGTCTATGCACCGGATGAAACTCAGGCTCATCGTGCGGCCCGCGTCAAAGCGGCGGCATTGGCGGAACTCGGGCTCGAAGTGCACTTGTGCGGCGACGTCAAGCTGGGATAAATCAGTATTGTAAAAACACAACCGGCCGAAGCATCGTCATGCTTCGGCCGGTTGTTTCGTCTTTTGAACTGGTCGACCTGCAGCGTCCCAACCGCTGGTGTTTTTCGAAAGATCAGTGCGACGAACGACTGTTCGGTCTTACTTCGCTCCGAGAACCGTTTTGCCCTCGCGTTGCTTGCGGTTTCCACGCGCTGCCGTTTGTTTCGCGACTTCCGGCGCGTTGTTGGTTGGCAGAAGCGCCGCGAGCTTCGCTTTCTTCTCCGCGTATTCCGTGCGACTCGCGAGATTCGTCCACTCTTTTGGATCGGCCGTCTCGTCGTAGAGTTCTTCGTCGCCGTTGGCGTAGCGAATGTATCGCCACCCTTCCGTGCGAACCGCGTGATTATTCAGCCCGAACGTGGTGACCGCGTGTTGTGACCATTCCGCTTGCGGATTGGCCAGCAACGCTCGGATGCTCTGGCCTTCGACATGCTCCGGCGTCGGGATTCCGGCCAGATCGGTGAGTGTCGGATAGATCGACATAAAGTCGACGGTGCGATCGCTGGCGGTTCCCACCTTGGTCACTCCGGGTGCAACCCAGATCAAAGGGGCACGCGTCGCTTCTTCCCACAGGGTGAACTTTCGCCAATGCTGCTTTTCGCCAAGGTGCCAACCGTGATCGCCCCACAGGACGATGATCGTGTTATCGCGTTCGGGACTTTCGTCGAGCGCATCCAGCAACCGGCCGATCTGTCCGTCTGTGAACGAGATCGCCGCGAGATAGGCCTGCACCGCTTCTTTCCAGCGACCGGATTCGAGGATGGCCTTATGATCACCGTTGGGATTGGCCATTTTAATGCCAGCAGGAGGAACATCGGATAGATCTTCCGGTGGTGCTTCTGGAAGCACAATTTTGTCCAACGGATGCAGGTCATAATATTTGCGTGGCACGTTCCAGGGCATGTGCGGCTTGAACAGGCCGACAGCGAGGAAGAGCGATTTGTCATGCTTCTTTTGCAACTGTTCGATGCCAAAGTTCACGACCTTCCACTCGCGCAGGTCTTCGTCCTTGCAGTCGAGTGGCGCGAACTTGATGCCGCCCACCCCGGTATCGCCCGTGGGCTCGGGATCTTTTCCGGGGCTGGGGAGGTATTCGTCCCATTCCGACCTACGGGCGAACGCTTCGTGATAGATCTTTCCCGCACCCGCGACATGATATCCCGCCTTGCGAAACGTCGTCGTTAGTGGCAGATCCTCTGAGATCACAGGCCGCCAATCGTTGCCGTTCGTATAGACGCCACTCGTAAATGGGCGTACTCCCGTCATGAGTGCGGCCCGAGAGGGATTACAGAGCGGTGCGGCGCAGTACGCCCGATTGAACTTCACCCCGCGTGCGGCGAGTCGGTCGAGGTTAGGAGTGATGGTTTGTCGATTCCCGTCTAGAAAGCCGACCCAGTCATTCAGGTCGTCGACAGCGATAAACAGGACGTTCGGTTTTTTTGGCTCAGCAGCGTTCAGGGCTGAGGACATCAAAAGAAAAAGACCAAGGAATCGCAGTGGCCGATTCATAAAATGGCTCCATGGAAGTTGTGTATTCAGAGGCCCATGAATGCTTGTGTGACTTTCTTCTGCCAGCATTCCGGTTCAATGTTCAAGACGCATGGACTGGATGCAACGTTGTGCAGCAATCTCATTTTGATTGATGCACAGCGTCCTGACGATGTCACAACGGGATGCACGTTTCGGGGTGTCAGGGCTGAGTCGTTAGCGCGATATTGATCGTATTGGTCTTCGGTGCGACCGTGACTTTGACCGGATCTTTGGCGTATCGCGAGGGGACTTTGTTCCCATAGTTTTGACCCTTTTTGGGGGCTTTGCCTTCGTCTTCTTCGGATTGCACGGCGGTCGATATTTTCACCGTGCAGGGGCCGACCTCGGCACCTCGTTCATTCATCGAGTAGTTGAGCGTGTATCGACCCTGGACATCGGTCACGCCAAATGAGGGGCGTCCAGTCTCTGGTTCAAAGAGTACTGATGCTCTTTCAAGCGGGGAGCCGTCGAGTGTGACGGTTCCCGAAACGGGTGCGACCTTTAGATCGCCACCGCATCCAATTGTTGACAAGCTGACCGTGAGGGAACAGACCAGCCATAGGCTTCGCGATGCCAGTCCTCGAATCGACGTTGGGACGCAAGTTGCGGCTTTCGTTGCCGAGAAGAGCCCGACGATCAGGCCTGGCATATCATTTTCTTGACGAGACATAGGGAACCTTTCCGGACAGGTTCATGCGATAAATTGAAACCCAGACTGCGTTGAATGATCGCGACCATCAGAAGTCGCCAACGGGGTCACCATCGGCCATGGCTCCCAGTCGTTCATAGGTGCTGTTGACGGCGATATCCGGTTTCCAGTCGATATTTTGACTGATAAATCGCACGGATCCGTCGCCAAAGGCGTATTGAGCACCACCGACGTGATAGCTGGCGGCTCCACGAGCGCAGATGGCATTACAGTTGAGGCCCGGATTGGTTGGATCACCGGTAAAGATGCTGTTGATCCCGCCCTCACCCATGCCGAGGGTGCTCGTGTTGCCGTATCGTGGATTTCGGCGTGACGTCGCGAAACTGTTATTCCATTCATTTGCGAAAATGACCGCCGCGGCGCAATTAATGGTGCACGTACCGGATTGGAATGACTTGTACATCCGCTCGCCCAACATCAGCGTATTGCTGAGTCCATCGGTGACATCCCGCAGCCGAGTGCTTGAGTTCATTGTGAACAGGCCCTTTCGGGTTTCCAGCCCTGCGGTGTCGCCGGGAAGCCAGCCCCAAGAGCCAGAATTCCAGCCGACGTAGTTCGATGTTGACAGGTGTCGGATCGTATTCGAAAAGCCTGCCGCTTGTCGGACGTCATTCACCGTCGGTGCAGTGTCTGAAGCGCACTTAAAAGCCGGATAGGCCTGCTGCATCAAGGCGAGTTTTGTCGTGTCATCCAGCGCCTGACGAACGTCCAGTCCAACCTGCAGCGAATTCGAGAGGTTCGCCTGATCAAGGTATGGCAACACGAGGGCGGGCCATCCCCAGCTGCCTTGGGTATTCACACCCGTCGTCGAATCCGTGGCCCCGACATAGGTAAATCCTTGCGACGCCACCCAGCCAGGCGGCAGAACGGAATGTGATGATTCGTAGTTGAGAATTCCCAGTGCCAACTGCTTCAAGTTGTTCTTACATTGGGTTCTACGGGCCGCTTCACGAGCCTGCTGGACGGCGGGCAAAAGAAGAGCAATTAGGACCGCAATGATCGCGATCACGACAAGAAGTTCAATCAGTGTGAAACCGTGTGGCCTGATGGGCCGGGACGATCCTTCAACGGGACGCATTACGAAACTCCAAACGGAAACATGCGGAAAGAAACTGAAACCCGCGATGCGCCGCCAGTGATCCGGTAAGCGTCAAGTCGCCCTGCGATGAAGGCTCGGAAGTGATCCGTGGCCGATATTTAAATACCAACTGGATTCATGTTATATTTGTGGTGTAGGCCTGTCAACTCTTGATCCATTCACATCGCAATGATTGTGCTGACAATCGTTTCAGAATCACCAGTCAGTTCCATTCCATGGACTGTCAGAACTCAACGGACTACGAGATACGTGGGCATTTCGTGAATGAACGGAGAGAACCGCGGCGGGATGTCATGGGAGTGGATTGTGCCGCGAATTGCACTTGCGCGTGAGAATCTGGCTCCACTTTGGTATTGTTTGATGCAACAACCAAACGTGGTCCATGGGATCGGTCGGAATGATGCAAGCTCGCCATTCCTCCATCGATGTGGGATTGACGACGGACCTCTGCTGCCGCGGGTCTGTCGTCTTTTTCTGTTTGGTCGGCGTGATCCGGATCTTTCTTGGGGCCGCCAGCCTACCGCTGTTTATCGATGTGGATGAGTGTCAGCATTTTGATTTGGTTGTGAAGTACGCACGGGGTGATTGGCCCGCGACGACTGGCCAGGCATGGGACGCCGAAACGGTGCGGGTTTCGATCCTGTATGGGACCTTCGAATACCTTTCGCCACCAGAAAAATTCTACGGTGCCTTTCCGCCGCCGGCTTGGATTCTGCCGACGTCACAGCAGCAGGCGTTGATCAAGCGGTATGAATCGCAGATGCAAGGGCACGTGAATTATGAAGCCCATTCCCCTCCCCTGTACTACCTGCTAGCGGCGGCGTGGTTGCGATTGGGGGAGTTGCTGGGGTTCACTGGGCCATTCGCCGCGTATTGGGTTCGATTTCTGAATATTCCGCTTTATGCGACGTTGATTCTCGTCGCGTACCGATTCTGTCGGACCTATTTTTCGCCGACCGTCACGATGGCCGTTTCGGCGATGCTCGCCTTTTTTCCAAGTACGACATTTTTTAGCGTGAACAGCGATGTCGCCTGTCCTCTGACCGCCCTGGTCGCACTCTGGTTGCTTGTCCGGTGGCAGACAGACCCCGTGACCATACGGAGTTCATTTTGGACAGGAATGACAGTGGCAGCAGCGTTGCTTGTCAAACTGACCAACGTGGCGATTCTGGCCCTTTGTGCGGCGGCGATTCTGGTGACTTGGTTTCGAGTTGCCCAGCGGCGTGGTCGATGGGCAGAGTACTGGCCGGGAATTTGCTTGACGTTGAGCGTGGCGATTCCCTGTGGTGCGTGGATGCTGACAAACCAGTTCTGGCTTGGCGATTGGACAGGTACGGCGGACAAGGTGGAATATCTGGGGTGGACGGTTAAGCCGTGGGGTGAGTTTTTCTTGCACCCTTTGTTTTCGCCCGCGGGTGAACTCGCGTATTGGAAGCGACTCTGTACCAGTTTCTATCTCGGTGACATGAATTGGCACGGTCAATCGTGGGCTGATCCGATCTTCTTAAATCTCGTCGCCTGGTTAACGTTTGCGATGGTTCCGATCGGACTCACCATGGGATCGTCTAGACGGCGATCCGAAGGCGACGAAGCGCGGGCAGTCGTCAGACGTTATTGTTTTGCGATGATCGTTGGCTCGATTGGATTCTTGCTGGGGTTGTCTTTGATTTATGACTTCGGCGGATGCATTTATCCGTCACGTCAGTATCCCTATTACAACTCGGGCCGTCTGATCTATGGCGGAATGGTGCCCATTCTCGTCCTGTTTGCGGGTGGGGTTGAATCCATTGGCCGTCGTGTCGGGTGGCTAGCGGCTCTGATCCTGATTGTTGCGATTTCAACGATGTTGCCGCCGCAAATTCGTCTGTTCGAGCAGGTCATTCAAAATCCTTCGAATTTGTTTCATCTTCCGATGCGATAATGGTTAACAGTTTGTTAAATGAACAGAAACAAGTCACCTTGGTGCTTACCGCGACATGGCGATTTACAATCTGGGCGGAACCCGTCCTCGCGAGTTCAACAGGCTGTTAAGGGCCTCGTCACGAGGTATTGTGGCGCCCGCGCCGGGGCATGATCGACTAGAACCTCGTTTCTTCACATCTAGAACGTGCGGGGTTGTGGCGATAAATCCATCGGATATTATGGATATGTTGGGCGGTTGCCGAACACTGTGTCAGCAGGCTGTTGAAGTAACGAGAACAAGCCTCTTGCTGTTCCCGGCGTCATGGCGTTTTTGAATCTGAGCGGAGCCAGGTCTCTTTGTTTTATCAGGCGGTTGATGGCGTTTCGGTTGGGCTGAAGCGGAAATTACAGCAAACTGGGAATCACCGATGGCAGATCGTGGACTTTATCATCCTGGGATCTCGCGACGCACGGCAGTGCAAGCCGGCGCGGTGGGGATATTGGGGCTTGGGTTGAATCACTTGCGACCGCTGCAGGCGGCGACGCCGCGTGAAACGCCCGCTCATGCCACGGCCAAGTCGTGCATTTATATCTTTCTCTCCGGTGGACTTGCTCAGCATGAGAGCTTTGACCTGAAACCCGACGCACCATCAGACGTCCGCGGCGAATTCACGCCGATCGCCACGAAGACGCCGGGCCTGCAGATTTGTGAGCACCTTCCGGGGCTTGCTCAGCGTAGCGATCAATGGGCCGTCGTTCGATCGTTGACGCATCCGACGAATGATCACACCGCCGGGCATTACTACATGCTGACTGGCCGCAGCATTCCTTCTCCTGGCTTTCGTGGTGATCGAGTGGCTTTGCCCAGCGATTGGCCGTCGATTGCGTCGATCGTTGGCGATGCGTTGCCTCGTCGAAGTGACAATCTGCCACCTGCCGTGGTGCTGCCCGAACGTCTCGTACACTGGTCTGGCGGTGTCATTCCGGGCGCCTATGGCGGCCAGATGGGCAGTCATCGTGATCCCTTCTTTATTGAGGCGTCGCCCTACGGAAATCCATTCTGGCGTGGGGCGTATCCCGAGTTCACGTTCGCGAACGAAACGAAAAAGCCTCCGCAGCATGCCGATGATCGAGTTTACCAGGCGCCCAATATCAAGTTATCGCCCGACATGGGGTTGGGGAGGATGGCGAATCGATCCAGCCTGTTGCGCGAACTGGATCGACAACGCCAACACCTGGAGGAGTCTGCCACCGTTCAGAAGTATGACGAACACCGTCAATCGGCTATTTCATTGCTTTCCGGCAAAGATGTTCGTCGCGCGTTCGATGTCACGAATGCCGAGGATTCGATTCAGGGACGCTATGGCCGCAATAGTTTTGGCTGGTCGCTACTGATGGCATTCCGGCTGGTTGAGGCGGGCGTAAATCTGGTCCAAGTCAATCTTGGAAACAATGAAACCTGGGATACGCATGGTGATATCTTCCCCAGGTTGAAAGACAAGCTGTTTCCGCCAACTGACCGGGCTCTTTGTGCCCTGCTCGACGATTTGTCGGCCACAGGGCTGCTGGGCAGCACACTGGTTGTGGTGGGAAGTGAATTTGGGCGAACGCACAAAGTTTCGACGCTACCCGGATCATATCCGCTACCTGGACGCGATCATTGGGGGGCTGCACAAAGTGTGCTGCTCGCAGGCGGCGGAATTGCCGGGGGGGCAGTCATCGGCTCGACCGATTCGATTGGTGCCTACCCCGCCAGTCAGCCGGAGTCGCCCGAAAATCTCGCAGCCACAATCTATCAGGCTCTGGGGATCCCTGATACCGCCGTCTGGCATGACGAACAGACTCGGCCGCACTCGATCTACAATGGCCAGCCGATCCGCGGTTTGATGCTTTAAGGCGTGGCGGAATCTGGTGGGCGGACGTTCATGTTGGCGTGTCGGGTGATTCGGACTATTGGATCAGGTCGCACCAGGCACGACCAAGGAATCGCAGCAGATCGGATGCGATCAATCCTTGCTTCGACATTTCGACCGCTGCAAGGTCTCCGGCCAGTCCGTGGAGGTAAACGCCCAGATGAGCTGCTTCGAATGCGGGTAAGCCTTGGGCGAGCAGCGCGGTCAGAAGTCCGGTCAGGACATCGCCCGTTCCCCCCGTCGCCATACCGCTATTCCCTGTCGTATTGATGGCGACCCGTGTGCCATCGGTGACGACGGTGTTCTGTCCTTTGAGGACAAGGATCACGTTGTGCGTTTTGGCGAACGCAGCCGCGAACTGCGTTCGATGGTCTTGGATCGAATTGGCGTCTTCGCCTGTCAGGCGACTGAACTCACCGACATGCGGCGTCAGAATTCTCGCAGGGGCATCGGGGGCACGGCGCAAGAGGTAGGGCCGCTTTGCCAGCAAGTTCAGGCCATCCGCGTCGAAGACACACGGGACCGGAATGGACTCGTAGAGACTTGTGACGAGTTCTTGCAGACCTGCAGATTGCCCGAGTCCAGGTCCCACGGCGGCCGCCGACTTTTGTGCGAGTGCCGCCAGGAGTGGTTCGTGTGCGGACTGATGCGTTCGACCATGGATGTCTTCAGGCAGGCCGAGCGTCAGATAGGAAGGCTCATACGAGGCAACGATGGGCACAATCCCGACAGGTACCGCTACGGTCACAAGTCCCGCGCCCCCGCGCAGTGCAGCCGTTCCGGACAAACACGCGGCACCACTCATGCCGCGACTGCCCGCGAAGATCAAAGCCCGTCCGCAATCCCCCTTGTGGGCATCGTCCGCACGCTTGGGAGCCTGAGGCAAGCTGCTGACAAGTTGGATTTTCGGGATTTCTGCCATTATGAACCTTCCGCCAGGCATGCCGTAGGACGTCGAGTTTGACGAGCAATCAAGCCCGCAAGATAGCCGCCTTTGAATCCGGCGTCGATGTTGACGACCGCCACGTTGGCCGCGCAACTTGTCAGCATCCCGAGCAAAGGCGCGAACCCACCCAAGTGGGCTCCATATCCAACACTTGTCGGCACAGCGATCACGGGAACGGCGACCCAGCCGGCCACGACCGACGGCAGTGCCCCTTCCATGCCTGCCACTACCACCACGGCGTCAGCGGTTGCCAGGCGATCAGTTTGGGCCAGTAAGCGCTGCGGCCCCGCGACTCCCACGTCCAAGATCAGTTCTGCCTGACAGTTCATCCAGCGAACCGTTTCAAGAGCTTCTTCGGCGATGGGACGATCACTCGTACCGGCCGACACGACAATGACGCGTCCATTCGGTGGCGAGGTCTGATTAATCTGAACTATTGTTCTCGCAACGGGGTTGAATACCGATGTCGGAAATTCGGCCTGCACTGCGGCCGCCTGATCTGGTGTCATCCGAGTGGCCAGCGAATTTTGTCCGGCGAGGAACTGTTCTCGGAACACCGACCGAATGGTGTCGACCGTTTTTCCAGGTGCGTAGACCACTTCCGGAAATCCACAACGTCGCTGGCGATCGAGGTCGACACGAACGTCTAGAGTTGACGTTGTCATTGCCAGAGCTGAACGAAGTTCGTGTTCCAGGCGATCGGCGGCCAAGTCACCGGCCTGCCAACGCTGAAGAAGTTGGGCGAGAGAATCTTGAAGCATGGACTCTTCCGGGTGAAACATCGCGTCCCGAGTGGACCGCGGTTCAGGGTTTGTGGTCTCTTCTGCGTCTCCGAGTCTCTGTGTCTCCATCACCATCCAATGTGTGCCCGAAGTGCGCGAAACTGAGAGGTGGGCCCAGCGGGGGTGAGGGAGACACAGAGACACGGAGACACAGAGTATCAATTGAAGGCGGACATTTTTGATTGCCGAGTGATTGTGGCATGTCACTCGGCCAGTTCGAGGTAAGGGTCGAGCCCCATGGCCTGGCACATTTTTTCGCGGGATTTTTCCTGCTTCAGCATGCGAGAACGGTGCTTGCGTTCGTGGTTCTCGATTGTACGCTGAGTGCGCTGAAAGGTGCGAAGCCAACTGCGTGAGAGTTCTCCTGCGGAATTGGGATTGGCTCGTGCTTGAATTCGTTTCAGCGTTTTCTCGGGGAGGTAACGAAACAGTTCGTCTTCCAGCGAGAGCCAAAACTGAAACGAACCTGGATCGCCCTGCCGAGCCGCACGTCCAACAAGTTGTCGATCGATTCGCCGGTTGGTGTGCATTTCTGTCGCGATGACGTGCAGTCCGCCATTCTTGCGAACGTCCTCGTGCAGATGGATGTCGGTTCCGCGACCAGCCATGTTGGTTGCGATAGTGATGCGCCCCGGCTGACCGGCTTGTGCCACGATCTCGGCTTCCACTTCATCGAACAGGGCGTTCAGAATCAGGCATTCGATATTTCGTTCACGCAGGGCATTTCCAAGAACTTGGGACGCTTCGACCGAGGGCGTTCCGATCAAGATCGCGCGTCCTGCGTCATACAGCCGAATAATTTCGGGAACAACCGCGTTTCGTTTGGCTTCCTGTGTCGCGAAGATTCGGGTCGGCAGTCCTTGACGAACACAGCGCCGATGCGTGGGGATTGTGGTGACACCGAGTCCATATGTATGCTGAAATTCCTTCGTCGCCTGTACTCCGGTTCCCGTCATGCCTGCGATGTTCTCGTAGCGGCGAAAAAAAGTCTGCACGGTAATTCGGGCGGCCTCTCCTGTTTCCTTCGTGATCGGGACCCGTTCTTTTGATTCGATCGCCTGATGCAGGCCGGCCTGCCACTTTCGTCCTTCCAGCGTTCGGCCGGTACTTTCGTCGACGATCGAGATTTCCTGCTTTTTGGTGATGACGTAATCACGACCTTTTTCGAACGCATACCGTGCACGAACCGCTTGTTCGACGTGAACGTAAAGCTTCTCGGTATCGAACGAACTGAGCAGCGACGGTTTGTCCGTCAGCACCACCTTACGAGTTCCCGCGTTGGTGAGCTCGACTGTTCGTTTGCTGGGGTCGAACAGGAAGTCTTCCGCCGGCAATAGCTGGGGAACCAGATCGCGCGCCCAACTGAGGATTGCTTCTGTTGCGGTCGTTTTGTCGCGTTCCAAGCCGATGATGAGTGGCGTGACGGCGTCGTCGATGAGAACGCTGTCGGCTTCGTCGACGAGGGCGAAGTAGTGTCCGCGCTGAACGGGGCCATCATCCGTGTCTTCAGTTTGATCGAAGACGCGGTGTCGATGGGCTTCGTCGAGCTTCGATCCGACTTTCAGGCGGTCACGCAGGAAATCGAATCCGATTTCTCGGCTGGTGGCGTACGTGATGTCTTTTCCATAGGCGCGACGACGCTGGTCGGGCTCGCTATCCGAGATCACGCATCCCACCGTCATGCCGAGCATTTCGTAGACGGGACGCATCAGATCACAGTCACGCTGCGCCAGATAGTCGTTCACGGTGACGACGTGACATCCACGGCCGGGAAGTGCACGTAGGAACGTGGGCAATGTTGCTGTGAGTGTCTTTCCTTCGCCGGTTTGCATTTCCGCCAAACCGCCTTCGAAGAGTCCAATGCCTCCCATCAGTTGGACGGCATAGTGCTTTTGCCCCAGAACGCGCCGCGATGCTTCACGAACGAGCGCGTAGGCTTCCGGCATCAACAATCGCAACGAACTGCCACTTTTCGACCGCCACCGGACATCTTTCGATCGAGACTGCAGTTCTCTGTCGCTCAGATCGACGAAAGAATCTGCGAGAGTGATGATCTGTTGTGCCAACGCTCGCCAGCGCGAGATGCGCGCACTGGCCGGGCGGCCACACGCCTTGGTCAGATGCCAGAATTGTGCCAACGCATCCATCATCGTTTGGCCTGGAACAGTAGTCGCGGATTGAGCGTGAACTTAATTGTTCGAGATCCATGACGAAGGCAGACGCGCGAATTCGGGCCTTGCCTGCCGGGAATGTCGCGTTGTCGCCCACATGCATAGAATTTGCGAAGAATCGAGATGCCGCACAATATCAGATCGGTGGATTTCGGCAATTGCGTCAGTGGGCCGAGATCGAATCAGGCAGCCGCTGGATCTTTCCTTCGCGATCGACGCAGGCCAGCGTACTTTTTGCGGACGCGAGCAGCTTGTCACCACAGTACAGCTTGTAGCTATGCTCGATTTTGACTGCCGAAATGTTATCGACTTTGGTGACGAGCGTCAGGAGATCGTCATAGCGCGCCGGTGAATGGTACTGGCACTGAAGTTTTGCCACGACAAGAAACAAACCCGATTCTTCGATATCGCGGTAGCAACCGCCTTGTGCACGCAAGAGCTCCGTTCGGCCTTGCTCGAAGAAGTTAAAAAACTGCGAATGATGCAGAAATCCCATCGCATCCGTTTCGCAGTATCGGACGCGCATTGTGATCGAATGTTCCGTCAGCATTGGTCTCTTTCGCCGTAAATCAGGGTCATTCACGCGATCAGCTCGATCGTCGGCCATAAGCTTGGATCGGAGTCATAGGGAAACTCGCTGCCGACTGCCAGTGTTTGATCGCCCAATTCCGCATCGAGGACCCGATAGTGAAATCCCAGCCGCGGGCTGGTCGCCGGATCAAAGCCTGTGAAGACTTCGGCAGGAAACCAGGCGTCGATCCAGTATCCATTGGTGGTGGATTCAGCTTGAATTTGAACAAGCTCGACCGCCGGCAGCATGGTCTCTTCACGTGCGCGGGCAACCGCCAGCGATTCCACTACGGGCTCGGTTCGTTTCCGCCCACCACCCGCTGGCAATAGGACGAACTGATGGCAGAATTTTGTCGCGCGATGGACCGTCTGGGTGTTTCTTGTGTCGATCCATATCCGAATTCCATCCGAGCGCAGCAATTCGCTGGCAACACAATCTGGTTGACGTGTTTTTCCGGACACCGTCAGGCTGAGCGCCAGGCCTCGATCATTCCAAGCGAGCTTCACGAGGGCAAAATCGGAGTGCTGATCAAGCTCACCGATACTGGGGAGGGCACAGTCGTTCGGTAAATCGAGCAATCGGCCCGTCGTTGAGGGCAGGTGATCGAGCTTTTTGGCTGTGAAGGACCATCGAAACAGAAAACGGGGCGGAACAATCTGGTTCATCGAACGATCTACTTTTTCTGAATGGCCCACAAATGATTGAACGTTCGCAAATAAATGACGCCATTCGAGAACGCCGCAGAGGCCGAAATGTCTTCTTCCAAGTCGTTCTCGGCCAGAATTTCAACCTTTTCGCCCGCCTTGACGACCGTGGTTCGCCCGTCGCGTGCGGTCAGATAGATCCGGCCATCGGCATAGACGGGTGACGACCGGTGACGCTGCCGGTTTGTTCGCTGATAGTCGAGTTGTTCACCGGTGTTCTTTCGCAGGATGGCAAGGTCCCCATTCTCCATACAGAGATAAACGAGATCCCCGACGATGAGGGGCGATGGAACGTCGGGCGTTCGTGCAGAGGCCCACAGATGGAATTCCGGATTGGTGGTAATGTCACCATGTCCGTTCGGCTTGAGTGCGACAATCGGTCCCTTCTTCGCACTGGGAACAAGAATGATCCCCTTCGCGACGGCAGGTGATGCGACGAATCGCAGTGTTCGGTCGTAGTTTGATTTCTTATTGAGGTCGCCGCAGCGCCAGAGTTCATGTCCGTCTGTCAGGTCGTGTGCCACAACGAAGTCGGCACCGTGCGACAGTAAGAATTTTTGCTGGCCATCGTTGTAGATGATCGGGGAAGCGTACGAATGCTCATTCTCGGCGATCGCGTCGCTTGGCCGATTGACTTTCCAGACCTCGCGGCCTGTCAACGCGTTGATGGCGAAGACACAGGCTTCACGTGTGTTGGCATCGCCGTCACCGTGGATCAGTTGCTGGTACAGGATTCCCTGGTCGAAGACGGGGGTGGATGTCAGCCCGAACTGAATGTCAAACTTGCCATAGCGATCCTGGACGTCGAACTTCCAGACTTCGATTCCATCCACCGTATAACAGCCCAGGATTCCATTCGCGAAAAATGCCCAGACATGCTGGCCATCGGTGACCGGAGAGGGAGACGCCGAATTGCCTTCGTCGCCGCGGACGTTTTTATTTCCATGCGAGACAATTTGTCGCCACGCCTCGCTTCCCTCCCGCGTGTAGGCCAGCAGCAAGAGCTGTCCATCGGGATCGGTTGAGGTCAGGAAGATTCGGTCGTCCCAGACAACCGGCGTGGCACCACCGGGACCGGGAAGTGCGATCTTCCAGGCCATGTTTTTGGTCTTGTTCCATTCAACTGGTAGATTCGATTCTGAGCAGAGACCGTCGTTCGCAGGACCGCGCCAGTTGGGCCATTGGTCCGCGAAGACTGGACACGCCATTACAGCGACGAACATGGCAAGTACGATTCGTAACATCAACACCATTCTCAATTCCCCAGAGCACTTCAACGATTGGTTCTTCGTATTGGGCAGTGTGGCAGCGGCGTCTGCAGGCGTCAAATGCTGCTCGCGTCAGGTTCGCATTCCCGCAGGATGAAATGCGGGAATTCATGCACGGTACACCTGGCGGCCCTTCGATCAGGCACCGACAAACCGCGCGTAAAGTCCGCGGGCGACGCTGATATCGTTGGTTCCCTGAATAATTGCCCGACCATCGCGGAACACAGTGATCTCACATGGGGGATCGAGCACGGTGAGACGGACCAGATAGGGGTTGCGAGTCACCTTTCCCGAGAGTTCGAGCCGGCGTGCCAGTTCCTCGAGCGGTAGTTGAGCCGGAAACGCGGGTGAAATCTGGACGGAGTTTCGTCCGCAGAGCACGGTCGATTGTGAGGCGTGACGTCCATGCAGCCAATCGCGCCGTCCTTGAATACAGGCCGGGCATTGGCTCTTTTCTCGCAGGTTCGCGACATTCATATTGCGAAATGTGCCGTCCCAGATATCCACGATCGTCAGTTGTGGCGGAATCAACTCTCGTTTGCCTGCGAGAATCTTGAGTGCCATCGTGGCCTGGATCGACGTGATCAGGTGAATCGCGGGCCCGATCACGCCGGCCGTGTCGCAGGTTTCAACCGCACCGGCATCCGGCGGCGTTTCGATCAGGCATCTCAAGCAGGGGGACTGGTTGGGAAAGATGGTCATCGTTTGGCCGTGGCTGCCGACACAACCGGCATAGATCCAGGGAATGCCGGTCTCAAGCGACACGTCGTTCATCAGGAAGCGAACTTCGAAGTTGTCCGTTCCATCCAGGATCAAGTCGACTCCTGACGCCAGGTCCATCGCATTACGACTGTCGATGTCCGCCACAATCGGTTCGAGCTTCACTTGCGAGTTGATGCGCGCCAGCTTGTTGGCCGCGACGATGGACTTGGGAAGGTGTTCTTCGACATCGCGTTCATCGAACAGGACCTGTCGTTGCAGATTGGTCAGGTCGACGAAATCGCGGTCGACAATCCGCAGCAACCCCACTCCCGCTCGGACCAAGGTATCGGCGAGTACTGTTCCGAGTGCACCGCACCCGCATAGCAGGACCTTCGATGCCCGAATTCGTTCCTGTCCCTCGACACCAATTCCGGAAAATCGCATTTGACGGCTGTACCGGTCCAGCGATTCAGGCGAAGAACTTACAGGATCGGCAGTATCGTTGGTCACGTGACTGGCCTTATGGATGACGCGCGGCGGGATTCGAAGGTGGGAATATTGCGCAAACTGTTCCGCGAATTCTGCCGTTAACTGAGAAGCAGTCCTGATCCGTTGAACTCTTACGACCGTCGCAACCGATACATTGAAACAAGTCAAATATTCTACTGGTTTAGGCCGGGTTTGCCGAAGCTCACCATGGCGTTTTACCAACCCCCGAATGCGGTTCACAAGGTTGTGACATGAACAAGTGGTATCACCCCTTCGGATTGTTGTTATTGGCGGCCATGTTGGGAGATCTGAGTGGCTGCGCTCAAACTCGAGATTGGCTCGCCAAAACGTCGTCCAAAAAACGGACGGAAGAAGAGATCGCAGCGGCTGAAAAGAAACTGAACGAAAAGACACCCAGGAAAAAGTCGTCTGTCGAAGTCGCTGACTCGAAGCCATCGAAGTCCAAAGACTCTGCGTCCAAAGACAGCAAAGAGAGCGCTGTTGCAAAGGACTCGAAGTCGAAGGACAAGGATAAGGACATCAAGACGGCCAGCGCGACCAAGTCGAAGTCGAAAGCGATTGACGCTGAACATGAAAAGTTCACGGCAGCGGAAACCGCAAAGAAGAAAAAGCCTGCGACAGAGACGCGTGTGGAATCGGGCAGCAACGAAAAAGATGAAATCGCCTTGGCGGGCAGCACGAAGCCGGCCAAGCCTGCGAAGCCTAAAGCCAGTGCCTCCACGGCCGATGACGACCTGTATTCCTTCGTCGACAAAATGGAAAAGCCGACCGCGACGAAACCGGTGAAAAAGGTTGCCAAGCCAGAGGTCGATGAGGAAGTCGACGCGGTTGCCGAGACGAAGCCGTCGTCTCGCAAGAACGTCGTGCAGGTAAAGAAAGAAGTCGCCAAGATCGAAGAGAATGACGACATCGCCGATTGGCTCGATACCGAAACGCAACCGGAATCCAAATCGGTGAAGTCAGCCATCGTTTCTGAGCCAACAGAAGACGAGTCGCCCCTCTCGGAGAGTGACAAACCAGTCGCTCGCAAGGAAAAGCCACGAAAGGCAGAGGCGGCGCACTCATGGGACGACGATCTGGCCGAGGCCAAAGCCACAAATACCCGAACTGAGGACGAGAGTTCACTGTTCGAGGAAAAGCCAGTCTCCGAAAAGAAGCTGGCGGTCACCAGAGTTTCAGAGAAAAAGAGTGGAGCGCATCACGAGTCGCAGCAGGGGTTAACGGCGACTTGTCCACAAGCGGACGGCGAATTGCGCGACGTATTGGGGGGAATGGATCTTGCAGACTCGGAATCCTTGAAGCAGGGGCTACACCGGATTGGGCAGTTGGGAGGAGACGGGCGCGCAGCGGAACCGCTTCTGCGACAAATGCTGAAGCATGAGGATGCGTTCGTACGAGTTCATGCCGCGCTCGCAATGGCTCGGCTGAATTTGACGACCGGCGAGTCCGCGGCCGTGGTGACGGCATCGCTCAAGTCTCGGGATGCCAGCCTGCGATCATTCAGTGTTGCGGTCTTGGATGAAATGGGACCCCAGGCAAATGAAGTTCTCGGATCGCTGGCCGCCAGCATGAACGATCGAGATGGGCAGATTCGACTTCGCGCTGCCGAAGTTCTGATCCGCCACGACGACTGGTCGTTGCAGGCACTGCAATGTCTGCTGTCGTGCCTGTCGGAGCGAGATGAGAATGTGCGGTGGCTGGCGACTTACTCGTTCGCCGAGCTCGCCCCACAGTCTCCCGAGGCGGTCCAGGCACTCATGAAGGCGACGGGTGATCCGGTATCGAAGGTTCGTGTCGGAGCCGTCTACGCTCTGGGTGAAATCGGTCCCTATGCAAAACGATCCGGGGCTGAACTCCATCGCCTGATGGACTCGACGAAGGACGAAGAGTTGAAGTCCGCCATTGCTTACTCACTCCAGCAAATCGAAAAATAGGCGCGTTACGCGTCGGTCGGCCATCAATGCACAAAGCGGGGTTTTCGGACCTCGCTTTGTGCATTGATGGCCGATTTTTTTATCGTGTCAGCCAGCGGTTCGTGCGAAAGTCACGTGGGTATGGTTTGCGGGCCGCGGTGTTTTGACACGCCTCGATTCGCTGCAATTCCGCTGAGTCGCTCGAGGTCATCTTCGACGCCAGGAATTCCGCGCCAGGAATTCCGCGCCAGGAATTCCGCATCCGTGAGAGATCGACGACATTCCGGGCTCTGGCAACAGCGAACCGGGCCGAGGTCTCAGGTGACTGCTGTTGAGATGCGTTGCCTGCGCGGCGACTGTGTTGATGTGCCGCTTAGACTTCCAAAGTGAGTGATGTGCTTGCATTCGGTCGTGCAGGTGAACCAAGCGGACACGGATGGGCTGTGGCTGTTCCGATAAAAAAAACTCCGCAAATTCTTGCCGAAATGGCAAAAAACGAACGTCTTCGTCCAGCTGGTCGTAACTCTTTT
Organism: Schlesneria paludicola DSM 18645; assembly: GCF_000255655.1. Taxonomy (NCBI): domain Bacteria; kingdom Pseudomonadati; phylum Planctomycetota; class Planctomycetia; order Planctomycetales; family Planctomycetaceae; genus Schlesneria; species Schlesneria paludicola. Next base: position 1,833,414 of record NZ_JH636435.1, on the reverse strand, counting down.
TCTTGATGACGCTTAAGTTCTTCTTAATGCATTGGCCTGTTGTGTTCAAAAGTGCATGTTGTTCATTGGTTTTTGTGGTCGATTTTAATTCGAATACGCCATGTGACGGCGTGTTTTTTGCGTTCATCGCATTGGGTGTGTTTGATATTGATTGACTGTTCTTGGTTTTGTTTAATTTTAATTCTGTTTCCGATTGTCTGCCGCTGATTGGGGTCTGAAAGGCTTGTGCGACCGCCGTGAGAAAGAGCTTAGCGGGGTTGGTCAGTTCGCGGTGAGCGACATGTTTCATTCATCGTGTCTTGTTCGTGTCATTCAGGATACTCCGCGTCGATTACGCGGGGCGAGGAGGTCACATGCTGAGAAGTCGGACGGTGCAGCGTTCCACACGTGGTGGGTTCACTCTGGTTGAATTGCTGGTGGTGATCGCGATCATTGGGATTCTGGTGGCGCTACTGCTGCCTGCCGTGCAGCAGGCTCGCGAATCCGCTCGGGTTATGCAGTGCAAAAACAATCTGAAGCAGATCGCTCTGGCCGCTCACAACTTCGAAAGCACCTATGGGGGGCTTCCGCCGCTGGATTTGAGTCGTGGCTGGGCCAGTTGGGCGGTGATGATTCTGCCCTATCTTGATCAGGCGCCGACTTACAGCAACTGGGATGTCAAGAAGCGGTACTGTGTGCAGGGAATGAGTATGGGGCCCGGTGGATTCGTTTACGACCCGCTGAAGGCAGGTGTCGAGATTCCGCTGTTCTATTGTCCGACCATCCGAAGTGCCCACTGCTTCGACGAGGGGCAGAGTTTCGCGAACGAGCCGAGTGCCTGCCCTGCTTCGCTGCCGTTGGCTCCTGGCCAGACCACTGCCGGGATTCCCCTCGATAAACCACGCGGTCCTACCGGTCGCTCTGACTACGGTGCGAACGGTGGTTCGGTGTATGTCGCGATCGAAGCAGCCAATGCGGGTGATTTGCTTATGAACGTCATGAACGGGCCCTTTTTGCGAGCGATGGATCCCGTCACGGGCAAGGTTGCAGAATGCCGTGCACAGCCAGGCTGTGATGGAAGTCCATCGTCTTCCGATCTGGGTCCATCTTGCGGCTGCGCCTGTGACATCTCGTTCCGCTATTCCCGTGGACTCAAGGACATTACGGATGGATTGACGAACACGATTCTTTTCGGTGAGAAGTTCCTCAGTGCAGAGTTGATCGACTTTAATGCGGCCACAACGGCCAATGGCTGCAGTTCGGCACGCTGGTCGGAATCCACGGTTCTGACAGGTTACAACGGGGATGGGATCATGCGGTTTGCAGGACGGAATCACCCCATGATTACGAACTCGCGCTTTACGGGCAGCGGTTGCTGGACTGTTCAAACGACCTTTGGAAGCTGGCATGTAGGCGGATTTGCTCAGTTTGCCATGGCGGACGGTAGTGTGCGGTCGCTGAGTGCCAATATCGACAACGGCAGCGCCGGTCAGGAAGGAGTCTACGGCGCCCTTGCGTCTCGCGCGGGGGGAGGAACCCTGCGTAGTGACAATTGAACTGCCGCGTCCTGGGCAAGTTCGTGTCGGCAGTCTTGTTCTCTGGCTCTTCAAGGATTGCGCGTGTGGCGAATGCAATTCCCTGCGGCGGTCGTGTCACCTGTTGGTGGTGTTTGCCGCTTCTGTTGCTGGTTGGCTGCGGTCGTGGCATGAATGACGAATTCGAGTTGTTCCCCGTGCGGGGAAGCGTTGTTTTTAAGGGTGGCCGCCCGCTGCCAGCAACCTTTTCGTTGACGCTGCATTCGCTCGAACAGAAAAACGTGCAGTCTGTGGCCAGCGTGGGGGCCGATGGTAACTTCTCGAACGTCACCTTTCTCGGTTTCGGCGGTGATGGACGGGCCGGTGCTGTTGCAGGGCAGCATCGCGTGTCGATTCGTCTGAACGTACCAATGGGTGAGGCAGCGGCAATGCTGTCGGACGAGGAACGCAAGCGGTGGGCTGCGCATCAGCGGCTGTTTGCTCCCTATAGTGAGACCGCTTCAACCTTGGAAGTCGCCGTCGACTTTGGTCCTACTGATCTTGTGATTGAACTCGATCCGCCGCCTCAGGGGTGAGTTCGGCAGTGATTGTGTCATCCGCTCGCAACCTCGCTTCTGGAGGTGTTTTCTTCATTGTGGCTTTGCTACTTCGTTTCTCTGTTGTTGTGCA
>NZ_JH636435.1:1482134-1482825 GCF_000255655.1 Schlesneria paludicola DSM 18645 | reverse complement strand
TTGAGGCATCGTGTCGAGCAATTGAGCGGGAGACAACCGTGCCTCGGAGCAGACGTAAATTCGACGGACCATTTAAGGCGAAAGTTGCCTTGGATGCGATTCGTGGATTGAAGACGACGAGCGAATTGGTATCGATTCATAAAGTTCATGCGACGCAGATTGCACTTTGGAAAAAGCAGCTGTTGGAAGGAGCGATTTCGATTTTCGAGAGTCCTTCAGCGAGCAAGGCCACCACCGACGAACCGAGTTCCGCAGAGCTCTATGAACAAATCGGTCGACTGAAGGTTGAGCTCGATTGGCTCAAAAAAAAAGTGGCCGAGCACGGTGGCTGAACGTCGGTCTTGGATTGATCCGAGCGATCGCTTCGTGAGCATTCGTCGGCAGTGCGCGCTGCTGGGCCTGCATCGCTCGAACGTGTATTACGAACCGGTCAGCGTGAGCGAAGAAGATCTTCGTTTGATGCGACTGATTGACGAGCAGTATCTCCAACATCCGCATCTGGGCAGTCGCGGGATGGTGTCTCATCTGGCACGGCATGGTGAGTTGGTCAATCGCAAGAAAATACAGCGATTACTGAGAGAAATGGGGCTTAAGTCTCTTGCCCCGAGTCCTCGGACGACACAGCGAGCGGTCGGGCACAAGATCTACCCGTACCTTTTGCGAGATGTTGAGATCGTGCGTCCCAATCAGG